>CAYWBJ010000138.1:0-74716 GCA_964456165.1 uncultured Gemmatimonadaceae bacterium | reverse complement strand
GGCGATCGCCCAGAATATCGCCCGCCGGCTGCCTTGGATCACCTCGTGGGCCATCTTGAGACCGTTGGCCACCGAGGCCATCGGGAAGGTGACCAGGTCGGCGGTCCAGGGATAGGTGTAGGCCAGCCCGGTCAGTCCGGTCATCCCGAGGCGCTGCACGCCGAGCCCACCGATCATCAGGTCGGGCGCAATCACCGGCGCGCGCAGCAGCGCGACCCCGGCTTCGGCGACGATCCGGGTGATGGCGAGGAGGAGGAGCAGGGCAATCGCCAGGAACAGGGGCACGACCCAGAGCGGGACGCCGCTGGCTTCGAGCCAGACCACCATCACGATCAGTCCGCCGATAAGGCTGAACACGGCGGCGCGGTAGGAGATGATCTCATCGCCGTCGAAGACGTGTGGGCGCCTGCCGAACGCCTTGCCCGCCACGTCCCGAAAGTGGTGGCGGGAGCGCCACAGCGGCAGGATGGCGAAGCCCACCATCGCGCCGAGTGCCTGGAAGGTTAGATAGGGGGCCTCGGTGTTGCTCCACCAGCTCAGCGGCGCTCTGCTGACGATCCCGAGGGTGTAGAACATCCCCAGCTCCAGGTTGGTGAGCAGGTAGAAGACCCAGATGCCGAGGGAGAGGCTGCGGCTGATGAAGTAGGAGAACGCCAGCAGCGAGAAGGATACCCTGAAGTCGAAATAGACCAGGTCTCCGAAAGTGGGGACGGAATGCTGCAGGTTGATGACGGGAAAGGCCGGATGGTAGCCGTGCAGGGCCTTGCTGGTGATGACCAGGGCCGGCACCGCGAAGCCGATCCAGGTGCTTGGCTGTCGCAGGATCTTCGGGACGTCGAACCGTCCGCGGCCGGCAGCTGCCACCAGCTCGATCGGTGCCTGGACGATCGGGTACTGCAGCCGCTCCCGCTCGATCCAGGGGCGTCGCACCATTACCGCCAGACTGGTGGTCACCAGGTAGAGGGCGAGCAGGAAGATCAGCCAGTAGAGCAGGGGCTCGGTCCACGCATCCCACGGTACGCCGTCGGCCGAGCCTTCGTAGAAGCCGGTGATCACGCCGTGGTCGCGCGGCGCGATCCAGTCCGGCACGTGGGGATGCAACAGGCTCGCCCATTCGTTCTCGGGGGTGTCGAAGTAGAAGATGCAGGTGATCATCGGCAGCAGGTGCGACACCATCCCGAAGGTGGGGAGCGTGGCCGCGACGATCATCATGATGTAGATGAGCGTCAGCTCCTGGGAGGTGAGCGCCAGACGCCGGGAGAGCGCCCTGATTCCCCCATTGGCGAGGACCAGGTAGAATAACAGGAAAAGGGCGGCCGGGGTGCTGAAGGCCCAGGCCATGAAGGAGCCCTTGATGATCAGGTTGCTGTAGACGGTGCCGGCGCCGATGGCGACGCAGAGGAGCGTGCCGAGAAGGAAAGCCGGGACGGTGGCACCCGAGGGGCCGCCGCTGGGCTGGACCTGGCCTGGCCGGGCGTAGTAGTCGGGTACCTTCTTGAGTTGCGGCATGTGGCCCGGGACGCGGATCAGCCGTGCGGCGGTCGCAGCATCTCCTGCTGTTCCGGGGTCATGTCGGACACGTAGTCGGGGTAGGTGATCTCCTTGTAGAGCAGCTGGCTCGCCTGGTAGGCCGGGCTGTAGTGGTAGAGCAGGGCGCGGCGCTGGTGCTCGCCGCGCCAGAGCAGGGTGCCGTGGATGGTGATCTCGTTGAAGATGACCGCGTCTCCGGGTTTGACGTGAACCTCGACGACGTGGTCGCGGTAGGCCTCCCAGTCGCGCAATGTCGGGGGGATCGGGAAGTTGGCTTTGTGGCCGCCGGCGACCAGGGCGAGGCCGCCGTCACCCGGCCCTTCCTCCGCCAGCGGGAACTCGACGATCACCAGGCTGGAGTAGATCCTGCCGAACTTGGCCATGTAGGTACTCTTGAACGACTGGCGGTCGAGGCGGCCGCCGTGCAGGTAGTGGCCGGCGCAGCCTGGGTCCATCATCAACAGCCGCGGCGGGTGGGCCATGCGGTAGGATCCCAGGATCTCCGACAGGTAGGGTGCGAGACCCGGCAGGGTCAGCAGGTCGAGGAACCCCTCGCGCCACGGTTTGCCCCACTCGAGCATGTCGTCGGTCCAGCGCTGGCGGATGTCACTGGCCAGCGCCTTCGCCTCGCCCTCGAAGACGCGCTCGGCCGCCGGGATCTGGTCGTCGTGCTCGTCGACCGCCTCGTTGCAGCGGCGGATGATGTCGGGATCGACGACGTCGCGCAGAATCAGGTAGCCGTTGAGGTCGAAGAGGTATTTCTCGTCGTCGTTCATCTGCTGATGCATTGGGTTGCCATCATCGGGTGCGCAGCAATTCTCTTCCCACTGGCCGTGGAAGATAAGCGGCATCAGACGGCGGCGACACTTCCCGCTCATGGGCCGGATCGTGGACAGTTCACGCGGCAGACGCGCGGCGGCTTACCTGACCGTTCTCTGTGCCTGAACCATCAGCTCAGCAGCCGCCGCAGCTGCGCGGCTGCCAGCCGCACCTGCTCGACGCGGTCCCCCTGCTGGCCCTCGTAGACGATCGAGATACAGCCGTTGTAGTCGGCGCTCCTGATGATGCCGGCGATCCGGTCGTAGTCGAGCCACTGCTCGGTGCCGCTCTCGACGACGTAGAACTTGCAGCGGATGTACATGGCGTTGCCGACGGTCTGCTCCATGTAGCTGTAGAAGTCGTGAGCCGGGTCGGTTTCCCCCCTATCCGGGCCGGCGCCGGGCGATCCCACCCACTGACCGGTGTCCATGACGTAGTCGAAGTTGGCGCGGTCTACATCCCGACGGATCTCCACCATCTGGTCGCCGGTGGCCGGATGGTTCTGCAGGCCGACGTGGATCCCCCTGGTGGCGGCGTAGTCGGCTACTTCCTGGTAGCCGGAGATCATGGCAGGCCAGGTGGGCTCGCCGTCCCCGTTGGTCTCCGGGACCTCGGCGCAGAACAGGCGGATGATGGGGGAGCCGAGGAAGGCGGCCAGGTCTACGGCCTCCCTGCCATTGGCTGCATGGGCGGCCCGCTCCTCGGCGTTGCCATGGAAGTAGCCGGAGACGCCGATGTAGCCGATCGGGAGACCGTACTTCAGGCAGAGTGTCTTGATCGAGCCCAGGTAGGCCGGATCGGTGCTCTCGAAAGCCCGCTGGTGGAAATCGACGCAGTCGAGGCGCAGGTCGTAGCAGGTGCGGATGAAGTCCTCGACGCTGGTGTTGGTGAGGCTGAGGAAGTTGCAGCCGATCTTGATCATCAGGATCTCGCCTTTCGCGGGTGAGGTTCGTCTGCCGCTGCGGCAGCGCGCGGTTAACGGTTAGGGGTTAGGGTGATGCCGAACCGGCGTCAATGGCGCTTCCCGGTCTCTCCGCTTTCCACACCGGGGAATTCGGTCACGACGGCATCTCGTAATGCGGGATCTTCAGCAGCTCGCCATCCCGCAGCGCTGATTCGTGGGCGACGATGCCGCTGACGGTCATGTTCAGCGACTGGGCTATGTCGACGAGGGGATCGCGGTCGAGCAGGATGGCTTCGACGAACTCATTCATCAGGTAGCCGTGCGATCCGCCGTGGCCGCCGGCACGCACGCCCGGGGGAAGCGGTGGGCGGGAAATCGGCGGCGGGCGGTATTCCGGGTCGGCGGTGCGGAACTCTTTGTGGAAAGAGCCATTCTCGGCGCGCAGGCGCCCGCGGTCGCCGCCGTGGCCCGGGGTATCCCAGCTGACGGCCATGCGGGACATGCCTCCGTCGCTGGTGCGAAAGAGAGCGATTTCGGTGCCGTACGGGTTGCCGTAGCGATTGTTCGCCGGCTGGAGGTGATCCAGGGCGCTGGGCAGGCCCATGCAGGATACCTCGGTGAAGCGACCGGCGGTAACGCCGATGTAGTAGGCGTTGGAGTGGGTGGGGTACCACTGGGGCGGAAGACCGGCGCGCCAGCCCTGGTGGGCGGCGAGCGGCGTGGGGAAGTGATGCCAGTACTCGCCTTCGGAGTAGATGACGCGGCCGAGGATCCCGGTTCGGTACAGCTCGCGCATGGTGTGCAGCTCTTCGTGGAAATAGGAGGTCTCCAACATCATGTACTTGCGACCCGAAGCGGCATAGGCGGCATAGAGCGCGTCGGCATCCTCGAGCGAGCCGAAAACGGCGGGCACCGCCGAGGCAACGTGTTTGCCGGCGCCGAGGGCGGCGATGGCGAGCCGGGCATGGCTGGGGGCGTCGGTGGCGATGAAGACGGCCTCCAGCGAGTCGTCTTGGATCAGCTCCTCGCAGGTGGCCATGGCGTTGCTGCAGCGGCAGGTCTCGGCCAGCTGGGCACGCTTGTCCGGATCCAGCTCGGCGACGGCGCCGATCTCCACATTCGGGTGGTCCTGGAAGTGAAAGGCCCCGCCGAAGCTGCAGACACCCTGGCCGGCAATGCCGACGCGGATCAGGCGATCGGAAACAGGCTCCCAGTCCGGCGCCGCCGTGTCCGTTTCGACCTCTTCGAAGCCCTGGATTGCTGCCACCGCCGCGGCGGTGCCGCGCCCTTCCCTGCTGTGGCTCATCAGATTTCCTCGAGTGTGTGCGGCGTGCATTCCCCGGCCGGCCCTTCATACATAAAGCATTATCCCTGCCCCGGTCATGCTGCCGGTCTGCGTTGTCGGCTTGACTTCGGGCAGCCAGGCCCCTTCTTCTGTCCCCATGACACAGATAACCGCGTCGGTCGATTTCGACCGGGATGGCAAGCAGATCGGCTGGCTGCGACTGCCCCATTCGGTGACCCGCAGCGCCTACGGGATCGTGCCGATCCCGGTGGCCGTCATTCGCAACGGGACGGGCCCCCGGGTCCTGCTGACGGCCGGCAACCACGGCGACGAGTACGAGGGGCAGGTCGTCCTGACGCGGCTGATCCAGGAGCTGCAGCCGGACCAGATGCAGGGCACGCTGATCGTCATCCCGGCGCTGAACCTGCCGGCCGTCCTGGCGGGGACGCGGGTGAGTCCGCTGGACGACGGTAACCTGAACCGCGCCTTCCCCGGTGACCCGGGCGGCGGACCGACGGAAAAGATCGCCGACTACGTCGAGCAGGAGCTGATGCCGAGGGTCGAGGTCGTGCTGGATTTCCACGGCGGCGGAGCGTCCCTGGACTACCGGCCCCACGCCAGCACGCATTTCGCTCCCGACGCGTCGGTGGAGCACAAGCGGCGCAGCCTCGACCTGGTCGCGCAGCTGGGGGTGCCGCACGTGATGGTTTTCGAGAACCGCAACAAGAAGGAGGGGCTGCCGGATGCGGCCATCCGGCAGGGGCTGATCTCGCTCGGCGGAGAATACGGCGGCATGGGCAGCGTGTCGCGCGCCGGCGTCAGGCTGGTGCGCCAGGCGGTGGACCGGCTGTTGGCGGCGGTGGGCATGAAGGGCGAGCTGCTCGATCGGCTGGAGCCTCCGGAGGTGCTCCACATTTTCGGCACCGACGCCTACGTCTACGCACCCGAGGCCGGTCTCTTCGAGCCGGTCACCGAGCTGGGGCAGGATGTGGCGCGGGGCGATCTGTGCGGCCACCTGCTGTTTCCCGATAATCCGGCGCGCGAGCCGGTAGCGGTGGAGTTCTGCGGCGATGGGACAGTGGTCTGCAAGCGCCACCCGGGCCGGGTCGAGGGCGGCGACTGTGTCGCCCACCTGGCGGCGGCGCGGCAATTGCCGCTTTGATCCGGTGGCGACGTTCGGCCCTCCTGCCTGGTGGTTTCCAATTTGTGGTTTGGGAGGAGACCAGTACGCAGCTGCTCTATCGGAGCGGATCGCCGTAACCGGAACTCTCCAGCCGCATGTACTTAAGCCTTGCTGCCCTAGTTCGGTCGTAATAGCTTTGCCAGCCTGAGTATCCGCACGCGGGTTCACCACTCGGCCCCAGGCGATGCCACTTGACAGACAGGCTCATCGCGTTATGACCAGCGCCATTCCTCGCAGATAATGCGCCTTACCCACCACCTGACAGCAATCTTGGTCCTGGCCTCGGGTGCCCATGGAGACCTGGAGAGCATCCGCGCGACCGTCGAGTTCATGGCGTCACAGGGCTCGCGGGTCAGCGGCTACCCGGGGGCGGACCGGGCCGCCGACTACGTGCAGGAAGCGTTCGTGGCGGCGGGGATGAGCGAGGTGACGCGCGAGGAGTACGGCGTCACGGTGCCGATCGACCGCGGCGGCGAGCTCACGATCCTCGACACCGGGGAGCGCATACACCTGGACGGGCTGTGGCCGAACCACGTACGGACTAACAAGACCGGTCCCGACGGGCTGACCGGCAACCTGATCTACGGCGGCAGCGGGCAGCTGGCCGAGCTCAACGGCCGCGAGGTGGACGACAGCATCGTCCTTATGGAGTTCAACAGCGGCAACCGCTGGGTGCAGGCTGCGTCGCTGGGCGCGCAGGCAATCATCTTCATCGAGCCGGATGCCACCTTCTGGAGCGAAGCGGAGACCAAATTCCTCTCGGTCCCGCTGCCGGTGCCCAGGTTCTGGATCGACGCGCAGACCGGGGCGCGGCTGCGGGAGCTGGTAGGTGACGGCGAGCTGGCGGCGCGCGTCACCGCCGACATGGAATGGCAGCTGCGCCCGGCCTACAATATCTGGGGCCAGTTCCCGGGTCGCCACGAAACGCTGCGCGACGAGACCATCATTGTTCAGGCCTACTACGACGGCATGTCGGTGGTGCCGGCCAAGGCGCCGGCGGCGGAGGCGGCCGGCAGCATCGCGGCGCTGCTGGAGCTGGCGCGCCACCTGCGGAGCCACCCACCCGATCGCACGGTGATTCTGGTCGCGACCGGCGCCCACTTCATCTCCTTGCGCGGCATCATCGACTTCCTGGACCGCCATGCGCGCAAGCACGAGGACTACGTCACTAAGATGGAAAGGCCGCTGGAGCCGGACCTGTTCATTTCCCTTGATCTGACCAGCAAGAGCGATCAGGTGGGGATCTGGAACAACACGCTCAGCTACGACGTGAAGCGGTTCTACGTGCCGTTCGGGCGCTCCTTTACTGCCTACGCCAGGGAGGTGGCACCCCGGCTGGGGCGCGATCCGGAAAAAGCCCTGGTCAACGGTATCAGCCCGATAAAGGGGCTGGACTGGACCACATTCGTCCCCGGGGGCGTGAGCGTCGACGGGAGCCTCGTCAGGCGGGCTGGCCAGATCGCCCTCTCCTTCGTGACGATCAACGCCGGGCGCTTCATTTTTGATTCGCCGCTGGACCAGCCTCACCTGGTCGACTACGACAACCTCGCTCGGCAGAGCGCGTTCCTGAACGCGATTCTGACCAAATCTTTCAATGACGAGAAGCTGTTGAGCGGACTGGAGGACTTCACGCCCATCCTCAAGGATGAGCTGCGCACCTTCATCGTCAACGCGCGGTCCTACCCGCGCAGAAGCCAGGTGCCGGACAAGATTATTCGCGACGCGATCGTGTCGATCAGTTCCGGCGGGGGCGAGGTACACAAGGGTGTGCGGTCGTCACACTTCCACTTCGCTGGCGATGACGGCAGTGTCGAAATCCCCGGCGTGGTGTTGGGCGCCGTGGGTGTGGCCGCCTACGTCCTCGATCCGAAAACCGGCGACATCATTTACGCACCGGACATGGGTGAACGCGCTTCGAAGGTGCACGGCAAGAAGCTGGCGCAGGCGGTCCGCTTCGGCGTTGAGCGCAGAACACTGGTGCTTTTCCCCTGCACGGCCCGGCCCTTCTACCAGCTGATCGATCCACGCATGCTGAAAGCTCTGCCGGAGATCGAGGTGCTCGACGAGGCCGGCGTCAAGCCGCAGGAGTTCGGCCTGGCGCGGGGTCGCGGCGTCATGGAGCCGGTGGCCATGGCCTTCGGCGCGCCGGACGATACGCTGATGTACCTGATGGGCGATAGCATGATCCTGACCAACAGCCGCAACTCACCTCGCGGTGACGGCTACGTGGTCGGTGAGGACAATCTGGAGCGCACCGGGTACCTGGCCGTGCAGGACATGTGGCGGCTCAACAATCACCGCCTGGAAAAAATGCGCCAGCACGCGATCGAGAATCCGCGGCTCATACGCCTGCATGCCCACGGGCGCATACTGATCGATCAGGCGAGCGAGGCGGCAGAGAACAGGCAGTGGGACATGTACATGGCCAACGTGCGGGCGGCCATGGGTATCACCTCGCGGGCTTACCCGGACGTGATGGGCACCCTCAACGACGTGATCAAGGGCCTGGTGTTCTTCCTGGCACTGGTGCTGCCGGCCGCTTTCTTCGGCGAGCGCCTGGTCTTCGCCTCGTCCGATATCCGCTGGCAGCTCGGCGGATTCGCCTTGATCCTGGCTCTGATCTGGCTGGCGCTCTCCCTGGTGCACCCGGCTTTCGCCATCGCCCACCCGGCTGTCATTCTACTGGCCTTCGTCATCATGGCGATGGCGGCGTTCGTGTTCGCGATGATCACCAGCCGCTTCAACAAATTCATGCGCGAATACCAGGCTCGGTCGGCGCACATTTACCAGACCGACATCAACCGGATCAGCGCCTCGTACGCCGCCTTCATGCTTGGCATCTCGAACATGCGCAGGCGCAAGCTGCGCACCGGGCTGACCCTGACGACGCTGACGCTCCTGACCTTCACTGTGCTGTCGTTTACCTCCTTCCGGCAGCAGATCACCTTCATGGCTTTTCCCACCGACCACGCAGCCCTCTACGAGGGGACGCAGATCCGCGACCGGGGCTGGGGAAAGCTGTCGCTGCCGACGTTGGACTTCGCCCGCTCCCACTTCGATGAGCACGGGGTGGTCAGCCCGCGCAACTGGTACATATCGGAGGAGGCCGGCAGTAGAGCCTACGTCGAGATTCAGGCGCGCGGGCGCAAGACCCGGGCAGCCGGGCTGGTGGGCTTCTCGCCGCAGGAGGTGGAGGTGACGGGCATGGACGCTATCCTGACCGCCGGCAGCTTCTTCGAGCGGGAGGACGAGGCCACCTGCCTGCTCTCTCAACGCATGGCCGAGAACCTCGGGATCGGCCCTGCGGATGTCGGGACGGCAGAGGTTCGTGCGTTCGGCAAGGAGCTTCTCGTCCGCGGGATCTTCGACGCCGAGGCCTACGAGGCAATTCACGATCTCGACGACGAGCCCCTGACCCCGGTGGATTTCCAAAGCTCGACGATGGATCAGATGCTCGGGGGACCGGAGACGCAGAGCTCGACGGAGCTTGACGACGGGATGGAGCAGCAGATGGAAACCCGGTCGTTCGTCCACGTGAGCCCGGAGCAGGTGCTGATCATGCCGTACGGCACGGTGTGGGCAGCTGGTGGCACGCTGCGCTCGATCGGGGTGCGGTTCGACGAGAATGTGGAGGGGCTGGATCTGCTGGAGGACTTCCTCATGCGGCTCGCCGTCTCCCTCTTCGCCGGCATTCGTGACCAGCAGACCGGCGCGGTCAAGGTGTCGTCCTACACCTCGTTTGGAGTGACGGCGGTGGAGGGGCTCGGCGCGCTGATGGTGCCCATGTTGATCGCGGCGCTGATCGTGCTCAACGCCATGCTGGGCGCGGTGTACGAGCGCTTTCGGGAGATCGCGGTCTATTCCTCAGTGGGCCTGGCCCCGATGCACATTGCGCTGCTGTTTATCGCCGAGGCCTGTGTTTACGCGGTGCTGGGAGTTACCTTGGGCTACATCCTGGGCCAGGGCATGGGCAAGATCCTGCTCGGGTTGGATCTGGTGCAGGGCATGGACCTGAATTACTCGTCGATGTCGGCGATCGTCTCCGCCTTGATGGTGATGGGAGTGGTGCTAATCTCTACGATCTACCCGGCCCGCATCGCCTCTCGCACGGCGGTGCCTGACACGGTGCGGCGGTGGGTGCCACCGTCCCCGGATGGGGATCGCTGGGAGTTCGATTTCCCGTTCAGCGTCGGCATCGCCGAGGTGGTCGGCCTGAGCGGCTTCCTGGCCAACTACTTCAAGGCCTACAGCGAGGAGTCGATAGGCGACTTCTACGCCGACAAGGTGCGCATCATCAGCGAGGAGCGGGAGGGCGCGACCGAATACTCAGTGCAGATGCTGGTATGGCTGGCTCCCTTCGACCTAGGCGTGAGCCAGTACATGCAGCTCGACTTCGTGCCGTCGGAGATGCACCAAATTTACACGATCGAGGTGTTCATCGAGCGGATCAGCGGCGAGACCGCGTCGTGGAAGCGTGTCAACCAGCGCTTCATGAACGGTCTGCGCAAGCAGTTCCTGCTGTGGCACACCTTCGACGCAGAAGCCAAGGCCTACCATCGCGGGGAGGCAGAGACGATGCTGGCGCAGCGCGCGGCCGGCGAGCTGGAGGTGATCGATGTCGACGAAGCGGCGGCGAGGCAGTGGGATGACTAGGGCCGGCGGGGGAGCACAGCTTGGCTGAGCAGATCCCCGACAAGGACCGCGCTCGGCTCGAGCGGGAGTGGGAGGAGGTAAAGGAGTACCGCGACCTCCTCGAAACACCGGACAAGTTCGACGACGGGTTTACGATCCGGACGATCATCGGGGTGCTGTTCATTTCGCTGATCATGACCCCGGGGGAGATGTACCTGGGCCTGGTCACCGGCGGCGGCATCGGCGCCGCCGCGCAGTGGGTGACCGTGATCCTGTTCCTGGAGGTCGCCAAGCGCTCCTTCACTTCGCTGAAGCGGCAGGAGATATACCTGCTGGTCTACGTCGCCGGGGCCCTGGTGGCGCGGGAAGAAGGGGCGTTTCTCGACCTGCTGTGGCGGCAGTACTTCGTGCGCTCGCCGGAGGCACAGCAGTTCGGGGTGGCGGAGATCCTGCCGCACTGGTGGGTGCCGCACCCCGACTCGGAAGCCCACGTCTTGCGGACCTTCATCCACTCCGACTGGGCCTGGCCGATCGGCCTGCTGGTTGTTGGCACCATCGTCGGCCGTATTTCCTGGTTTACCTCCGGCTACCTGCTGTTCCGGCTCACCTCCGACCGGGAGCAACTGCCGTTTCCCACGGCGCCGATGTCGGCGCTGAGCTCGATGGCGCTGGCCGAGGAGAGCGGCGAGGAGAAGGAGACCTGGAAGTGGCCGATCTTCAGTGTCGGCGGGGTCATCGGCGGCGTCTTCGGGGCGCTCTACGTGGGCATCCCGACGGTGACCCAAATGATCGGTACCAGGGTGGAGCTGATCCCCATTCCGTTCGTCGACTTCACGCCCTACTTCGGCAACATCCTGCCGGCGACCCCGCTGGGGATCACCCTCCACCTCGGGCCGATTTTCGCCGGCCTGTTGATGCCGTTCTGGTCGGTGATCGGCTCCTTCACTGGTGTCGTCGTCCACACTATCGTCAGTCCCTTCCTGTATGGCATGGGCCTCATGCCGCGCTGGGTCGTGGGCATGGATACCATCAACACGCAGATCACCACCGGCTTCGACTTCTGGCGCGCCTTCAGCATCGGCATAACGCTCGCGGTGACCCTGATCAGCTTCTACCAACTGTGGGCGACGCTGGGCCGGCAGCGGGATCAGATCGAGGACTACTTCGCCGGCGAGGGCGGCAAGGAGAAATATCCCGACGTCTGCAAACACGCCGAATGCAACATGCCGTCGCAGGTCCGCGGCTGGTGTACCAAGCACCTCGGCCGCGGCGACTTCAACATTTGGCTTTGCATCGGCCTGTTCGCTTTGTCGGCGTTCTACCCGATCCTGCTGGCTAAGACTCTCTTTCCCACCCTGGTCGGGCTGGGCCTGCTGGTCACCTTCGTGCTGATCGCCTTCGTCTACGCGCCGATCATGTCCTTCGTCAGCGCCCGCCTCGATGGCCTCATCGGCAGGGAAGTGTCGATACCGTACATCAACGAGGCCATCATCTTCCTGACCGGCTACCGCGGCGTGGACGTCTGGTTTGTGCCGTTCCCGACGCGCAACTACGGTGGTCACGCCGAGGGTTTTCGGATAGTGGAGCTGGTCGGCATGCGCTTCACCAGCCTGCTCAAGGCCGAGGTGTTCATGCTGCCGATCGTGCTGGGCGTGAGCTTGATGTACTGGACCTTCCTCTGGCGCCTGGCGCCGATCCCGTCGGACAGCTATCCGTACGCCCAGATCATGTGGCCGCTGCGGGCCTTCGACCAGGCCTTGTTCTACTCGAGCACGATGTACAACAAGACGTGGCGGGCAGGGGAGAGCGTGGACGACAAGGTCGTCGAGAACGGACAGATCGTCTGGAGCCCCAGCAACTTGCAGGATGGCTACTGGTGGTACTGGCGGGTGCGGGCGACGCGGGAACATCACATTCCCGACGAGCACAAGCGAATCTACGGACCGTGGTCGTCGCCGGGGTACTTCTACACCGACTTCAAGGGTGGAAGGCCGCCGCGCACCGAGCCGGACCTGGAGATGCTGTACAAGGTCATGCAAGAGCCCCAGGAGGTGCCGCAGCACACGGGCCTGTCGCGTATGCTCGAGCCGCCGCCGCCGCCCGTGCTGCAATGGCCTCCACCCGGAGCGGTGCTCGAGGGCGAGATCGCGGTAAACCCGAACCTGCGCGCCGCCCTGAACCCGGCGCCGCCCGACTCGGTGGAGTTTCACTTCGAGATCGACCGGCTGCCCTCCTTCGACGGCAACTTTCTGCAGCAGTCGTCCGATAACCCGCCGATGTACGAGGTGCTGTGGTACGACGTCAAATACACCGGCGACCAGCGCGACAACGACGGCGACGGGCTGATCGACGAGGAGGTGATCAACGGCGAGGATGATGACGGGGACGGGCGGATCGATGAGGATTTCCACCATCCGCTGGGCGGGAAGAAGTGGAAGATCATCCTGATCGGCACCGGGTTCGGGCTGGTGGCCTACTTCGGGCTGGCGGCGTTCGGGATGCCGATCTTCCTGATCTGGGGATACGTGCAGGCGGTGAACGGGATCCCGCATGCGCTGCTGCCGCAGATCTTCGGGGCGCTGCTGGCGCGGTACTACTTCTGGCAGCGGTACGGGAAGCAGGAGTGGCGGCGGTATGCTATGGTGCTGAGTGTGGGATTCGGGGTGGGGATGGCGTTGATCGGGATGTTCTGTGCGGCGCTGGCGATGATCAATAAAGCTGTGTCTACGCTTACCTACTGAGGCCCTTGCCGGTGCCTTCGCAGCTTACCTGACCGGGTTCCGCGGCGTTCCGGCCCAAGCCGGGCTGCTCCCGAACAAACCTCGCCACCGCAGCGTCTCCAGTTGTCCTGGGGCTGTCTGAGCTTACCCAGGCGGCTCTGTGAAAAGACTCGCGCCGTGCGGGCTCGGCGCTGTGGGGCGCCATTTGAACGAATCGTAGGACTGGTACGTGACGTCGAGCCATGGGGTCTCCAGGCGGACGTGGCCCTCGTAGCGCGAGGTCAGTGCGGCCTCCAACACTCCTGTCGTCAGCAGGGTCCGCTCCACCGGATACTGGGGCTTGCCGGTGAGGAACATCTCCTCGACGTTGAGGCTCAGGTAGCTGAAGTGGGCGTGTGGGCGGCCGGCGTCGCCGCCGTGGCCCTGGGCGTAGAAGGCGCAGGCCTGCATTTCGCCCTCGACGCGGCCGGCGTAGGCCAGGTCGGTGATGTAGCCGTTGAGCATCAGGATGGCGCCGCGGCAGCCGTCGCGGTATTCGACCAGGAACAGCGCCGGGCTCTCGCAGTTTTCCTGCATGCCGCCTTCGGGCTTGCCCTCTATGGCATCGCAGGCCGCCTGGGCCAGGTCGCGCCACCAGTCGTCCTTCGCGTTCCAGACGTCATCTCCTTCCAGGCAGGTTACGGCGGCAACGCCGGTCTCGCCGCCGACCCGTCTCTCGAACATGCACTGCAGCACCTCCAAAGTGTGGAACCCGTAGATGTCGAGGCCGGAGAAGCCGACGGCGACGGCTTCCTGGAGCGGTGTTTCGGGCTCGTGCTCGAGCCAGGGGTCGCGCCAGCAGACGGGCAGGCTGGAGCCGGCCATGAAAGGCGCGTCGAGCTGGCGGGCGCGTTCGTACATCCACTTGGCGTCGTGCCAGTTGTAGGAGAGGTGCTTGTCGTTGAAGACGGGGACGCCGCGGCCGGCCGTGGCCATGGCGCCGCAGATCTGCTCCATGAACGGCTTGCGCGGAAACAGCTGCTGTTGCTTCTCGTTCCAGGGATAACGGCCGTGCTCGCCAATGAGGAGAACGGCGTCGACGGCGAGCTGGTTGCCGCCGCAGCAGAGGGCCTCATCGATGCTGCCGTAGATCGGGACGCTGTGTTTCTCCGCGAGCTCGCGGCTCAGATCCTCCTCGGGAAACTGGTCGACGTACATGGAAACCAGCTCGGTCCGCGGCGGGAAGAAGCCCTCGTCGGTGGGGAAACCGGTGAGATACTTGGTGACGATGACGTCGGCATGGGACAGGGGTTTGTACCAGGTGATGACGGCGGCCACCTTCTTGCGATCGTCGGTGCTCATGCTGGAAACTCCGCTTGGCGGGCAGTTGCTGTTGGGCGGGAAACTTGGCACTTTGCGGCGCTCCACACAACGCTTGTCCCCTGTCCGTCGGGGCCTTACCCTCGAGAGTCATGCAGGTGCGCCGCCTGAGCACGGCCCTTGGAGCCGAAGTCACGGGACTGGATGTCTCCGGTCCACTCGCGGACGAGCAGTTCGCGGCAGTCCACCACGCGCTGTGCGAGAGCGCCGGGGTCCTGGTGATCCGGGACCAGGTGCTCAGCCCGCAGCAACAGGTCGATTTCAGCCGCCGCTTCGGCGAGCTGTTCGGCGAGGCCGAGCCGTTGCAGAGGACGGTGGACAAATACCTGCTTCCCGGCTTCCCGCAGATCCTCCGCATCTCCAACAAGAAGGCGGCAGGCGAGCCGCAGGGGCGGGAGCGGGCGGGCAACTACTGGCATTCCGACGTCTCGTTCCGCCTGCGTCCGGCCAAGGTCTCCGTGCTCTACGCCATCGAGGTGCCTAGGCTGGGGGGCGACACGCTGTTCTGCAGCATGTACTCGGCATTCGAGGCGCTTTCCGCGCCGCTGCGGAATTTCCTCGAGGGACTGCGGGCGCGGCACGATTTCGCGGTCAACACGCGCGTGGGCTTCACCCGCGAGACGATCAGCGAGGGCGACCTGGACGGCGCCAACGCGGCGCTGCATCCGGTGGTGCGCGTGCACGGGGATACCGGGCGCAAGTGCCTGTTCGTCAATCCGGGGAACACGTCGCACGTCGAGGGGCTGGCGCCGCGGAAGAGCGTTGGTCTGCTCCGGTTTCTCTACCACCACTGCGTCCGTCCGGAGTTCCTGTACCGGCACCGGTGGTCGGTCAACGACCTAGTGATCTGGGACAACCGCTGCACCATGCACTACGCCATGGTCGACTACGACGACGACCGCTACCTGCATCGCACGACGGTGATCGGGGAGTGCCCGCTCCCTCCTGGGAACGAGACCGACCGCGCGTAGCGCTGGACGGACTCGCGCCCGCCGCGTCGATCAGGTGATGGCCAGATAGCCGGCGCCGACGAAGAACAGCAGGATCAGCACCAGGAAAACCGACGTGAGCGGACGGTTGCGGAAACGTTCGCCGATCCAGGCGGCACGGCTGTTGAGCAGCAGCAGCACCAGCGCCAGCATCGGCATGAAGACGGCGCCGAAGATGGCGTAGGTCTTCTGCATGCGGGCGAAGCCGATCCACAGGCCGACCATCGGCACGATGGCGAGGGTGTAGAGGAACCAGCGGTAGGCCGCTGAATCGGTGCTGACTGCCGGCCTCTCGCCGGAACGGGCGCGGATCATGCCCCACAGATCGCAGAACAGGTAGGGCACACTCTGCCAGACGCCGAGCAGGCTGCTGAAGATGGCGCCGAAAGCGCCAAGTAGGAACGCCCACTTGCCGAAGGTGCCGAGCTCCTCCGCAAGCCGGTTGCCCAACTTGGTCACCAGGGTGGCGCCGCGGCCATCGATCTCGATGGTGCTGCCGATGACGACCATCGCGATGCCGAAGAGGGCGGTCATGCCGTAGGCGATGCCCAGGTCGATGCGGCAGGCGGTCAGATCCTCTGTGTCGTGCCGCCCTTCCTCGCGGATCCAGTAGCCGTAGCACAGGACGGTCACGGTGCCGCCGACCCCGCCCATCAGCGCCATGGTCCAAGTCAGTCCGTTGCCGTGCAGATCGGGGATGGACGGCCAGACCAGGCCCTTAAGCAGCGGGGCCAGCGCTGGCTTGAGCAGGATGGCGGTGACCACGACCGTGACGAACATGACGCCGATGCAGACGCTCATCACCTTCTCGAAGAGGCGATAGCCGCCGACGCGGACCATGACCAGTCCAAAGAGGCTGAGGAGGATGCCGTAGACGATCTTGCCGGTGGATGCCTCGTCGGCCAGCGGCAGCAGGGCATGGGCGGCAACGCCCGCGGCGCTCATCAGCGCCGCAGCCACCATGAAGCTCCAGGCGATCAGATAGGCGAGGAAGATGTACTGCGCCGGCCGACCCAGGCGGCTCGTCGCTCCTTCCAGCAGGGTCTCGCCGGTCGCCAGCTGCCAGCGTGCCAGCCCTTCGTTGAGGACGAACTTAACCAGAGCGCCGACGACCACCGCCCAGAGGATGGCGATACCCAGCCGGGTTCCGGTGAGCGCGGCCGTGGCCAGGTCCCCGGCGCCAACACCGGTGGCGGCAACCAGGATCCCCGGTCCGATGGCGGCGGAAAGCGTGCGTTTGGCGCGGGACATCCTCAGTCCTCGAAGACGACCAGCGAGCGGGCGACGTTGCCCTTCTCCAGCTCGTCGAAACCGGTGTTGATCTCCTCCAGAGGCAGGCGCATCGAGATCATCTCGTCCAGCAGCAATCGGCCCGCCATGTAGAGGTTGGCCAGCCGCGGGAAGTCTAAACGGGGCCGGCTCATGCCGTACGAGGTGCGGACGATCTCCCGCTCCCCCATCATGGTGAAGAAAGGCAGCGTGACTTCCTCGCCGAAGGGGGTCTTGCCGAGAATGACAATCCGCGCGCCGGGCCGGGAGGCTTCGAGGGTCTGGCGAATGGTAATGTTCTGACCGGCCGCCTCGATGGCGAAGTCGGCGCCGCGTCCGCCGGTGAGCGAGCGCACCAGCTCGACCGGATCCTCGGAACGGGCGTCGACGACGTGGGTGGCGCCGTACCGCTCGGCCCATTCCAGCTTCAGCGGGTTGATGTCGACGCCGACGATGGTCGAGGCGCCTGAGATGCGCGCCCCCTGGACGGCGCTGAGGCCGACGGCGCCGCAGCCGACCACGACGACACTGCTCTCCGGCGTGATGCGGGCGCAGTTCACGGCGCCGCCGTAGCCGGTCATCACGGCGCAGCCCAGCAGGGCGGCGCGGTCGAGCGGGAACTCCTGCGGCAGGGGCACGGCCGCCTGCTCCGGGATGATGTTGTACTCGGCGTGAGAGGAGACCAGGCTGTAGTAGTAGACCGGATCGCCGTCGAGGGCCATCCGGGTGCTGCCGTCGAATAACACACCCTTGCCCTGGGCGTCCTTGGCCACCTCGCAGAGGATGGGCTGACCCTGGTCGCAGTAGAAGCAGTGGCCGCAGTTGGGGCTCCAGGAGCAGGCGACGTGATCGCCGACGCTGACGCGGGTGACTCCGGGACCGACGGCATTGACGACACCGGCGCCCTCGTGGCCGATAATGGCCGGCAGGTTGACCGGCTGATAGCCGTGCATGGTCTCCCAGTCGGTGTGGCAGAGGCCGCTGGCGGCGATGCGGACGCGGACCTCGCCGGGGCCCGGATCGGCGATTTCAACTTCCTCGATTACCAGCTTGCCGGGGGCCTCGTGGAGGACGGCGGCTTTCATTTCCATGGCGGTATAACCTGCTGGCAACGCGGCTGTGGAGTTGTGTGACGCGGAATTATCATGAATCCCGGACAAGATGTCGAGGCTCCTTGCCGGCGCTGGATATTCGCAGGTTACCCAACGGCTCATGGGGCGGGACGAGCCACGGAGCTGCGATAGATCTCAGCACTCGATTGGTACTTCCCGTTCCGCTGCGGCGCTCTCGATGGCCCCAAATACCATCGCCAGGCTCTTGATGTTGTCGGTGCACACTGTCTCCGGTTCTGTACCGTTGCGGACCGCATCCACGAAGTCGCGCATGACGCCCTCGTGGCCGCCGATCCGGTCGGCGCTGCTCGACGTGGCGACCTCGATGGCCTCCATCTCCGAGCGCAAGCCGTCGGTGTCCGCGACGACCTCTCCCGTTAGCTCCTCGGCGCCATCCCAGAGCAGGGTGCCGCGCTGGCCGATGACGCGCCAGTCACCCTCCCACGTGGTGTTGAGTCCCTCGGAACACCAGCTGCCCCGGTAAGTGTAGATGATGCCGCCGGTCATCTCGAACACGGCCACGGCCGAGGCGTCGCGGTCGTACCACGAGCCGCCCGGGTTCCACTCCTTGCAGTAGACCGACACCGGGTCGGCGCCGGTGATGAGACGCGCGGCGTCGAAGGTGTGGATGGCCATGTCCAGCAGGAGCACGTGGGGCATGTGGTTGCGGAAGCCGCCGAAGTGGGCGCCAATATAGAAGTCGCTGTGGACGGTGGTGACCGGCCCGACAGCGCCGGTGTCCAGGGTGCGGACCAACCGCCGGATGTGCGGATCGTAACGGCGGTTCTGGATGACTGCGTACGTGCGGTCGGCGGCCGCGGCAGCGGCCACGACGCGGCGGGCATCCTCCATGGAGGTGGCCAGCGGCTTCTCGCCGAGTACGTGGCAGCCGCGGGACAGGGCTTCGATGGTGACTTCTGTGTGAGCCTCGGGGCTGGTGCAGTCGAAAACGATATCGGGAACGCAGTCGTCGAGCATGCGGGTCATATCGGTGCCGTGGCTGGCAGCGGGTCCGTATTCCTCGGCACGCGCGGCGGCGGCTCCGGCATCGATGTCGACGAAGCCGACCAGATCGACATCGGCGAGCTCCCGACTGACCTCCACCCACCTGCGGCTCATGCCCCCGCAGCCGACCAGCACCACGCGCAGATTTTGTGCTTCAGCCACAGGCAACCTCCCGGCCACGTGATGCCGACTCGTAACAGCCGTCGATCACCCGCTGCAGGCTGAGCAGCTGGTGCGCGTCGTGCATCTCGAGCGGGCGCTCTTCCAGAATTCGGGTGATCACGTCGAGGTTCTGGTCCCGGATGCTCTGGCTCCAGTCGTTGGCCGGGAGCGCGGGCGTCTCGTCTACCGGCTCGCCGTCGACGTCGCGGGCAACGAAGAAGGGATTGCTGCCGACCGTGCCCTTGGTGGTGACGAGCTCGAAACCGACGCGGGTCGGCTTCACGTCCTCGCACCAGTTTCCCTCGATGAGGAAGGTGCTCCCGTCGTCGAAACGGACGAGGGCGGCCAGCAGGTCTTCCACGTCGTACGAACCGGGGGAATCGGCCGGCATCAGCTTACCCCGCTTCGCCGGAAACTGGGTGTGCATGGTAGCGCATACCGAAACTGGGGCCGGCGAGCCGCTGATCCACATGGCTAGATCGAGATTGTGCAGCGTGCTTGCCGCAAGCACCCCGCCACCCGAGGCGGCCCGGTGGTGGTGCATGCCCCACAGCGGTGGGTTGCCCTGAACGCCGCGGACGAGGCACTGCAGCGGCGTGCCGATCCTGCCAGAGCCGATCAGCGCACGCAAATGCGTGGCCCGGGGCATGTAACGCATGTTCGTGCCGAGCTGCACCTGACAGCCGTGATGGTCAGCCGCGTCGAGGATCCGCCGGACCTGGCCGGCGTCGGGGGCGAACGGCTTTTCGCACAACACGTGGATCCCGTGCTCGAAGGTGGCGCAGCAGATTTCCTCGTGGGAATGGGGCATGGTGGAGATGATCACCAGATCCAGCGCCACAGAATCGAGTAGTCGCCGGTAGTCGGTTTCCGTGCGGGCGTCGGGTACGTGCTCTCCGGCTGTGGCCAGGGTGGTGGCGGAGAGGTCGCAGAGCCCGACGATCCGCGCCAGGCCCTGGTCCAGCTGCCGCAGACAGGAAATGTGCGTGCGCCCCTGGGCTCCCAGACCTATAAGGCCGACTCGCAATGGTTTTGCCGTCACGCGGAACCCTCGGAGCACGGGTACGGAGAGACCAATATTCGGAATAGATCGGGTCGGTGGCAAAAGCTGTAATCTGGTCGTGTAGCGGCGGCGATTGAGCTCGAGGAGCTCCGGCACTTACTTAGTGCCAGGGTTGGTCGCAACGAAGGCGAAAGGGAGAAGCTTGTACGATCTGAATGGGAAGATTGCACTGGTCACCGGCGCCGGCGGCGAACGGGGGATTGGCAGGGCAATCGCCACCCGGCTCGCCCGCGAGGGGGCCCATGTGGCGGTCAACGACCTGAGTGCGCCGTCCGCGTCGGCTTCCTGGCGCGGGGTGCACGACGTGGTCGCGGAGATCGAGGCGCTGGGAGGCGAGGCGATCGCGGTCCCTGGTGATGTTGCCGACGCCGATCAGGTCGACCGGATGGTGGCGGCTACGGTCGAGCGTTTCGGGCATATCGACATCCTGGTCAACAACGCCGCCTCGCGGCCGGGGCGCGACCGGGTGCCGGTCGTGGAACTCGAGGAGGAGGCGTTCGACCTGGTCCAGCGGGTGAACGTGAAGGGGACCTTCCTGTGCAGCCGGGCGGTGGCGCGGGAGATGGTCCGTCACGACCAGGGGGGCAAGATTGTGATGATCTCCTCTACCCGGGGCAAGCGGGGAGAAGCCTGTTACGCCGCCTACTCGGCCTCGAAACACGCGGTGATCGGCTTCGGGCAGGCGCTGGCGCTCGAGCTGGCGCCGCACCGGATCCAGGTGAACACCATCTGTCCGGGCATGGTTGACACCGAACGCGTCTCGGCGATCGCCGAGGCCCTGGTGCCGGAGGGCGAGTCGCTCGACAAATACTACGCGCAGATGCTGCGGCAGCAGGAGGCGGAGGTGCCGCTGGGGTACGTCGCCGAGGCCGGGGAGATCGCGCGGGTGGCCGCCTTCCTGGCCTCCTCCGAGTCGGCCTATCTCACCGGCGTCTCGATAAGCGTCACCGGGGGCGTGCAACTGGGCTGAGCGCCCGACGGGGGATGCCGCGGTCATCTCGGCCGCTACGGCAGCCTCGGGATAACTTCCTCCTGCAGCAGCCGCATCGAGTTCACCCACGGCTCGCGCGGCTCCCACTCGTGACCGATGGCCAGCAGCACACCGAAGCCGCCGACTTCGTCGTAGAGCTGCTGCAGCTGCGCCACGACGTCGTCCGGACTCCCGACCACCCACACGTTGTCGAGCATGTACTCCGGAGTGACGTCGCTGTCGGGCATGGTGGGGTCGACCTTGGTGAGGTCGAGCATCTTCACTTTCGGCAGCAGGCGCAGCAGGTAGTCGCGGTAGTCCCTGGCCATGGTGCCGTTGAGGACGAACTCCCGTGCCTGGCTGGTTGTCTCGCCGACGAAGACGTTGCGCGCAACCCGCCACTGCGAGCGGTCGGCGGTGCGGCCAGCCCCGGTTGCCCCTTCCTCTACTGCTTCCCAGTGCGTTTTGATCAGCCGGGTGGGCACGATGTTGATGCTCATCGGGATCCAGCCGCGGGCGCCGGCGGTGACCAGGGTGCCGGACTTTTCGGTAACGCCGGCGACGCCGATGGGCGGGTGCGGCTTCTGGTAGGGCTTGAGGAAGAAGCGCTGGGCGATGTAGTCATCGGTCTCGGGGATGCTGAAACGCCAGAACTTGTGCTCGTAAAGTCCGGGCTCGGGATTGTCCCACAGCTTGAGGATCAGCTCCACGGCGTCCTGGGTCATGCTGCGCTGCTCGCCGCTCTTGGGATCGAAGCCGAAGACCTCGAAGTCGCCTGGGAACCCGCCGGAGCCGACGCCCCAGTTGAAGCGTCCGTGGCACATGTGGTCCAACTGAGCGATGCGGCTGGCGACGACGAACGGGTTGTGGTTGGGCATGCAGTTCACGCCGGTGCCCAGGACGATGTTCTGAGTCTGGCCGATCGCCCTGGCGATCATCAGGTCTGGCGCCGGGATGTTCTCCCACTCGCTGGTGAAGTGCTCGCCGATCCAGGCTTCCTGGTATCCTAACTCATCGAGAACGATGAGCTGCTCTAGGTCGGCGTCGAGGGTCCTCGTGTAATCGGCTCCGGGCGGGTGCAGGGGCATGGTGAAGAATCCGAGCTTCATGCGGTCTCCTTATCGCTTGCCGGTGGAAGCGGTGCCGTCGGCGCCCCGGCGGTCGTCAGGGCGCTGGCGGAGAATAAGCTGTGATTGCGGCGGCGGTGCGCAAGCGGGTGGGTGGCGTTTAGGCAACGGCCAGCGGCGCCATGGCGTCGATGTCGGTGACGACGTCGAGGATGACCGGGCGGTCGGCAGCGAAGGCCTGCGCGAGGGCACCCGGCAGCGCAGCCGGTTTCTCGACGCGGATTCCGACCGCGCCCATACTCGCGGCGATGTCGGCGAAGTTGATGTCGGTGAACTGCCACAGCCGCCGGCCTGCGGCGGTCTGCTCGCCGCCGTACGCCCGGTCGAAGCCCCGTTTCGACTGATTGCCGGAGCTGTTGTTGTTGACCAGGACGACTGCGTTGATGCCCCAGCGGGCCGCCGTCTCGATCTCGGCGATGTGGTACCAGAGGCCGGCGTCGCCGGTGAAGCAGAGCACCGGACGGTCCGGCAGGCCGCACTTGGCTCCGAGGGCGGCCGGGAACGCCCAGCCGAGGTGGCCGGCGCTGCGCATGTAGCTCTGGCGCGGCGTGCGTAGGTCGTACATCCCCCCCATCCACATACCGCCGTGGCCGGTGTCCGCCACGACGACGGCGTCATCGGGCAGGTGCTCGGTCAGCTCCCGGCAGATGCGCTCCGGGCGGATCGGCAAGGCGTTCGATTCCAGCAGGGGCGCGTACTTCTGGCGCCACTCGGCCACCAGAGCGGCGCTCCTGTCGAGCCAGACGGCACGGCTCGCCGCAGACTGGCCTTCGGTCGCCGCCAGCATGGCCTGCAACGCCACCCTGGCGTCACCCTGGATCGCGGCTTGCAGCGGGTAGTTGCGACCGAGGGCGGCGGGATCGATGTCGATCTGGACGACGGCGGTACCCGGAGCCGGCACCTGCCAGAAGTGGGTGGTCATGCCGCCGGCGGAGGTGCCGACCAACAGCACCAGGTCGGCCTCGCCGACGACGCGGTTGGCGCTTTCGCGGGAGTAGGTGCCGACGACGCCGATGCTCAGCGGGTGGTTGCCGGGGATCACGTCCTTGCCGTTGAGCGAAGTGGCCACAGGAACGTTCAGGCGCTCGGCCAGGGCCACCAGGTCGGCGCTGGCGCCCGAGGTGCGCACGCCGCCGCCGGCGACGCTGGCCGGCCTGACCGCCTGCTCCAGGCGTCGGGTGGCGGCGGTGACCGATTCCGGGTCCGGTGTCGGCCGGAAAGGGGGCACGCCGGCGAACTGCGGCTCGCACGCTGCCTGCATGTCCGCCTCTTCAGCCTCCACCTGCCCCTCGTTTCCGCGGAACTGCAGATGCACCGGACCCGGCGAGCCGGAGGTCGCGACGCGGAAGGCCTGGCGAACCATGTCAGGGAACCGCTCGACCGCGTCGACGGTGGCGTTGAGCTTGGTCACCGGCTCGAAGGCCGGCAGGTCGTCCACTTCCTGGTACGCGCCGCGGAACACGGTGTGGGGCTCGCGGCCGCCGGTCATGGCGATGACCGGCGAGCGGGCTAGGTGGGCGTCCCGCAGGCCGGCCGCCAGATTGAGGGCACCAACGACCTGGGCCATGCAGATGCCGGGCCGGCCGGTGGCGCGGGCATAGCCGTCGGCCATGTAGGCGGCAGACTTTTCCGAGTGGACGTGCAGCCGGCTGATACTGGTGCGGTACTCGAGCTCCACCATCGTCTGGCGCAGCACGGCCGGCACCATGAAGAGATGAGTGACGCCGTAACCGTCGAGCATGTCGGCCATGACTTGGGCGCCGGTCATCCTGGGCATGGACATTACC
This sequence comes from uncultured Gemmatimonadaceae bacterium, assembly GCA_964456165.1. Classification (GTDB taxonomy): domain Bacteria; phylum Latescibacterota; class UBA2968; order UBA8231; family UBA8231; genus CAYWBJ01. Next base: position 50,800 of record CAYWBJ010000138.1, on the reverse strand, counting down.
TCCTGCGGTCAGGCGCCCATGACAGGAGCAGTTCCCCACCCCGCCTGTCTCTCCATCCGCCGCCTAGCCCCGCCCGATGTACGGCATCTTGGTCGCCATCACCGTGACGAACTGCACGTTGGCGTCCAGCGGCAGGCCAGCCATGTGCACGATGGTGTCGGCGACGACGCTCAGGTCCATCGTCGGCTCGGGCACGACAGCCCCGTGGGACTGGGGCATACCCTCCTCCATGCCCCAGGTGCGGGGGACCAGGGCGTTGCCGATGTCGATCTGACCACAGGCGATGTCGTACTTGCGGCCGTCCAGCGAGGCGGAGCGGGTGAGGCCGGTGACCGCGTGCTTGGTCGCGGTGTAGGGGGCGGAATTCACGCGGGGTACGTGGGCCGACACCGAGCCGTTGTTGATGACGCGGCCGCCCTGCGGGTCTTGGTCCTTCATGATCCGGAAGGCCTGCTGGGTACAGAGAAAGGTGCCTGTCAGGTTGATGTCGACGACCGACTGCCACTGCTCGAAGGTGAGGTCCTCGAGCAGGGCCTTGGCCGAGCCGATACCGGCGTTGTTGAAGAGCAGGTCGAGGCGGCCGAAGGTCTCGATCGTCGCGGCGAATAGGGCCTCCACCTGGTCGGGCTTGCTCACGTCCGTGGCCACGGCCAGCCCCTTGCTCCCGGCTGCCTCGATGGCCGTGACGGTTGCGGCCAGCGGCTCGGGCCGGCGGCCGGACACCGCCACATTCCAGCCATCCCGGGCCAGGGCCAGGGCGGAGGCCTCGCCGATTCCGCTGCCGCCGCCGGTGACTATCGCCACTTTCTCTGCGCTCATCTGCTAATCTCCTCGGTTCCGGTGGAATGCTGATGGAGCTCGTTGTCTCTGACCGTTTACGGGGGGCAGGCGATCTCCTCGAATGGGTACATCGGTCGGCGCCGATGCTCGTACTTGAAGGTGCGCATGTCGGCGGCCGTCGCGCCGCCGGTGTTGACGCGGATCATCACGGCGCACACCGGCTCGTAGGCGGCGACCGGCGAGTGCACACCCTTGGCGACGAGGATGTGGAAGTCGGCCGGGTCCAGACCGATGCTGGTGACTACGCCAAGACTCACCGGCACGGTGCGCAGGGTCGTGAGGCTGATGGTCAGGCCCGTGCCGGTAGTCACCACGGTGGTGGGTCCCATGTCGAAGTGGGTGTAGCCCCCGTGCCGGATCTCCGTCTCCTCGAAGCGGCCCTCGTGCAGGCTCGCGACCTCTACCTCGGCTTCGAGGGGCTTCCCGTGGCGGTCGTCGGTCTTGCCGCCCATCGCCAGCCGCAGACGGGCGCCGACGCCGGCCTGGCGCGCCGCGGCCTGCGCCTCCGGGTCGTAGAGGCAGACGTGGGCCGTCGTGTCGCCGCGGCGGTGGATCTCGTGGGCGATCAGGGTGCTGTCGGCGGCCGAGCCGCCCCCGACGTTGTCGCCCATGTCGAGCAGGCAGACCGGCCCCTTCTTGCCAAGCGCCTGCTCTACCGCAGCTGCCACCGAGGTGTACTCGCCGACGAACTCGGCGCGATGCTCGACCATGTAGGCGGCCATCTCAGTGGCCAGCTGCTGCGCCCGCTCGCCATCCCCGTCGACGACGGCGATGGCAGCCGAGCCCATCTCCTCCACGTCCGCGTAGGCGAAGCCGAGTACGACGCTGTTGGACAGCACGCCGGGCTGTACGAGCTGGCTGTTGGCTAGCTCGTACAGCGGCAGGCAGGGGAACAGGGTGGTTCCCTGGCGCTCGATGTTGATCCCCAGCTGCGGGAAGGCTGCCCGCTGCACCGGGCGAATCTCGCCGGCCAGGGTGCGCCACATCAGTTCGGTCGCCTCCAGGCCTCTCTCCTTCTGATCCAGGTGAGGGTTGGAGCGGTAGGCAATGGTGGCGTCGCAGGCTTTCACCATGCGGGCCGAGAGGTTGGCGTGGGGATCGATGACGCAGATGATGGGCACCTCAGGGCCGATACGCTCGCGCAGCTGGGTCAGCCAGAAGCCGTCAAGATCGCGGTAGTCGTCACCCTCGCCGGCGTTGGCGCCGTGCGGCGACACCAGGTAGCCGTCGAGCTCGCCTGCCGCATCGACGCCCGCGAACATCAGGCGCAGGAGCTCGTCGCAGGTCTCCAGGGTGATCGTGCCCGAGGGAGGTGTGGATGCGTGGAAGATCGGTACCGCCTCGATCCCCGCTGCGGCGAGCCCTTCGAGGAAGCCCGAAATCTGGTTCAGGCCGCCCTCGAACTCCTGCCGCACCTCCTCGCCCAGGAGCAGGCTGTCGCGGCGGAACGACGCCATCGTGGTGGGGGTGGCCGAGAAGGTATTCGACTCGTGGATCAGGGAGAGAATTCCTACTTTCATCGTCGCCTGTTCGCGTTGCAGTGCCGGCATTGGCTCCGCGGTTCTGACCGGGCTATCTTCCCCGTTCGGGACCAATAGTGCAGCACGGGCCGGTTGCGCACAATGACCCTTCCCGTATTGAAAAAGGAAAGCCGATGAAGATCAAGGATATCGAGATCATCCGGATCTACCCGCAGCTGGCGAGCCGCTACGAGCACCGCAAGGTCGACCTCTACGGCATCGACTGCCGTGTCGTCTACAAGATAAAGGCCGACAATGGCCTCATCGGCTACGGCGACGTGCGGGTCCGGCCCAACTTCGTGGCAGACGAAGAGGTGGTGAGCAGGCTGATCGGCACGAACCCGTTCGAGCACGTGCACAACACCTACGACATAGGCCTGGGCGGCGCCCTGTACGACCTGATGGGCAAATACGCGGAGCAGCCGGCTTACGCGCTGATGGGTAAGAAGGTGCGGGACCAGGTCTCGATGGCAGCCTGGACGCGGCCGGCTTCACCCGCTGACTTCGCGTCCGAGATCAGCCGCGCAGCCGCGCAGGGCTACACGCGGTTCAAGATGCACTCCTGCCGCTGGCACGACGTGCTCGAGCAGACGGCGGCGGCGGCCGAGGTGGCTCCCCACGGCTTCAAGATTCACTGGGACTTTAACGGCAGCCGTACCCTGGCGGCGGTGCTGCCGCTGATCAAGCAGATCGAGCGGGACTACCCGGTCGTGGGCTTCATTGAAGACCCGCTGGCAAAGACTGACCTAGACAGCTGGGCCCGCCTGCGCGACCAGAGCGACCTGCCGATCATCATGCACGGTACGCCCCTGGGCGGGGCGCAGGAATTTCTCAAGGGGATCGCCGATGTCTACATGCTGGGCCACAACATCGGCGATACCCTGACCACCGGCTTCCTGTTCAGCAAGGCCAACGTCAGCACCCTGATCCAGATCACCGGCGGTACTCTGACCAAGGCACTGGCCCTGCACATGGCGGCGGTGCTGCCCTCGAACACGGCGCACAACATCGACCTGGACGACCAGTACGCCGAGGACTACACCACCGAGCTCAGCCCCGTGATCGAGGGCTTCTCGCCGGTGCCGGAGGCGCCGGGCCTGGGCTTCGAGGTGGACGAGGACGCGCTGGCGCGGCTGGCCGGGCAGGCGATCACCGAGAAGCCGCGCCACGTAGGTGTTCTGCGGATGCAGGGTGGCCACACCTTCTATGGTCCGGGCTATGTCAGCCCCCAGGGCGAGGAGGGCACCATCCGCGGCCATCGCTCGGAGATATGGTACGATGACGGCAGCGATGATTTCGAGCGGGTCTACGAGCGCGTCCAGAACGAAGGCACTTTCCTGGGAGATTGAGAGAGATCAGATGAATCACGTCGAGAAGATCAAGGAGAAATGGGCGAATAAGGAACTCTGCATCGGCGCCTGTGTCGCCTTCACCGACGCCGCCGTCAGCGAGCTCTACGGCGAAGCCGGGTACGACTTCGTCTGGATCGACCTGGAACACTCGGCGATGAGCCTGGAAAACGCGCTCAACCACGTACGGGCGGCACGCGGGGCCGGCGCTGCCGCTTTCATCCGGGTGCCGTCCAACGATCCGGTGCTGGTAAAGCCGATCCTCGAGCTGCACCCGGCTGGCGTCATCGTGCCCCGCATCGGCAGCGTCGAGGACGCCGAGCAGGCGGTCGTGAGCTGCCGTTACCCGCCGCGCGGCGGGCGCGGCTTCGGGCCGGCTCGGGGCACCCGCTTCGGTGATATCGGTGGGGTGGAATACCTGGACGCGGTGGACGACCAGATTATGGTGATCCCGCAGATCGAGCACATCGATGCGGTCAACGATATCGAGGCCATACTGGACGTGCCCGGTATCGACAGCATCGTGCTGGGCCCGGGCGACCTGAGCGCGACCATGGGGCTGCGGGGACAGGGGGGGCACCCCGACGTCGTCGCGGCGGTCCGCAAGGTCCTGCAGGCGGCGATCGATCGCGGCATCCCAGCCGGCCAGTCCTGCGGTTTCGACGCGGAGAGCGTGCGGCCCTGGGTCGATATGGGCATCTCCTGGATTAGTTGCGACGGCGACTGGATCAGTCTGTTCAAGGAGGCCAAACAGGTGGCCGGCGCACTGAAAGCGATGCGATGAACACCCTGGCCGATCCGGGTGGGTTCGACAATGCCGAGTTCGGAGCCGATCCCTGGGTCGAGACCGGGTCCCAGGTCGGCTTCCGCTACCACGAGCAGGCGGGTCCTGCCCGCGTCGGTGCCAGCTGCACGATCCACAGCGGCGCCGTCATCTACGGCGACGTCACGATTGGCGACTATTTCCACGCCGGCCATCACGCGGTGATCCGTGCCCTGGTCAAGATGGGCGACTACTGCACAGTCATGAACCACTCGGCGCTGGAAGGGATCGTCCGCTTCGGTGACGGCGTGCGGATCATGACCAGCTGCTATATCCCGTCGCGGACCTGGTTCAGGGACAACGTCTTCGTCGGTCCCGGCGTCACCTTCCTCAACGATCGGTACCCGGGCCGCTACGATGGCGGCATGCCCGAGCCGCGCGGGGCGACGGTGGAGGACGACGTGATAATCGGCGGCGGGTGCACGGTGCTGCCGGGCGTGGGCATCGGCGAGCGCAGCTTCATCGCGGCGGGCGCCGTGATCAACCGCGACGTGCCGCCGCGCAGCTTCGTGAAGGGGGTGCCGGGCGAGATCAGCGAGCTGCCGGCACATCTGGATATGCCCAACAGCCGGGAGCTGACCCTGAACCCGAACTCGTTCTGGGACCCGCGTCAGGAGTACACCGGCGCTGATCTCTGGCCAGCCTACTGGAACGAGAAGTTTGACTCCGCTGGTAACGACCACTGACTGGATGTGTCAGGAGAGGGCGTTTGGCCTGCGCACGTCCTGCATCAGTGCGAAAATCATCCGGCTCGCAGACGCAGACCGCCAATCTGCTCGCCAGGCTCAATCGTAGTTCAGCAGGCGTAGCGCATTCTCCCTGAGCACCAAACGCTCCTCCGCCGCCGACAACTCCGCCTCCCACACGCTGCCCAGGACGAAGGCCGGCGAGATCAGGTCGAGATCGGTGCCGAAGACGACACGCTCGGCGCCCACCGCATCGATCGCCGCGCGGTAGACATTCTGCTCGGGGTAGGTCGTGCACAGCTCCAGGTAGATGTTGCGGCTGGCGGCGGCCAGCTCGAGGCCGTCGAGGCCGAAGCCGTGGCCGATGACGATCGGCAGCTCCGGCAGCTCGCGGTCGAGCTGCCGGAACATGGCCAGCTCGTCGGTCGGCGCGGCTCGCAGCTTGAGGATGTGCCCCTTCGTCGTCGCCTCGGGTGAGCGCCTGAAGGTGTCCTGGGACGGTGTGTTGTAAAACACCGGCAGCCGGCGGCGGGCTATCTCGGCGAACAGCTTCAGCCACAGCGGCGAGTGGAACGGCTCGTAGGTGGAGCCCGGGTTCACGGTGACGTGGAGGATCTCGGGATGCGCGACGGCGCGGTCGAGCCACCGCACTGTCTCCTCCCAGTGGTGGGGGTTGGCGACGACGCTGCCGCGCAAGCGGGAATGACTTTCCACCGCAGCCAGCATCTCCGCATTGCCGGCATCGAGATCGTCCTTGTAGGCCGAGGTGGCGGAGATGACGCCGTACTCGATGTTGAAGCGCTCGTACTCGCGCTGCATCTGGCGGGCGCCCAGGCAAGTCGAAGGCTGCTCCGGCATCGTGCCGATGTGACAGTGCAGATCGATGGCGGGCACCGAGGGCAGGCCGGTCAGGTCCGGCAGCGGTGGGAGCGGGGGCCCGGCCTCTGTTTCCTGGCCGAGGAACCGGAGGGCGTTGCGGCCGAGCACGTCGGCCCTGACCTCCGGTGCGAAGTCCGCGTCGGCCACCATGTTCAGTGCCGGGCGCATCGGTCGCAGTGGCGCCATGGAGCCGTGCAACACGCGTCCTGGGCCTGCCGTGGCCAGCAGTTCGACCGCACCCGGACTGACCTGCCAGCTGGTCTCGACATAGAGGTGGTCGAACTCCTCGAGAAGCAGCAGCAGCTCGCCGAGGTGGTGGTAGCTGACGCCGGCCAGCAGCACCCTGCCGCATCCCGCGCTGGCGGTCCTCTCGGCAATCTGCGAGAGCTGTCCCCGCTCGTTGCAGACGAAGACCAGCGGCTTGCCGGAGCTGCTGGCGCGCTCGAGGGCGCGGGAGAAGAGCCGCGAGCCGACCGGGCACGGGATCGCGGTCATGTGGAAAGCCAGGGCGGCGACATTGCCGGCGACCGCGCGTTCGATGATCAGGTCCAGCTGGGTCACCGCGCGGGGGTCGAGGACTGCGACCGGCAGGATCCGGGGATCGCTGGCGGCCAGTGCAATCAGGTAGTCGTTGCCGGTGACGGCATCAACCTGAATCGCGCGCATGCTCATGGTCAGCGCGCGGTCGACTCCGTTCTTGCCCATCGCCGCGCGGAGCTCGGGGGGGCCGATCTTTATGGGCCGGGCCGGATAGCCACCGGCGACGGCAAAGGCGTCGATGATCATGCGACCAATCGTCCAATGCGGTAGATTACAGCCGAGCTAAAAGTGCCCGCCACCCGAACCTGGAGTCAAGCGGGTGCCGGAATTCCGATGGAGGGAACATGCGGTGCTGACTCCCGAGCAACGGTCTCACTTCGAGGTGTTCGGCTTCCTCCTGTTTCGGCAGGCCATCGGCGCGCGGGAACTGGACGAGATCGTCGCTGCCGGCGAGGAAATCTGGGATGCGGCGAAGGGCACGGACGAGGAGATGCCGCAGGACATTCACTGCGCACCCTTTCTGGAGCGCTCAGAGTACCTGGCCGGACTGCCCGAGGATGACCGTTTCTACGGCCCGATCGGGGAGCTGGCTGGGCCTGGCTTCACCTGGGGCGGGTCCGAGGGAGCGTGGTGCAGACCCGGCGTTGATCAGACCCACCCGTGGCACAGCGACCGGGTCGGGGAAATCGAGCTGAGCTACCTCAGGCTCAAGTACATGATCTACCTGCAGCCGATGCGGAAGGAGGAGGGGGCTCTGCGGGTACTGCCCGGCTCCCACCGGTCGGCACTGCATCGCGACTTGGCACGGCGGCTGCAGCCGAGCCAGGGACGCCTGGCGGAGAACGAATTCGGGTTGGCTGGTGATCAAGTCCCCTGCCACGCGCTCGAGGTGGAGCCGGGCGACGTGGTGCTGTTCAACCACTACCTCTTCCACAGCGTCTACGGCAAGCAGGAAGGCCGCCGTTACATAGCCATGAAGTACGCTGCGCCGCCGCGGAGCGAGGCGCAGTACGAAGCGCTTGTGCGCCATGGCCAGGATGCCGTGCGGCTGCACGATACTTTTCGCCACAGCGAGCGGCCTCGAATACGGGCGATGGTGGAGCCCTTGTTGGCATGGGAGCGGCGCCTGGCGCTCGCGAACGAGGCGTGACGTGACACGCATAGGACAGATAGGCTCGAGGGGTGACCCGGCGAGCCGTCAAGCGCAGGCAACTGATGGACTGTCACGAGGCTGATAAGGGGTGCCAGGCGTTGCCGGACATGAAGCGAGAAGGGTAAAAGGCGTGATGGAAAAGGTGTTTCTGCCGGAGATGAGTTTCGCGGAGGTCGAGGATATCCTCGACCGGGTGCAGCTGGCGATCCTGCCGACGGGCAGCAACGAAGGCCACGGTCCGCACCTGCCGTTGCAGGTCGACGCCGCCACCTCCACCTACGTAACGATCGAAGCGGCGCGCCGACTCTATCCGGAGGCGCTGGTGGCGCCGACTCTGGCGGTGGGGCACTCGCCGCAGCACCTGGAGTTTCCCGGCAGCATGACACTGCGGGTAGAGACGCAGATCCGCGTGCTCACCGACTACTGCCAGTCGCTGATGGGCTACGGCATCCGGCGGTTCGCTCTGGTCAACGGACACGGCAACAACATGGCGGTGAACGCCCAGGCGGCGCGCCGTATCACCGAGGAACTGGGGGTGAACGTCGCCTCCTTCGCCTACTGGCAGGCGATCGATCATGAGCAGATTGCCGCAATCAACGAGGGCCGGCACTATCCCGGGCATGCGGACGAATTCGAGACCTCGATGATTCTGCACATCTGCCCGGAGCATGTGCGGATGGACCGGGTGCACGAGATCGAGGGCAAGTACGGCCTGCACGGGCCGGGCGCCGACGTGGCCCCGGGCCAGGAGTTCGTGGCCACGACCACGTTCGATCAGACGGGATTGAGAGCCAGGCTGCTGTGCGACGTTGGCGACGAGAACTACAAGCTGGCCAGCGCCGAGAAGGGCGCGCAGTTCGCCGAACTAGCGATCGCCGGCACGGCGGACTACCTGCGCAAGTTCATCGATTCGACGCGGGGGAGCTGAAGGGTGGCCGGTCGGCGCTGGGAGGCGGTTGCTGTCAGCTGTTGACCGCCGAGCCGGTGGACTATCTGAGCCGTCGCTTATCGGTTTCGGGCTGTCCGACTACCCCATGGGCAGGACTTCGGTTTCCAGCACCACCCGGAGAAGTACGATCGTCTGATGAAGAACGGGTTGGGCTACCGGCGCTACGGCATTGAGGGCGGTGACTGGGGTGGCTTCCTCACCGCCCCCTTCGGCCACTACTTCCCCGAGAGCCTGATCGGCATCCACCTCAACTGCCTGTTCCCACGCCTGGGTGAGGAGCGGGCGCCTGAGGACAAGGACCCGGACATCCTCCGCGGTCTGGGGATGAAATGGGCGTCGGTGAAGCCGTAAGACCCGGAGGTGCTACAGTAATGGAAACGGGTGGAGCAGTCCTGGATCGACGAGATGGCGCAGGATCTACGGGCGTTCTTCCGACCGCTGCGACAGCGGGAGGGGGGCTAGTCCGGCGCCGCGTCGCCTAGACGTAGTCGTTGCGTCTGTACAGTGCCGCATGCCGGGCGGCGATCGCCTCCCCGCCCAGGCTTTCCGCCCGGGCGCGGGCGGCGCGACCCGCGGCCGGCAGGTCACGCCCGCGGATCTCCCGCATAGCCTGCGGCAGCGCCCCTGGATCCTCCGGGTCGAATAGGATCCCCATCGATGGGTCGATCAGTTCGGGCAGACAGCCGCGCGCGGGCAGAATGACCGGAAGGCCGAAGCCGAGGGCGGCGATCGTCGAGCCCGAGGTCAACACCTCGGCGAACGGTGTGACCGCCACGTCGGCGCTGTTCAGGTAGATCTGGAAGTCCACCTCCGGGAACAGGTCCGACACGTGGACGTGGATACGCGGGTCGCCTGCGGCCATCTCGCTCAGTTCCCGGGCGTAGTCCGCGTTGAACGCTGACCGCATCATCAGCAGCAGGTTCGCATCCTCCAGATCGACCTTGCGGAAGGCCTGGATGAGCCTGTCGATGCCCTTGTAGGTCCGGGCGTTGCCGAAGAACAGGTAGACGAACGCGTCAGCTGCGATGCCGAGGCGGGTGCGGGCGTCGGCCTGGGTAATCTCGTTTGGGAAGACGTCGATGAAGTGGCCGTGGGGGACAATCTCGACTGCTTCCCGGTAGAAGTGGGTCCGACAGAGATCGGCCGCGTAGGGGCAGTGGGCGATCACCGTGTCGGCTTGCTGTGCTACGAAGAGGCGGGCGACGTGGTCGACCTGGGGGAACGGCCGCTCGTGCGGGTAGAAGTTGTGCATCGTCCAGACGATGCGGTAGCCCAACGTCTGGCGGGCGTAGAGCAGGTTGTCGCAGAAGCTGCTGCACCTGGCGACGGTGGACTGCAACTCCTCGGTGCGGTAGAAGCCGTGCAACCAGTGGAGGTGCAGTACTTCGTGGTCGCCGCGGTGCCGTTCGAGCCATTCGCGCTCGAAGGCGTAATCCCCCTCGTCGAGGAAGATGCCATGGGGTTCGAGCGCGCGGCCGAGCAGGCCGGCGTAGGGGTTGCTGCGGCCGTGGATGGCGATGCCGCGTCCGGCTTCCCAGAAGAAAAAGGTCCTCATTCCTGCTGCGCCTGACTCACCGTATCTCCTTAATCGCGCATCGAGTACCGGTTGACCTGAACATCCGCCTCCACGCCGGTTGCCGTCGTATCAGGAGGGCAGACAAGCCAGTGCTCCGTACGGTCACGGCCGGTGACCTCGATTTCCCAGCAGCGGGAATCCTGACACGGCCGGCTGGCGACGGTGGTGGCGGCGCCGGGCGCGAGTTCCAGCACGGCCAGGTAGACGGTCTCGGCGGTCCGGCGCCGGCGGATCACCAGGTCGCTGGTCTCCGCCGCGGGATTGCCCGGCACCTTGCCCCGGATGATGGTGGAGGCGCCCTCGTCCGGCAAGTGCAGACCGAAGGCAGTGCGCTCCAGGCGCCAGTGCAGCGAGGCGGGGCCGCCGGCGCGCCAGGCCCGGGGCGCAGCGACGTGCTCGTAGCCGGCTCCTTCCAGCCGCGGTACTGCCACTGCGGCAAGACCGGTCGCCTGCACCAGCTCTCCTGCTGATCGAAACGTCCAGTCGATCTGTCGCTCCCGATCGCAGTGAACGAGGACGACATCCACGCAGTAGCCCTCCGCCCACAGGATGGTGCGGCGGATGGAGACACCACGGTACGGGTCGCCGTCGAAATCGACCTTGGCATCGACGACACCGAAGCCGCCGGCGTCGCGGGCGAAAGTCATCGAGACGCCTTCCGCCGGGGGGTGCGAGTGGCCATCGACGACGATGGTGTTGTGACTCAGTGTCTGGCGGTACCAGGTCTGGTTGAGCTCGATTCCGTACCCCGGGGTGCCGAGATCGGGGCAGACCGGCTCGCCGCCGGCGTAGATCGACACGGCCAGCTTGTCGGGGTGTCCGTGGCCGCCCCCGTGCGGACCGTACTTGAGCAAGAGGCAGCTCTGTCGCTCCAGCGGGTCGAAAGAGCGCAGCATGGCCAGGCCGGACGGGGTGCAGTCGACCCCGGCGGATGAGAAGCTCTCGTCCTCTTCGCCTATCTCGCTGCGCCCCCACAGCAGCGCCTCGAGGGAGTCGCGCTCGCGCTGCCGGTAGTTGCGGCCAAGTGGCCAGGCGAAGGCCGGATCATCGTACCAGGCGTGGGCGATCTCGTAGAAGCTGGCGGCCGGTGGCACGCCGTGGCAGAGGTCTGCGAGCAGCGAGGAGAACAGCCAGCAGTCGTTGGTCGCCGGCAGCCTCAGGTCGGGCAGGACGAGAGCGAGCGGCGCGCGGAACATCTGCTCGAGGCGGGGATGCCGCCACAGATCGCGGCCGACCGGGGCGCAGATCTGGGCGAGCAGAACCAGGGGCCAGAGCGCGTAGAAGTGGTAGCTGGAGGATCCTTCCCACCAGAGGCCGTCGTTCCGCACGCCGGCGGCCAGCTGGCGGTGGAAACCGAACTCGGCATCGATGGCCAGGTTTGCCAGTTCCGCGTCGTCGAGACAGAATCCGACCGCGGCCAGCGCCGCGTTGTGCCAGTTCTCGATGTTGTGGATCGTCCGGTACCTCTGCGACTGGATGTGCTCGGCGGCAGGTCGCAGCAGGCCGGATTCGATACGCTCCCGGTCGGATGCCGGGAGGTCGCCGCGGACCAAGTCGTAAGCCCGCACCAGCGGAATCAGCCAGACCGCTTCGTCGAGGGACTGGTAGGTCGCCTTGCCCAGGCCGTCCGACTGCGGCGGCGGCGGCTCACCCTCGCGCCGGCTGGTGGCTAGCGCCGCGGCGCGCCCCCGGGAACGCGGCGCGGTGGTCTCGTAGCTTCGGTAAACTTCTGCGTACCCCAGCAGGATTTCGCCCACGCGTTCCAGAAAGCTCCGCTCTTCGTCCATTTGCCCTAGAACAGCGAGGCTGAAAGCCATCGTCGACAACTCGTTGTTGACGAACCAGACCCACGCCGCGTCGAAGGGGTCTCCGGACAGGATTTCGCCGCCGCCGGAGCAGCGATGACGGTCGGGCCGGGCCGGATCGAACTCCAGCTGCACCGCGTGGGTGGGACAGAAGTAGTTGTGGTAGAAGCCGGCCGGTCGCTCCGGGACCGCGAAGTCGGCGGCGAGGAAGCGGTTGCAGTCGCGCCGCAGGCGCTGTGCCGCCGCCGCAAAGGCCGGCTGTTCAGCACGAGCCCGGAGGCGGTCGAGGTCGCCAGGGGAGCAGAGATTGGCCATCACCGCTTGCTCAGGGAGTGAACTGGAAGGCGTACAGCCGGGTTGAGCGCATGTGAAAGCGCAGTCGGACGTCATGTCCGGCCGCCCTGCCGCAGTCCTCGTCGCCGTTCCAGGTGACCGTGCGGGCCGTGGTGTTGCCGCGAACGGCGTCGCAGTCGCGGCGGGACAGGCCCGACAGGGGGCGGCGGCCGCCGCCCAGCATCTCCACCTCGAGCCAGCCGCCGGCGCCGGTGTCGACGTTGAGGCTCAGGCGCCTGCCGGAGAAGGTCAGCGGGGGCGTCGTGAACGAGCCGCCCTCCGGTGGTGACACGGCTGCGAGGAAACCATCGCGCCGCAGGCGGGCGCGGAAGAGCCCGGTGCGTTGGGCGCTGGCGCCCGACTGATCGTGGCGGCGGTTGGTACCGTTGTAATAGATCCAGACCTCGTCACCGATCACAATGGGCCAGGGATTCGCGAAGAGCATGCCACTCGTGGCCGCGCCGTCGAGGCCGTGGCGGAGCCAGGGCTCGCGGGGTGACGGCCGATACCAGGAGTGTCCGTCGCGGCTGGTGAGCAGGGTGACGTCGATAGTGCTGGGCCAACGATCGCGGTCCCAGTGGTGGTACGGCGTTGGTAGCATGATGTAGCTCCCGGGCGCGCCCGGGTACTTCATGCCGCCCGGCGTGTAGAAATCGATCACCGGCTGGAGGACTTCCATCCCGGAGGGCAGTGGCATCGATTCGTCCTCGGCGTCGGCGCGGAACACCGTCTTCGCTCTGGTCCAGGTGCGAAAGTCGCGCGAGGTCATGCGGCCGACCCAGCAGGTGCGGTCGCGACCGCGGGGAAAACCCTTCATCCGGACGAAGCCGACGTAACACCCGGTCTCGTCGTCCCAGTAGACGATGTTCTGGCTGTCGGCAGCTGCCCCCTGGCCGAGGGGATACCCCTCGGCCAGAAACTTCCAGCGCAGTCCGTCCGGAGAAGTCAAGGCCCAGAGGCCGCTCGGACGCGAGCGACTGGTCTTGCGGGGGGCCGGATTGAGCTTGGTCCAGGCCTTGTAACGTTCGGAGGGTGGCGCGCCGTCGTCGCGGAACACCGTGGCGCCCTGCTGACTCTGGGTGCCGCTGGGCGGGCTGACGATGTTGTTTTTTTTCGAGTCGCCGAAGCGGATGATGCCGAGATCCGGCTTCTCCCAGTGCACGCCGTCGCCCGACTCGGCGTAACAGAGCTGCCGGTTGAAGCGGCCGGGCTCGTCCGCCAGCAGGCAGGCATCGTACCAGAGCCGGAAGCGGCCGTCCTCGAACATCACCGTGTTGTAGGCGCCAATGCCGCCGGACTCCCAGGGGCGATCGGACACCAGTACCGGCTCCGGATCCTGATAAGGCCGGTCGACGGCGAGGGTGATGTTGCGACGCTGGGCGAGGAAGCTCTCGTCGAGGAAGAGCTGCTTGTCGGAACCCACTGCGATTGGATCGGCCATGGCTCCTGCCGGTGAGATGGATGCTGCGATGGGTATAGACGGGTATAAATAGAAGGAAACGTTGGCGCCATCGTTCCGGCAACCGTAATTCACCGGTGAGCCGAACCCCGCAGCCCCGGAATGGTCATGTGTCTATTCCACCCCTTCACCGACACCCGGCCCGATTCCCCCCGGCAATGCTCGCCGCCCGGCTCACCGAAGCGGGTTGCCTCTTCGTGCGTGGGTTGCCCGATCGCACGTCGATTGCCGAAATCCAGCGGCAGGTGGTGGACGCGCTGGTGGCCCGCGGCTTCGCGCTGGAAAGACGCCGACCTTTACTCGATGCGCTTCGAGTGAAGGCGGTGAGGAGCGCATGATGGCTGATCTGCAGGATCTCGCCAATCACTTTGCCCGAGACGGCTTCGTCACCCTCGATCAGCTCTGGTCACCGGAAGAGACGGCCGAGATCGAACGGGAACTGGACCGCTTCCTCGTCGAATGCGTGCCCCGGATGGACAAGGTGCACCGGACCTTCACCGACGGCTGGGAGGGGGAGCTGAAGAGCCTCGGGGCCCTCGACCGCTACGACGGCTTCTTCCGGGACCTGCTGGACCACGCCGCGATGCGGGAGATTGCCACCACCCTCCTGGGCGGCGAGGTGGTATGCACGGCCTACGAGTTCTTCAACCGGCCGGCCGGCAGCGACGCGGTCGGTCCGTGGCACCAGGACAACGGCTACATGTGTTACGACCCGGCCGAGGCGCTGGCTTTCTGGATCGCCCTGGACGACGTCGACGAGCGGAACGGGGGGGTGGTCTATGCCCGCGGCTCGCACGAGGCTGGCCTGCTGCCGCACGAGGCCTCGGGCATCCACGGTTTCTCGCAACGGCTGGCGGACGCCGACCGTCAGCTGCGGGAATACCCCGAAGTGGTCGGGGTGCTGCCGCGCGGGGGCTGTGCCATCCACCACTGCCTGACCGCCCATCGGAGCGGGCCCAACCCTACGGATCGTCGCCGCCGGGCGCTGGTGGCCGACTACAAGACGGCGAAGGCGGTCGAGAGCGAGCCGCTGCGCGAGAAGTTGGAGCGCGAGCGGGACGTGCTGTTGAAGCGGGTCGAGCGGGGAAGCAGCTGAGTCGGATCCTCTGAACGGGTCACTTCAGCTCGAGAATTTCGCGTTGCGACTCGGGCAGCGATGGGCAGAGCGCGTCGCTGAACCGCAGGCTCTGGACTCCCCAATCCGGCATGTAGCCGATGCTGTAACAGTAGTACAGCGTCCGCCGCGGCCGGCCGGAGGTGTTGACGAGGGAGCCATGGGTCAGCGCCTCGGTGAAGATGATGGCGTCGCCAGCCTCAACGGGAAGGCCCACCAGCGGCGGGTTTTCCTCCGGGTGGCGGCCCCACGGACGCGCGAAGTTGCTCTTGTGGGCGCCGGGAATCACCGCGAAACAGCCATCCTTCTCCGCGCAGTCGAGCAGTGGAAAGACCGCCTTGGTCAGGGTCGACATCATCTGCCCGTCGTGACAGCGGTACTGGCACTTGGGGATGACCGGTGTGCCGGACATGTGCATGCCGGTATAGCCGCCGTCCCAGCGGTATATGGTGTAGGTGTGGTTGAGGCGATAGGGGGCGCCGGTGACCTCAGCGACCACGTCGATCACCTCCGGCAGGTCGATCAGGGACCTGAACACCTCGTCCCCTTCGAGGATGTTCGAGATGTACAGGTTGCCGTCGGTGCGCTCGGCGCCGAGACAGAGCGGTGTGGGGTAGTCGGCGGGATCCATGGACTCGAAGCGGTCGAGGGCGGCGTTGCAGCTGTTGACCACCGCGTCCGGCACGACTCCCTTGAGCAGGATGTAACCTTGCAGGTCGAATAAGTACTTTTGCTCGTCGTTCATCTGTCGGGTCCGTTTATGTAATCCGCGCCAGCGCGAGAACGGTCATGGCGCAGTCGGAGGAATAGGAGAGGCGGGCGTGTGCCGGGGCGTCCACCTCGGGTTCGGGACGCGGATGCCACAGGCCGTCATCTGACTGTTGCGCGACCAGAACATCCCCAAGACGCCGGGCTTTCGCCAGCAGGTCCTCGTCGCCGGCGTCGTCGTAGAGGTTGAGCATGGCCCAGCCGAACTTCGTCGCCTGCCAGAGCCATACCGGCGCCGCCCGAGAAGCAGACCTCGGCGACTGCCTCGCCGGCCTGAGTATCGGGCAGGAGCATGCCGCCCGGCGGCGTGCAGCAGGTACGGCGTTTTGATGTAGTACCGGGGATCGTCCGGGTCGATGCGGCAGCGGCCATCGGCGGCGAAGTGGTCGTCCAGCCAGGCTACTACCCGATCTGCGGCTTGGCGAACGACGCTCCTGGTTTCCATCCTAGTCTGCTCCTCTGGGCGTTGCTTCCGCGGGGGAAGCTCGCGGGTATGCCCCGGTCGGGGCTGTCTCCAAGTTAGGGGCAGTCGAGGCCGCGTGAAAGCCGAAGGCGCGATAGCGCGCCGGCGCCGGTTGTCCTTTTTTCGTGGCGCCGCGACGAGGTTTTCACAGAGGGAGAGACGACAGAATGAAGATTACCGACATTGAGATCACGCCGCTCAATATACCGTTCAAGCAACCCTACTTCTGGGCCCGGGGGGTAAAGCAGGGTACGAACATAGTTCTGGTGCGTGTGCAGACGGACGAGGGCATCACCGGCGTCGGCGAGAGCATGGCGCCGCATGCAGTCGAATCGGTTATCGCGACGCTCGAGGCGGCCAGGCCGGAATGCGTGGGGCAGTCCGCTTTCGACATTGCCCGCCTGCTGGAGACGCTCTACACGCTGAACTTCGCCCGGACCGGCAACTGCAGTGCCCGGCGCTTCGCTGCCCTGGTTTTTGCCGGACTGGAGATGGCATTGTGGGATGCGGTCGGCAAGGCGGTGGGACGACCGGTCCACCAGCTCCTGGGTGGCGCAGTGCACGACCGGATCGGCTACTTCGGCTTCCTGCAGGGAGAGACCCCGGAGGAGCTGGCGGCCGACGCCAGGGCGATGGCGGCGGACGGACACCGGGTCATCTACGTCAAGATCGGCCGCGGCGCCGACATCGACTTGGCCATTGCCAGGGCGGTGCGCGAAGCGATCGGGGACAAGCTGCGGCTGCGGTTCGACGCCAACGAATCCTGGGACCTGCTCACGGCAACCCGGATGATCGCCGCCCTGGCACCGTACCACCCCGAGTTCATCGAGCAGCCGACGCGATCGGAGAGCCTGGCCGCGCTCGAGCAGGTGAAGCGATCGGCCGGCATCGGCATCGCGGCCGATCAGCTGGTGTTCACGCCGGAGGATGTCTACGACGTCTGTCGCCACCAGGCAGCCGACCTGATCGTGCTGGGCCTCCACGAGACCGGGGGGCTGGTGCGGTTCCGCGCCGCCGCGGCCATCGCCGCCGCGGCCGGCGTCAACGTCTGCTTGCACGGGGTGTGGGAGACTGGCATCACCACGTGCGCCAGCAACCAGGTGGCGGCGACGGTCCCGAACCTCGACGACGGCAACCAGTACATGAACCACCTAATCGCCGAGGACATCATCAGCGCTCCCGATCTGCGGCTGGATGCCGGCCAGCTGCCGGTCTCGGAACTGCCGGGATTGGGGTTCGAGCTCGACGAGGATGCGATCGGACGGGCGGCGGAACGCTATCGTGCCCTGGGTTCGGCCTGACCGTCGGCAGCATCTCCAACGAGAGCACTTGCGGCCACGATGTCGGCGACCTGCAGGCTGGGCGCGAGCGCTTTGGGTACGACGCCCTGCGGCGCGGATCGGCCGAGCGCTCCAGGGCATTGGGGCTCGTGCGGGGGCGGCAGGCTCGCGGGGCGGGTATCAGACCTCTTGTTGCCGCCCTCCCGGTTGGCTAACCTCCCTGCGGAATCTCGACGGCATGGGGGCATCGATGGACAGGTCCTTCACTAACTCGCTCGAGGAGATCGCCACGGCCAGGCAGGACCAGACCGACTGGGCGCGCCTGTCGCGGGAGGAACGGATTCGTGCGATCGAGCTCGATGGCTACGTCGTCATCCCCGATCTGCTGTCGCCCGACCAGCTCGAGGCATTGCGGACCGAGATCGACGCGCTGTCGATGCACTCGGCCGATTACTCGCAGCACAAGAGGGGCTCGGGCGAGCTGTGGGACAGCGGCTGTCCGGCGATCACCCGCCTGATTGCGCATCCCTCCGTCGTCGGCTTCCTGACGGAGCTGTTCGGCGACGACCTGATCTGCACTTCCTGCATGGTCCAGGTCTGCGAGCCCGGCCATCCCGGCATTGCCCTGCACACCGACTCGCAGCCGTACGGCTCCAAGATCTTCGGGCTGCAGTCGAGCTCACCGGTGCTGGCACGTGTGCTCTACTACCTGGACGACCTGACCCCCGAGCGTGCCCCATTCAAGGTTATGCCGCGGTCGCACCTGTCGATGCACCGCGACGGCAATCCCTACGGTCGCTTCCTCAGCCATCCGGACGAGGTGATGGTCACCTGCGGCGCCGGCGCCGCCGCGATCATCAACCAGAAGGTTTTCCACGGCAACTATCCCAACCACGACGATCGCGACCGGCGGATGCTGGCGATTGCCTACCGGCCGGCCTGGGCGGGACCGATAGACCACGTGGAGGATCGCGATCTGGAGCAGGTGGCCGCTCTGCCGGCCGAAGTCAGACCCTTCTTCCGCAGCCTGAACACCCGGGAGATCGAGTTGGATCTGCCCAATCGGCCCGACAACATGGCGCGGCAAGCTGCGGGTATCAGCCCGGGGCGCTGGGGCGGCGAGAGCTCCTAGCGGGCACTGCTCAGTCACCAGCTTACCGCCAGGGCAACAAACCAAAACGATTGAGAGCTGAAAGCATGGACATCGTCGACCTGGGTCTGACCGGTATATCGACCTCGCGCCTCTGCTTCGGAACGGGCACTACGGGCTGGAAGCATCGCTCCAACCAGGGCGACCTCGGCATCGAGCGCCTTGCCTACCTGCTGCGCTTCGCCCACGAGCACGGCGTCAGCTTCTGGGACACGGCCGACATGTACGGCACCCATCCGCACGTGGCTGCGGCGTTGAGGGAGGTCGGACGCGAGACGGTGACCGTAACCACCAAGACGGTGAGTCGCACGGCCGACGAGGTTCGCGCCGACGTCGAGCGCTTCCTGGGCGAGCTCGGCACGGACTACCTCGACATCGTCCTCCTGCACTGCATCACTGATCCTGAGTGGCCCGAGACCATGCAGGGTCCCATGGACGTGCTTAGCGATTTCCAGTCGCAGGGCCTCATCCGGGCCGTCGGCTGTTCCTGCCACGACTTCGAGGCGCTGCAGGCGGCCGCCGCGAGCGACTGGGTGGAGGTCAATCTGGTGCGGATCAACCCGGAGGGGCACGCCATGTGCGCCGGCCCGGAGCAGGTGATCCCGGTGATCGAGTCGATGGACGCTAAGGGACAGGGGGTCTACGGAATGAAAGTTATGGGCGGCGGCAGCGATCTGACGGCGCGGCCGGCCGCCGCCATCGAGTTCGTGATGGGACTGCCCGCGGTCCATGCCTTCACCATCGGCATGATGGACGAAGGCGAGATCCTTGCCAATCTCGAGGCTGTGGGGGCGCCGGTGCCCGCCTGAAAGGCGCCCGCGCTACCGCAGCAGGAGTAGTTTGCGAGTCTGCACCTGCTCCCCCGCGCGTAGGCGGTAGAGGTAGATGCCACTTGCCAGGGTGCGGCCGTCGCGATCGCGCCCATCCCACCGCAGCGTGTAGGTCCCGGCCGCGCGTGAGCCGGAGGTCAGCGTCAACGCCCGCTGGCCGGTCAGGTTGTACACCGACAACTCAACTTCCCCGGATCTCTCGAGATCGAAGCGGATGACCGTCTCAGTGTTGAAGGGATTCGGGAAGTTCTGGAATAGCGCGAAGGCGTCGGGTACCCGGGGCTGCGTCCCCTTGAAGTAGCGCTCGGCGTGCAGGAAGGCATCGATGCCGACACGCTCGCCGATAAGGCGAGCGGGGATATCGTCAATGGGCGGATGGATGCCGCCCCAGATCCTCGACAGACTCGTCTGATCGGAAGCATCGCGGTAGGTAGCCCATTGCAGCGTCACATCGACGCTGGGTCCTTTCTCGAAAGCCAGATACTCGTTTCTGGGGGCGATGAATTCCCCTACCCCACCGGGAAAGAACTCGTTGCCGGTGAGTAGAGTCATGAGCTCGGCCGCGGCGCGGGAGAATGTCGAGTGTCCGGAGACGTAGCCGGCAAAGGGCGGAGTCACGAAGGTCGGCCTCTGATAGGGCCACCAGTCGCCGGCGAGCATCCAGCCGACGCCGGCTGCATCGGTGTCGGGGTCGGCGATGAAGAACGGGCCGAGCCAGCCGTACAGTTTGATCTTTCCCAGAAAGAAGAGCGGGTCGTCCTCGGCCAGCGGATCCCCGCGCTCAATCACCTCGATCAGACCGGGGATGAGCGGCAGACCATTGGGAGAGTAGCTCGGCAGGTCTGGGTCTGAGCTCTGGCCCTGGTCGGCCATCCAGCGGACGGCGGACATGGGCCGGACGTAGTCATACCACCCCTTGATGCTCCAGGCGCTGACGGCGGCATCGTGCATGGCACCTCCAAGAGCGAAGTAGGCCTTTACATCCCACTCGAGATCGTCCCTGAGCGGTCCCTGTCCGCGGAATCTCTTTTCGAAGTCGGGATGGTCGCTGACGTAGTTGAGGATGGTAAACCAGTGACCGGGAGGGGTTTCCGATTCAGGCCCATCCGCCCAGAACTCGGCGATCACGCGGGTGTAGTCGCCGCGTGGGACGATGTTCGGCTCATACGGCAACCCGGTGTGCGGGTTGAGATTCCGTCCCGTGCCGGGATTCCCCCCTTCGAAGGTGTCATAGAACTCGCGCAGACCCTCTAAGGTGCGGGGAAAATCGGCGCTATCGATGTTGCCCAACGAAGCGGGTGAGATATCGATCATGACGCCGTCGGCCGGGTCGAGGTGGGAGGACCAGATGGCCACGAGTGTGTGTCCCCACCTGTAATCCTCTTCATGGACTCCATCTCCTCGGATATCGATGTACGGAGGCGGCCCGGGGTCGTGGTAGACCCAGTAGTCCTGGGTGTTGCGTTTGTGGATGGTCAAATCCTCGGGGCTGAGCGCAAAAGGGATGACCTGTCCCCACTCCGGGCTGAGGAATTCGGGCTGCCTGCCCGACGGGACACCGGACTGACCGACGAACGCCTCGAGGATGAGCGGTTGCCAGCGGTTAGGGTCGACTACTTTCGCGTTCCCCGGCAGCGGTGGGGCCAGCGGCGGGTTCGTGGGCTGGTAATGCCTGTTGGCATACGCGTTCTGCTCGTTCGCACCATCCTGAAAACCGAACTCGATCACGCACTGGGCAATGTAGTTGCCAAGGGCGGGCGGTGATCCAGAGGCGTAGTCCGTAGACGTGTCTGCCGCATCGTAGCCGAAGCTGTCGAAGAGGTCCTCAAACCTGGGCAAAGCCTCGTCCGCGCCGGGGGAATTAGCGAAACGGTGACTGAGCAGCCGGTAGACTGCGTAGCTCAGAGCCTCTTCCCGTGCCACGCGCGGATCGGCCGGAGGATCCACACCGTCGAAAGCACAATGAAATCCACCGACCTCTTGCCCTAGTATGAAAGTCGATGCTACGGCGTCGTAGGCCGCCCACGCATCGTACATGGCGATGGAGCTGTGGAAGAGATTGCGCGCGTGTACGGTCGGTCGGGCGAAGTCGGTGCGGATCGCCTGCAGCAGGGCCTCGTTCCACTCCCGGGCAACCGAGTGCTGGGCAGTCACCGTGGTCGGGAAACAGACGGCTGCAACGGTGGCCGTTCGCAGGATACGCTCAATAAGAGTATTCGGCACCGGTCACCTCGACGATCGGTCAGCGGCACTAGTGCGCCGGAAAGAAACCAACCTTAACCTTGTATTTAGTCGCCGCTGCATCCTAAAGGCCGCACTAGCATTCCTCCACTCGCTAGCATCCAGATCGCGGAGAAGAGCTGGCTGGCTGGGGCAACCTTGATCTTCAATCTGACGATAGTCAATTTCGTGCTCGTTTGCAGGTTCCTGCCGCCGCCATCATCGAGCCGCCCATGAGGGTGCGCCGGGCTAGCAGCGGGCGCCCGGCCTGAGCAGTCCCTCACTGGAGACAAATTGCCAAGTCAGACACCCATTGACATAGGCACCGATCGGCAGCTTTTCGTCGACGATTTCTGGATTGCATCGAGAAGCGGGGTGATCCGCCGCCTGCATCCGCCACAGCAGCGCGAGACCGTGCTGGAGCGCGAGAAGCCGTGGGAGCAGGATTCGGTCTCCTACATGGGGACTATGACCGACGGCGACCGCTTCCGCGCCTACTACCGCTGCCGCGACCTGGAGGCCGGCGGCGTCGAGATGACCGCCTACCAGGAGAGCACCGACGGCATCCACTGGACCAAGCCCAGCCTCGGCATCCATCAGTTCGAGGGCTCTGTAGAAAACAACATCGTCTGGATGGGGCCGGGCGCGAACATGGCGCCGTTCAGGGATCCGCACCCGGCCAGCGAGGAGGAGCGCTACAAGGCGGTCGTGCGCAAGCGCGACCTGTGGGCGCTGGTTTCGCAGGACGGGATCCGCTGGCGCCGGATGCAGGAGGAGCCGATCGCCACCGACCGTCCGTTCGACTCCTTCAACGTCTCTTTCTGGGACCCGTGGCGGGAGGAGTACGTCGCCTACACCCGCGGGGTCGCCGGCGCGGGAGGTAGCTTCCACGGCGGGGTGCGCTGGATCCGGCGGTCGACGTCGAAGGACTTCAGGAGCTGGACGCCGTTCGAGAGCATCGACGCCGGCGATACCCCGTTCGAGCATCTCTACACTAACTCCTGTGTCGCCTACGAGCGGGCCCCGGGCACCTACCTGATGTTCCCCTCCCGCTTCGTGCCCGAGCGCGAGCCCACGCCTGACTGGCCGGCGGGGTCTGGGGTCAACGACATTGTCTTCATGTCGAGCCGTGACGGGCTGCGCTTCGACCGCAGCTTCATGGAGGCGCTGATCCGGCCGGGACTGGACCAGGACAACTGGCACGAGCGGGGGCTGTACCTCGATCCCGGGATGGTGCAGACCTCGCCCACCGAGCTGTCGATGTACGGCAGCGTGCACTGGCGGCTGCCGACCATAAGGATCGTGCGCTACGCCTTCCGGGTCGATGGTTTCGTCTCCGTCAACGCCGGCTACGGCGGCGGCGAGTTTGTCACACAGCCACTCGTATTCACCGGTTCGGAGCTCGAGCTCAATTACTCGACGTCGGCGGTGGGCTCGGTGCGAGTCGAGGTGCAGACTGCCGCCGGCGTGCCCTGCCCGGGCCTGGGCCTTGACGACTGCCCGGAGATCTACGGCGACGCCGTCGACGGCAAGGTCGCCTGGACCAATTGCAGCCCGGGCGCATTGTCCGGGACGCCGGTAAGGCTGCGGTTCCAGCTCATGGATGCCGACCTCTTCGCTTTCAAGTTCAACGGGTAACCGATGCCGGCTGGTAGAGGTCAACTGACCTCGGCGGTTGCGGAAGGAGGTGGAATGAGACGAATGCGACGGGTCGAGAGACGGGGGGTGCTCGAGAAGTCGGTCGACATGGAACTGGTTATGCGGACGATGAACGAGTTGCTGGCGGGCAACTGTGCCTGAAGAGTCGGTGACGACCACCCACCTGCGGATGGTGTCGCGGGACCAGGTCCGGCCGAAGTACCTGGACAATCCGGCGGTCGAGGCGCGGGAGGTGGGGATCGCCAATCCGAGCCTCAACCACTTCTTCTTCGTGGAGGTGGGAGCCAGCTTCAATTGGACCAGTCGCCTGGGCTGGACCTACCAGGACTGGGAGCGCTACCTGGCGCCGCCGGAGACGCGAACATGGGTCGGCTCCGTTTCCGGGTCGCCGTTCGGTTACTTCGAACTGCAGAGCCGGCCGGAGACGACCGAGATCATGTTCTTCGGGCTGCTGCGGGCGTTCCGCGGCTGCGGCCTAGGCGGCCATCTGCTGTCCTGCGCGGTCGAGCAGGCCTGGGCGCTCCCGGGAACCTCATCGGTCTACGTACACACCTGTACGCTGGATCATCCGGCAGCGCTGGCCAACTATCTGGCCCGAGGGTTCCAGGTGGAACGGGAGGAGACCGAGGTGGAGGTGCTGCCCGACCCTGAGGATCCCATCTGGTCCTCGCCAGAATATTACCGCTCGCTGCGCGCCGGCCGTTAGCGCGCCGGTGGCGGAATCAGTCTTCTGCCTCGAACGAACCATCTTTGGCAACGCGCTCGTAGACCTCCGCAAACGCCTCGGATCCGTCGTCTTCCCACAGTTCGGTACTGATGCCACGGATGGTGCCCTCCTCGCGCCCGGTCAGGCGCGCGACCGGCGGCACGGCCGGCGTGTAATACCGGCGTCCGCCGGGCATGGTGAATACCCCCACGCACCGCCGCGGCTCCGCCGCGGCCGCGGCCCGGGAGGCCAGGTCCTCCAGCCTCTCTTCGTCGACCTCGACGCCGAGTCCTGGTTCCTCCGGCACCGGCGATGCTCCGTCCTCCACCGGAATCCGCGCGACGGTGACATCCTCCTCGTACTGGTCGTCCAGATGGATGGAATGGGCGGTGGCGGTGGGTAGAACCGCAGCGAGGTGAAGGGCGCAGGCCTTCGTCAGGGTGCCGCCGGTGAGCTGGAGCAGCAGCTGCGCGTTGGCACGGGCGCAGGCGGCTCCGGTCATGAGGGCGTCCCCTACAGACAACGCGCTCAGAAGGTAGATGTCGGCACATCCCGCTGTCAGCTGCGGCAGGCTGCCGTGAGTTGCGGTGATGTGGAAAATCAGGGGGAGCCGGCTCTTGTCGCGCAGGCGGCACCAGCCGTCCGGGTCGTTCTTGGGCAGGGGATCCTCGATGTAGCCGACCACGGGGTGCTGCTCGAGCTCCCGAAGCAGCGGCAGCACGGCTCCCAGCGTGCGGCTGCCGTTGAAGTCGTAGTGGATCCGGAAGTGCTCGGGCGCTACCTGCGCGGCAGCCCGGGTCTGCTCGAGGACGTCCTGGAACGGCGCCGTGTGCATTTTGAAGGTCCGGTATCCCTGGCTGGCGGCCCGGCTGATCTCCGCGGCGAACTGCGCGGGCGTGGCGAGCGCCGTCCACGCCGCCACCGAGACGGTGTCGCGCACCTTTGGTCCCATGAGCTTGTAGGCGGGGACTTCCAGAAACTTGCCCATCAGGTCGTAGAGCGCTGCCCCCAAGCCTGGGTCGAAGGTATTGCCCACGAAGTCGAACGGATCGCGCCCGATCAGGTGCTCCACCTCTGATCGAGACTGGGCGACGTCGCGCCGGTCGCCGTAGCCGACCAGGCCGTTGTCTGCTTGGACCCGGAAGATGGTGCGCCTGTCGATCTGGCTGAACCAGGGCTTCCTGCCGGCGGCGGTGTTGAGCCGGGGAAGAATGGGGATGACGTCGACCTGGGTAATCTTCATGGGGTGGGTCTCCCGGTAGCTCAGCAGCCGCGGCGCATGGCGGTCGCGGCCTACTCCGTCGATGGATACATCGGAAAGAAGGTGGTGTTCGGATGCACGCCGACGAGATCGTCGCCGCGCCAGCTGTACTCGAGCTCGACGTCGCCGACGCGCTCCATGGTGCGGCGCGTGGGCAGGTCGTACTCGAGCTGGATAGCGCCCGGCATCAGCGTCTCCGGTATACAGAGAGAGCTGCCGATCCATTCGGGCGCCAGGGACTGTCCGTCAATGGCCAGGCGGACGGCAGCACCCGGCGTCCAGCCGGGCATGCGCACCAGGACAGTCCGGCGCTGCCGGACGTGGACCGACACCCGGGCGCCGGCGGCGCGGCGACGCGAAACGATGGTGACGGTGTCATCCTGGAAGTCGAGATGGAAATTGACCCTGACCAGGCGGGCGGTTGCCTCGACGATGTGGTTGTAGATGTCGACCAGCCCGTGCAGACCGGCGGCGGTCACGTCGGTAGTGTGGCGCTTGCCGCCGTGCGGCTCAGCGTGCATGCCGCCGATGGCGCCGACCAGACGCTCTTCCAAGTTCGCATGCTCGTCGCAACCGTCGTCGGCAGCGGGCGCCAATCCGGGGCTCTCCGTGATCTGCGCCGGCACCATCCGCGCTCGCAGGAGGCGCTCAGCGTTGTCGAAACCCTCGGAGCAGCCGGCGTGCAGCGCGAGCCAGAGCGCCAACTGCATGGCGTCGCCGGTGGAACCGGTCTCGCCCCGGTGGGGGCGGTCCTGCCAGAGGTCGTGGCAGGCGAAGCCCGACTCGAGGACCAGCTTGGGAACGGTCACATGGCAAGTCCGCCGCACGCGGTCCACGTAGTCGCGCTGCCGGGTTGACAGGCCGAAGAGCAGTAGTCCGCGCAGGGTGCCGAGGTAGGAGTGGGTGTGGGTCGAGCGGGAAGCGTCGTTGTAGGTGCCGTCGGCGCTGACGGTGTGCTCCAGGTGATACCGGGCGTAGCGGGAGGCGAGCTCGAGAGCGAGGGTGTCTCCGGTCTCCTCGTAGTGCCAGACCAGTGCCTCGATCAGCCGGCCGTCGGTACGGACATTGGGTTCCGGGATGGCGGACTCGTCCCGGTTGCGGTCGTAATACTCGAGCTGGTCCAGGTCCCACCCACCCTCGGGTCGGCCGATGCGCTGCAGCGTCTGTAGCATGCGGTGGGCCTGGGCCGCCGCCCACGCGCTGTTGCGGTGGCGCACCAAGGCAGTGAGGGCGAGCAGGCTTTCCCGCAACGAGTGGAGGTCTAGGCCGGGCTTCATATACCCGACCTCGGGTGCCGGCAGGCAGAGCTGGTCCGGGTTGGCGAAGGACTCGCGCAGGTTTTCGAGCATGGCTGCTTCGAGATGCGCCGGGATGACGAAGCCGGTGACCGCCTCGAGCCGCAGCATCGCATCCCACCAGCGGCCGATGTTGTGGATGTTCCCGGCCCAGTACATCCCGGCCCGGTACTCCTCGTCAACTCGCATCGACCAGTAGGGCTGGAAATTCCTGGTCGGGCAGAGGCAGTGGAGCAGGTTCTGCCCGGCCAGGTCCATGACCGGTCTCAGGTCCAAGAGTGTCTCCAAAGTTGGTCGATGTGCTGCGCCGCAGACCAGAAGTGATAGTCGAACTGGTTCGATTCGTCAACGCGCCGGCGGGCGCGGATGGTTCTCGGCGAGTCGTCTCGTCGCCAGCTTTTTCAAGCTACCCGCGAGACTAGCGATTTCCGCGGGGATTTGAGTATATTCTTGCCAGAAGCGCATTTTCCTCAGGCCTGCGGTGCCATCGGGCGCTGGGGTTTTTCCACATGGAAACGCGACGCGTGACACCCCGGCGGCATTGTTCCTGTCCTTGGCTTCTGGAGCCTCGCCGTCGAATGTCGAGCCGCGCGGCTTTAGGTCGATCTTCGAGACCACCCGCCGGGGTTGACTGTGGTCACTGTGCAGGGTCGTTTCACCCCCGTGGGCGGGGTAGACCTGGTCAAGTGCTACATCTGCAAGGATGGTAGAATGGTGTGGGCCCACATTACCGCCAACTCGCGGTTTGACGACGATCGCCAGTCCGGCGTGGCATCGGGATGATCGGTGACGTGACCGAGACTACCGGGATGCAGCGGGAGCTGCAGGAGAGTGAAGAGCGCTACCGGACCCTGTTCGAGGAATCGAAGGACGCGATCTATACCACGTCTCGTGACGGGTTTTTCATCGACGTCAATCGCTCGACGGTCGACTTGCTAGGCTACACGCTGGAGGAGATCGTCGGCCTCAACGTCCAGGATCTCTACAATATTTCGGCAGACCGCGCTCGCTTCCAGCAGGAGATCGAGACCTATGGGTCCGTGCGCGAATACGAAGTGGAGTTCCGCCGCAAGGACGGCACCCTCATCGACTGCCTGCTGACGGCCACGCTGCGACGCGATGGCGAAGGGGCGATCGTCGGCTACCAGGGTATCATCAGGGATATCTCCGAGCACAAGCAGACCCACAGACAGCTGATGGCGCACCGGCAGCAACTGCGACGGCTCGCGATTGAGCTGGTGCTTACCGAAGAGAAGGAGCGCCGGCGGATCGCCGTGGACCTGCACGATCGCATTGGCCAGGCGCTCGCCATCGCCCAGATCAGGCTCGGTGCGCTGCGGGGTACGCTCGAGAAGCCAGAGCAGCGTAAGGTGGTAAGCGAGATCTGCGATCTCGTCGATCAGACGGTGCAGGATTCCAGCTCACTGACCTTTGAGCTGAGCCCTCCGGTGCTCTACGAGTTGGGGTTGGAGGCGGCCGTTCACTGGCTTGCACAGCACCTCGGCAAACACC
Source organism: uncultured Gemmatimonadaceae bacterium (assembly GCA_964456165.1). Lineage (GTDB taxonomy): Bacteria > Latescibacterota > UBA2968 > UBA8231 > UBA8231 > CAYWBJ01. The sequence goes on along the minus strand of CAYWBJ010000138.1, from coordinate 22,630 downwards.
ACGGTCTTGAGATAACGGTCGACAACGACGGTGAGCCGAAGCCGCTGGACGAAGAGGTCAGCGTTCTGCTGTTCCGCGCCCTGCGGGAATTGCTGGTCAACGTGATCAAGCACGCGCAGGTGGAGAAGGCGACAGTGCGGCTGCTGCGCGACGCGGATTACCTGCAGATCGAGATCGTCGACGAGGGCGTCGGGTTCGATAGCTCTTTGGCGCTGGAACAGGATTTGTTCGGCGACGCCTTCGGCCTTTTCACGATCCGCGAACGTCTGGGGTTACTGGGCGGGACCTTCCAGCTGATCTCCGTTCCGGGCAAAGGAACCAGGTGTACCTTGATGGCCCCGCTGCAGAAAGGAGAATCGTCGTGAGCGTGAGGATCGTACTAGTCGACGACCACAAGATCGTGCGCGACGGTCTGCGCTCGTTGCTGGAGAGCGAGGAAGAGATCGAGGTCGTCGCCGAGGCCGAAGACGGTAGGCAGGCGGTGGAGACGATCCGCCAGAGCCGGCCGGACATCGTGATCATGGACGTTGGTCTGCCCGAGCTCAACGGCATCGACGCCACGCGGCAGATCGTCGGGGTGGCGCCGGGTATCAAGGTGATTGCGCTGTCAATCCATTCGGATACCCAGTTCGTTTCCGGCATGTTCAGCGCCGGCGCTTCGGCCTACCTGCTCAAGAACTCGGCGTTCGAAGAGCTGGTTCTCGCGATCAGTGAAGTCATGACCGACCAGATCTACCTGAGCCCGCGGGTGGCTGGAGTCGTGGTCGAGGATTACGTGCAGCACCTGTCGGGCATAAAGTCACCCGATTCCGGCGCCCTGACCGAGCGGGAACGGGAAGTCCTCCAGTTGCTGGTCGAGGGTAAGGCCACGGGTCAGGTCGCGCACCAGCTCAACGTGAGCCCGAAGACTGTGGCCACGCACCGTCAGCACATCATGGATAAGCTGGATATCCACAACCTGCCCGATCTCACCAAGTACGCCCTACGGGAAGGGTTGACCTTCCTCGACGAATAGTCGTCACAGCCGAGGGTAGGCCGGCTGTGAGCCTGTCCTATTCAGGGATTTTTTCCTGTCAAATCGGAAATAATCCGATTGCCCTCGACCTGTGCCGGTACGTTCGTACCTTACAGGTATGAGCGTGTACTGGAATCTGGTAAGGGCAAGGGCTTGAGCATCCGCATTGTCATAGTCGACGATCACGCGTCGTTGCGGCAGAGTGTCTGCAGCCTGCTGCGGCAGGAGTCGGATATGGAGGTGGTGGCCGAGGCGGAGAACGGGTCCGAGGCACTCGACCGCGTGGTCGCGCTCAATCCCGACGTCGTTCTGATGGACGTGCGCATGCCAGGAATGGATGGAGTGGAGGCGACGGCGGCGATCCGCTACAGCCACCCAGAGGTCAAGGTGATTGCCCTTTCTGTGCACGCCGACCCAAGTTTCGTCAAAGGCATGATCGACGCCGGTGCCTCGGGGTACGTGCTCAAGAAGCGGGCTTTCGACGAGTTGAAGATGGCGGTGCGCGCCGTCGTTTCCGATTGCTGGTTCATGGGTAAAGGGCTGGGCGGCATCGCTGGTGTTGATGCCAACGGCGAGCTGGTCTACGAAGGCGGCCACTTAACGGCGCCCTAGCCGGCTTGCTCCCGCCGGACCGGCTCGAACGCCAGCGCATCTCCGACCACGTAGTCCACCACCGCGACCCACTGCCCGGGTTTGAGGGACAGGGGTTCGCGCAGCCTCACTTCGGTGCGATCCGCATCCGGATTCATCGCCTCGGCAATTACCGCCCAGCCGCCGTCCACCTCCCGCTCTAACCTGGTGTTGTGCAGGTTGCCCGTGCGGGCTGTGATGTTGAACTCGAGTTCGACGCGGTGTACATCCACGTGCACCACGCGCGCCCTGCCCAATAGCGAAGTCACATCCAGCTGCAGTCGATGGCGCCCGGGGGCCAGCTCCTCGGCCCGCACCACCTGGTAGTTGTGACCGCGCCCGAGCGGGTTAAGGCGAACCCGGTCGCCGGCGCCCACTTCCGCGAGCCCTTCCACCACCAGCGTACGCGCTCCCCGATCCAGCTCAATGACCGTACCGGTCTGAAGCGCGTTGGGAAAGCGGTGGTGCCGGTCGGGCAGCCGCACTCCCGAGGTGCCGACGGCCGCGAGCTCGCCGTCCCGGAGCAAGGCGAGCCTACCTTCGAGCTCGACACCATCGGCGAATAGGGCTGTCTCGTCGCCGTCGCCATCCGGGGCCCAGTAGAGATCCAGCTGCCGGCCGCCGCGGGTGGTTAAGTGGACTCCAGCGGCAGATGGGCCTCCCTTCTCGATGGGGATCTCCGTCGCGCTGGAAACAGTCGGCTGACCGAGACGGGGCTCGAACACCAGGTCGACACGGGTGACGTCATCGGGACCATCCGGCGCCCGGCGCCAGAGGACGGTACGGTACGCGTAGCGCGACTCCTCCGGTGTGCCCATCACCGCCGTGGCTCGAGCGGTGGAAACCCGGGTCGATGGACTGGAACCCACTTGGTGGAGATCGAGCCGGACGTCGTCGTTGTGACATGACTCCCAGCGGCCGGTCCAGCTCGGCGTGGGGGCAGCCTCTTCCACCTGGTCCATACAGGCGAGGCCGACGTAGTCGGGGTGGGTGAGGTTGTCGAGTCGGCAGCGCTCGCCGGTCGGATCCACCGCCGTTCCGGGACGGGGACGGCAGTCGACCCCGTCCATCGCGAACGTCCCCTCGAGACCGCGGCAGACGCGCCAGTGCTCGTTGCCGCCGGTCACGCGGGCCAGGTCGATCAGCGCGACGCCGTCGCCGTCGGTCTCGACGAGGGCGAGCAGGCGACGAAAGGAGACGCCAGGTCTGTACCAGCGCAGGCGCTCCATGTCCCAGCACCAGCGCTCGGCTTCGATCTCCATCACCTGCATGCCGTCGAGCAGGAGGGTCCTGACTAGCCGGCCACGGCCGGCGATCTGCTTGAGGAAGAACCAGGGCGTGTCGGATGGCAGCTGGAGGGGCTCGAGGTGGGGGACGACGCCCCAGACCGCGTTGTGGGTAGCCCAGTTTCCCTCCCAGTGGGTGACGCTGGCCCAGGACTGGGGGTAACCGAGGTCGGTGAGAAAGGGGTGGTTGAAGGCGAACAGCTGCACGTCGAGCAGATCCATGTGACGATGCCCGGTGGTGTCGCCGTAGACGATGCCGGCGGCTGCCCGCTCAGGTGTTTCTCCCGTCCGCAGGATGGCGATGCCGACGCCGTCGTGAACGGTTGTGCCGAGCGCCCGCGATTGATCTGCCTCGAGCTCCCTCACCAGCTGGTTGAGCGCGGGATCGAAGGTGAAATCGGCGGCGCGGGGCAACAGCTCGAAGGCCAGCGGCTGAAACCTGGGGTTTTCTCCCAGGTCGCCGCCCTGCACGCCCGAGGAGGTGCCGTCGCCGAAGCCGCAGCCAGCCTTGCCTAGCATGACCGTCTCATGCGGGGTCAGAATTGTCCTCGCGGCACGGGGGTCGCCCATGAGCGAGGGGAACTCCGACTCCGGATAGGCACCCGGGCAGGCTTGTCGCAGCTGGCGCAGGTTGTACTCGAGATCGAAGAGGCCGCTGACGTGACCGTTGTTGTAACCTCCGGTCGACTCGGGCGGAGTGACGTCCGGGATGAAGTTGTTGGTGGTGAAGACGCGGAGTTTAGCGGGCCCGCGGTCGTAGAGCCAGGTCATGACCTCCTGGGCGTCCGGCCGCTGCAGGGTGCGCAGGGCGGTGAGCACGCCGAGGCTGGTGCGTGGCAGATTGCTCAGGCCGCCGCCGTCCATGCAGCACATCATCAGGCAGGAGAGCATCTCCTCGATCAGCTGCACTACTTCCTGCGGATCGTAGACTTCCAGCCCGAGGGCGTTGGCGCGCTCGACCAGCTCCCGGTCTTCGCGCAGGAGTGGCCAGGTCGTGTCGTAGGCAAGCGCCAGCGTCTGCGTGACGATCGGAACGTCGATGCTGTAACAGAGCATGCCTTTGCGATAGAGGGCGGCGATCGGGTCGGACTTGGCGGCCCAGTCTTCCTGCCCCCAGTCCCACGGTTCCTCCTCCTCCTTGGACAGCCCGTAGCGGAACTGCGGGGTGGCGGCGACGTAGGCGATCTCGACGGCGTATCGCAGCAGCAGCAGGCCCAGCTGCCGGCTCACGGAGCGGTCCTCGCCGCGCCGCAGGTGGTCGGTGAGACGGCCGATGGCGGTGCCGAAGGTAGAGACCTGATCGCGGTGGTGGACCGCCGCGAACAGGTAGATGTGGCCGTCGGCGTCGAAGTAACCAAACCCGTCGTCGGCGAAGTCGCCGCCAGTGAAGTCGCCGGCACCCGGGTCGTTGCTGGGGAAAACGGCGTTGCAGGAGGGACAGGTGGCCTCGACGCGAGAGGGCAGCGTCTGGCGGATCCAGGGATAGAAGCCGTGATGGGAGAAGATGGCGGTGCCGCAGCGGGGACAGCCGTGGTGGACGTTGACGTAGTGGGCCTGGGGTAGCTCTGCGGCGGGGAGCTGGCTCCAGAGGGTGGCGTCGTCCTGGGTAGTCCACCAGGCGACAGCATTTTCGTCCACCGACGCGGTGAGAGGCAAGTCCTGCAGTGTCTGGCCGGTCTTCGTCGTCTCCCAGGACTGGCCCAGGGGCCAGCGGCGGGGCCATGTGATGCCGTTGTAATCGAACGGCTGGCGCAACTGCTCCAGGGTGCGAACCTGAATCGGGGCATGGGCTGTCGCCCCGTCGGCGCTGAAGGTCAGCTCGTAGTCGCCGGCGGCCGATGGAGTCGTCAGGTAGTAGAAGAACGCCGAGTCGCGCTCGGAGTACCGCTGGTCCAGGAGGCGAAATCCGGCGGTGTCGACTTCCAGCTCCCGTCGCGGGGATTGGACGGGCAACCGGATGTCGCGTCCGGCGAGGACCAGCCGCGGGACCCATGGGATTTGAACCGTCATTGTCCCAATATGATCAGTCGGTCAGCGGCCCGCCATGCGACTTCTCAGCTTGGGGATCCAGGTTGCCGCTCCGGAGTGGTCCGGGTCGATCCGCCGGACCGTCTCCCATTCGCCGATTGCCTCATGCGGTCGACGAGCCTCAGCTCGAGTCTGCGACCACGGTGTCGCTGACGGTGGGCAGTCATCCGATGTGATTCGCGATGCTACTCCATCATTATGGTGCTAGTCCATTATTCGTACATTCAAATGCATAGGGTATTCGTCGATCCAACGTCGATGCGCGCCGTCTTCGGGGTGGAGAACAGCGGTGCGACGAGATCCGCGTGGAGACCCCGGCGCAGGTGACGCTGGAGCGCATCAGCAATATGATCATCGCCGGGTTGAACGAGGCGGTCCGTTGCATGCACAGCCTGCTCCAGGTCACCCACCAGGCGCCGGTGTCGTTGCGGATCTGCAGCCTGGCTGGGGAGCCAGATGCCAACCAGTATTGACCTGCCCGCAGGAGTGACTTGGCGCGCTGTACTGGTTGGCGCGGTGCTGGTCGCGGCAATCAGCCTCATTAGTCCGTGGGCGATCCTGGTGGTGAAGGGCTCCCAGCTCACGAGCAACGCGATCCCGATCATCGCCGTCCTCTTCATCTTCCTGCTGGTGCTGGTCGCCGTGCCGGTATTGAAGGTATTAGGAAGACGCATCTCCCGGGGCGAGCTGGTAACGGTCTACGTGATGATGCTGGTGGGCTCGGTGGTCGTCACGACCGGGTTCACCGGCAGCTTCCTCTCGGTGATCACCGGCGCAACCTACTATGCCACGCCGGAGAACCGATGGCACGACATCCTGCCCAACGTTCACCCGTGGCTGACGCCCAACGATCGGGACGCGGTGCGCACCTTCTACGAGGGGTTGCCAGCCGAGGCCGGTATCCCGTGGGCGGCCTGGCTGACGGCCCTGGCGGCCTGGATTCCCTTCATCCTGAGCTTCTACTTGGTGATCTTCTGCCTCGGCCTGTTCCTGCGTGGCCAGTGGGTGGAGAAGGAGCGGCTGGTGTTCCCGCTGACGCGGCTGCCGCTGGAGATGCTCGAGGACGTGGAGCGGCCAGGGCTGTTGGGCCGGCTGTTTTGCAGCTGGCTCATGTGGATAGGGTTCGCGATTCCGGTGGTGTTGCACACCTGGAACTCCCTCGCCAACTACCACGATCTGTTCCAGCCGTGGGCTCTGACCGGATCGTTCAGCCTGCTGCCCGGCATGGGTGGGGTGCCTTTTCGCCTCAACTTGCCGGTCATCGGTCTCGGCTACCTGATGCCGTTGAGCGTATCCTTCAGCGTCTGGTTCTTCTTTCTGCTAGGCGTCTTGCAGCAGGCCATCTTCGCCCGCCTTGGCGTTACTGTTGGCGGGGCCGATATCTGGAACTCCGGGAGTGCGCCGCCGGCGCTCATGCACGAGCAGGCCGGCGCCCTGTTCGTGCTGACCTTGTTCGTCCTGTGGGCGGCGCGCGGACACCTGCGCGGATTATGGCGCAGGGCGGTACGGGGTCTAGGCGCGGAGAGGGAGCTGGTGGCACCCCGCACCGCCGTCGTCGGTTTCGCCTGCGGGCTCGGCTTCATGGTGGTCTGGCTGGTCTGGACCGGGCTCTCGCCGCTAGTGGCAGTACTGCTGGTGGTCGGCGCGCTGATCGTCTTCATCGGGCTCTCCCGCATCGTCTGCGAGGCCGGGCTGCCCGGGGCGCAGACGCCGATGGTGCCGCAGGCCTTCATCACGCGCGGTTTCGGGGCGGCGGCGCTGGGTACAGGCAACTTGACCGGCTTGGCTTACAGTACGGTCTGGATGGGCGAAACCGCGGCCAACATGATGAACGCCGTGGTCCACAGTCTCAAGTTCACCTCGACCCAGGAGCGCCAGGAGCGCCGTCTGCCCTGGGCGATGCTGCTGGCGGTGCTGGTGGGGTTGACTGGCTCGGTCTGGGTCACCATGACGCTGGCCTATACTTACGGCGGCGTGAATCTGCACGAATGGTACTACGTGGGGGCGCCGCGCTGGCCGTTCACCTACATGGCCTCCGTCCTGGCCAGCCCGGAGCGCTCCTTTCTCCCGCGGCTGGGATTCACGGCTGCCGGCGGCACCGTGATGGCCGTGCTGCTCTTCCTGCGGCAGCGCTACCTTTGGTGGCCGCTCCATCCCATCGGCTTCCCGGTGGCCTCGACCTACACCATCATCTCCTACGACTGGTTAGCCATACTCATCGCCTGGATCCTCAAGGGAACGACCCTGCGCTACGGCGGCATTCGGGTCTACCGGGCACTCCTGCCCTTCTACCTCGGCCTGGTGCTCGGCGAGTTCTTCACCGCCTGCATGTGGGTCTTCATCGATGGCGCCAACGGGGTGGAAGGCAACATGATCTTCAACTTCTGAGGCTGCTGGCGCGATGATCGGGACCGTCGTGGGCAAGGAGCTGCTGACCAATCTGCCCTGGAAGTGGCGGTGTCCTTATTCTTCGCGTTCTAGGCCTTCAACCGGGCAGATATCGCCGGCCGCTAGGGCCGGGCGAACACCAAGAGGAGAGAGAACGTGGCAATCGAGATCCTGGGAAAGCCGACGGGCGACGTAGAGGTGGAGCGGTGCGCGCCGGGCCGGCCGCACGAGGGCAAGGTGCTGGCGGCGGTGCAGGCGCACGCCGACGACATCCCGCTATTCTCCGCCGGTGCCATCGCCAAGCTGGTCGACGAGGGCTACACCGCCTACCTGATCCAGACCACCAACGACGAGAAATGCGGGCCCACGTCGAGCCTCGGTGAGACGGTGTTGATTAACGAGCGCGAGATCGACGATATGGCCCGGGTTCTCGGTTTCGAGCAGGTCTTCCACCTGGGCTACCGGAACCACCGGCTGGACGAGGCTTCGCCGACCGAGCTGCGGGCGCGCCTGGTCTTCCTCTTCCGCCACCTGAAGGTCGACACGGTCTTCACCTTCAACCCGTCGGGCCACGGGGAAGAGAACCCGGACCACTGGGTCACCGGGCAGGCTGTGGAGGCGGCGCGCTGGATGGCGGGGATGGGCAAAGATTACGCTGAGCACCTGGGCTGTGGGATGACGCCTCACACGGTGCGGGAGCAGTACTACTGGGTGGTGCGGGCCGGCCAGCCGTTCAACCGGGTAGTCGACATCGACGGGTATCTCGACAAGAAGATCGACGCGATGGCGGCCAACAAGGCGCAGGGACCGGCAGGGGTCCATGGCCGCCGCCTCAAGGCGCGGCTGGCGGCTGAGGGACGCAGGCTGCCCGCCCTGGGGGAGGATGACGAGACCGCCGATCGGGAGTACATCCGGCTGTTCGGGCTGCAGGAGTTCAGGGGACTGGGAGAGCGTTACGGCTGCGAGTACGGGGAGGCGTTCTACTACGTGCCCCTGCGGAGCACTTTCATCGGCGGCGTGGAGCCGGAGACGGTGGACGCCTACATCGAAGCCAACGCCGAGGCCCTGTAGGGCCCCGGCTGCAGGGTACGGGGGTGAGTGGAGCAGCTGCAGCCGGCGGGCGACCCGGAGTAGAGCCCGGCCAGAGGAACTGTATTCTAGGGGGCAGGGCCGCCGCTAACTGTTCCGCCACAAGCGCTGCACCGGACCCGGCTTCCAGTACGAATCGTCGGCTTCGTCCCAGTACGGACTGGTGCGGGCGTCGCGGTCGAATACCACCTCGCCCGCCCGCAGGGTAAGCATGCACTCGAGCCGCTCGGTGCCGTCGAGGCCGGCCCAGCCGCAGTCCCTGAAGCCGAAATTGCCGTGATGCAGATCGAAGACGGCGATGTCGGCTTCCGCTCCCGGCGTCAGCGTCCCGAGCTCGGTCCTGCCGATGGCGGCGGCCGGCGTGACGGTGGAGCGGTAGATGACATCGGTCAATTCCATCCCCATCGCCAGGCACTTGGACATGGTTTCCGGCATGCTGAGCACCGGTCCCCGGATGTTGCTCTGGTGCAGATCGGTGCTGATCGAGTCTGGCGGAAAGCCGTCGGCGAGAGCCCGGACTGCGGTGTGGAACCAGAAGCTGCCGGCGCCGTGACCCAGGTCGAAGTGCACGCCCCGCTCCCGCGCCTGGTGCATGTAGTCGCAGACCCGGCCGTCGTCGTCGAGCACGGGGAAGTGGTGGGCGAACACGTGGGTGTGGATGTCACCGGGCCGCAGCTTCTCCAGGATCAGGTCGGGGTAGGGGCGCTCGGGCGGGCGGGGATAGAAGTCGACCATTACCGGCATGGCGCAGAGGATGCCGGCCTCGACCACCTTCTCCACTGAGGCCCAGGGCGGATGGTCGTCGTCAAAGGGCTGGGTGGTCCAGTAATGGGCGGTCTTGATTCCCACTACCACGTCAGCGTGGGCCCGGGCGCAGTCGGCGGCTGCCCTCGCATCGAAGCCGGGGACCACCTGCTCGGCGGCGCCCATGCCGTCGGCGGCGATATTGACGTAAGCGAGAATGCGGCCGATTGCCCGGTCGATCACGGTCGTGCGGAAGTGCTCGAACTCCATGTGGCCGGCTGTCCCGGTGTCGACGCAGGTGGTGACTCCTTCCCTGATGACGTGGGAGTCGGTGTCGAGCGAGTCCCGCCAGTTGCCCGGCTCGAGGCCCCGGGTCCAGTAAGCGTGCAGGTGGATGTCGATGAGGCCGGGCGTGACTATGAATCCGCCGACGTCGATCGAGCGGGCGGCGCCGGTGGCCTCGATCGTCTCGGCGACCGCGGCGACGTGGCCTTCGCGGATGGCTACGTCCCGCACTGCATCGATGTCGTTGGCCGGGTCGATGACCCGGCCACCCCTGAGCACGAGGTCGTAAGTGGCGTCAGTCATGCGAGCACTTCCGTCCTGCCCGACGCCGTGGCCAGAATCTGGCAGATGCGGTTCGCGATGACCTGGTCTTCCCCTGGTTCGAGGGTATAGGCCATGATGGCGATGCCGCGCTCGGATCCTGCTACCTCGATCCGCGGTTCGCCGCCGGCCAGCTGCGCCGTCAGCTCGGCGGGACGAATGTTCAGCTCGTCCGGATCCCACTCAATGGCCAGACACGGCGACATGTCGGCGCGGGTGGTGGGATCTGCAATGTCCGTGGTAACCGACGGAAAGCGGGAGACGGAGTCGGCGATGTGTCCGAGCCAGTCTTTCCAGTCGCGCCACTCGGCTGTATGATCGCGGCGGACCCACTGCTCGACGGCGGTCAGCAGCCCCATGATCTCCTCCTTGCCGGCCTTCATGGGACGGCCCAGGGAGTGGTGGGGGCAGCCGTTGAGGAACGCGGTCTCGAGCAGCTCCCGGCGGCCCACGACCAGACCTGACGACTGCGGTCCGCGAATGCACTTGCCGCCGCTGTAGGCGACGGCATCGGCGCCGGCTTCAAGGTAGCGGTTGGGGATCTCGGGACGCTCGGCGGCGGCGTCGACCAGGATCGGGATGCCGAGCGGCCGGCCGACGTGGACGAGGTCGGCGATCGAGATGGGGCCGTGGTCGCAGATGTTGCCCTTGAGTGCGAACATGGCGGTGCGGTCGCCGACCGCCGCCGCCAGCTCTTCGCGGCTCTCCACTTCGACGATCTCGACGCCGACCATGCGGATGGCCAGGTCGTAACCGTGCCGCTGGCCGGCCGGGACGACAACCTGATCCTTCATGCCGGTGGTGTCCGGGAGGCGGTCGATCTTGTCCGGGTCGCGCCCGGCGACGCAGGCGGCGGTGATCTGGCAGAGGGCGGCGGCACAGCCGCTGGTGACCAGTCCCCACTCGACCTGCAGCAGCTCGGCGAGGCGGGCGCCCACCGCCTCCATGAGCTCTTCCAGGTTCACGAACCGGCGGGAAGCTTCCCCCATCGCTTCCACGACCTCGGGCAGCATCAGCGAGCCGCCGATTATCGTGAGGGTGCCGCGGCAGTTTACCAGCGGTCTGACTCCGAGGCTGTCGTAGGTGGGAACGCGCTGGGCGGGTGACGACATCTATGGGTGTCTCCTCAGCCGATGTGATGCACCGGCGGGCTCAAAGAGCGCAAAGGAACGGACTGCGCCTGAATGCGCCTGAAAGAACGGACAGCAGAGCAGCGGCGCCAACCCAGCGTTCGATCTGGCGGCGCGGGGTGCCGCCCGCCGGTCGCTTTCATTCTGTACAAGACCTCCGTCAGCCAACTCGGTACTTCCTCACCACGTCCATGTCGAGTGTCACACCCAGGCCGGGGGTCGTGGGCACGGTGAAGTGGCCGTCGGCGACGTGGAGTCCGGCGCCCGGGTTGACTCCCCGGGTGAAAGGCAGTTCGCCGATCCCGTCGATGCCCTCATCGGTGCGGATGCGGCAGAGCAGGATGTTGTAGAGCGGGCGGTTCCGGTGCACGGCCGCGATGGCTTCGGCCTCGACTTCGAAGAGCTCAACCTCCCTTATTCGCATTGCCGTTCCGATCGTTCAACCGGCCTGCATGCCCGGCAGGATGCCGCGCATGTAGCCGACGCAGTCGAAAGCGATCTGCTTCGGGAACTGCAGATCGGCGGGCCGCTCGACCCGGTCGCCCCAGATGCCGGTGCTGATTCTGACCATGGCGCCTGCCTCCTGCGCTGGTGCCCTATCCACGGGACGGTGGGTCCGGCGTCAGGCGCGGTTCCGGCGTTTCGCTGAACTCGTCCAGTCCCTCGCCGACGGTGATGCCCGAGAATTGCACATAACCCCACATGTGCGGCTCGTGCATGTTGACCACACCCTGCGGCGACCACACCCAGTTGGCGCAGGGCAGGTCCTCCTTCTTGCGGTAGCCACCCTGGTGGCTCTCCACTTCCCATTCGACGCGGGAGAAGTTGAGGCGCCAGCGGTCTCCCGGTGCGGGTGGGCAGGGGGTGCGCGAATACTGCTGTATGCTGGTCCCGGGGATGGCGATCTCGGCGGTCCAGCCGCGGTCGACGTCGTCGGAGCAGTTCAGGGTTCCGTCGACCTGCACAGCGTGACGGATGCCGACGAAGTCGAAACTGTTGTCCGCCGCCCCGCCCCGGTTGTACTGCTTGGGCAGGCAAAGATCCCAGACCGTGTTCAGGGCGTTCATCTCGAACTCCATGTAATCAAGGCTGTCGTTGTCGGGATCGATGAAGATCTCGAAGTCGTTGTCGTGGAAGATCACCGAGTCGCGTTCGGTCAGGGTTCCCCAGACGTGGGGCTCCTCCATATCGGCGGCGAGGTAGAAGAAGCGGTTGTCCCACAGCATCATCACCCGCGTGCCGAGGCGGGGCAGCGGTTTGGCGTCACCCTCGATGTCGACGAAGAGGGGCGTCCGCGGGGCGCGGATCCAGGAGTCTTCGTTCAGGTGGCCGTCGATGGTCAGGGGCTCGACGGCCCGGTAACAGATGTATTGCGCTGGCGTGATCAGGGCCATGCCGTCCTCGCGGATGGGTGGTCAGACGGTGCGCAGGTGAGCGGCCTGCCCAAGCAGTTAGAGTCGCCGGAGATCGACCTGAGCGGGAGCGGCTGCGCTACCAGCCGAGCGCGTAACCTGGTCCCCGGGGATCGGCGCCGGCCACCCGCATGCCGCTGGACTCGTCGACCCGGATTGTCGAGACGCGGCTCATCCCCGTCGACCAGTCGCCGTCCTCAAGGACGAGGTGGCCCCGGCCGGCTAGATCTTTCCGCACCGCTTCATCGATCCGCGTCTCCAACACCACCTCGCCCGGCCGGCTGACGTGCGGCCAGAAAGAGTTGGGGAAACTGTGGGAGCAGACGCGCGGCGCGTCGATCGCCTCCTGCGGCGCCATCCCGAATTCGGCCATGTTGAGGAAGACCTGCAGCATCCCCTGCACCTGGGCATCGCCGCCGGGGCAGCCGATGGCGATGTGCGGCCTGCCGTCCTTCAACACCAACGCTGGGTTCGGAGTCAGGCGCGGGCGCTTGCCCGGCGCGAGGCCGCTGGGCATCACGGGATCGAGCCAGGTCTGGCTGCCGCGTGCCGAGATCGCGAAGCCGAGGCCGGGGATTACCGGCCCTCCGACGGGCCCGGTCTCGATCGCGTCGCTGGGCGTGGCCGAGAACAGGTTGCCGTCCGCGTCAACCACGCAGCAGTAGGCGGTGTCCTGCGGCCAGGCCGGGCGGACGGCGGGAGCGGTGGTGGCGTCCACCGGACGCGGCACCGGGCCGGTGTCGGAGCGCGGCTCCGAGTTGTGTGGCCAGGGGTCGCCCGCGTCCGGCATGTCGGGCGCTGCTCGTCCCGGGTCGATCGATTCCCGCCGCGAATCGGCGTACTCCTTCGACATCAGACCGTCGATGGGAACCTGCACGAAATCAGGGTCGCCGAAATAGTGGTGGCGGTCGGCGAAGGTTGCCTTGACCGTCTCGATGAGGAGGTGGAGGTAGTCGGCAGAGTTGTGGCCGACGCTGCGCAGGTCGAATCCCTCCAGCGTGTTCAGTGCCATCGGAAAGGTAGGACCCTGGCACCAAGGGCCGCAGCTGAAGACTTGGTAGCCGCGGTAGGGCGTGCTGCACGGGGGCTCGATGCGGACCGAGAAAGATTCGAGGTCTTCCAGTCGCAGGAGGCCACCCTCCTGGTGCGAGAAGGCAGAGATCTCCCGGGCAATGTCCCCGTGGTAGACGAGGTCACGCGCCGCCTTCAGCCCGGTTATCCGATCGCCGCCGGCGCCTCGCTCGGCGGCGATCAGCCGCTCGAAGGTGGTGATGAGGTCCTTCTGTCCGTCGTAGAGCGGCGGGCGATTCCGCAGCAGGTGGAGGGCGGGCCCAACGACCTGCCCGAAGGTCATTGTGCCGAAGCGGGCCAGCGCTGTGAGCCAGCCGTCCGGGGCAGCCGGGGTGACCGAGCGCCCGATACCGGCGGGGATTTCACCGCCGGCATTGTCCCGGTAGTAGTCGATGCTCGCCGCCCGGGGCCAGCGTCCCAGGCCGCTGATGGTCTCGACCGGGCCGCCGGCCGCGGGACAGTATATGATGGGCGAGACGCCCCCGAACTGGGCCATGTGGGGCTCGACGACGTTGATGCACAGGCCGGTGGCGACGCCGGCGTCGGCCGCGTTGCCGCCGGCGGCGAGGATCTGGAATCCCCCCGTTGTAGCTAGGTAGTGGGTGGAGGAGACGGCGCAGCGGGCGCCTTCGATCGCTGGTCGCAGGGAGGTGGGCATCAGCTGCTGCTCCGTGTGGGAAAGGCCTCGCAGAACGCCGTCCACTCGGCCCAGACCTGTTGAGGCAGTGCGGATTTGCAGGGAGGGAACAGGGCGAGCCGCAGGTTGAGGGTGCGTGTCTGGCCCGGTTCCGGGTTCCAGATCAGCCATTCGAAGTCCCAGGCCGGTGAGGTGCGGCCGGGAATAGCGGAATAGCCGCCACCGGAAGGCGAGATGAAGAATCGGAAGTCGCTGTGGACGTCGGCCATCAGCAGGTAGACGAGCCCGTGCAGCTGCCCGTAATAGAAGGGGTAGTCGAAGCTCTTGCCCGAAAAGGATTCGGGGAAGCCGCGCTGCTGAGCGAACCGCTCGGCGCCCGTGCGCCGCTCCCAGTCGTGGCGGCGATCGTCATCGAGACCGGTGGGAAGGACGGTCGCGCCCTCGCCGTGGACGAGGGGCGTCAGGCAGGTCCAGTGCTCCTCCTCGATGAAGTGGATGGAGGAATCGAGCGGGCTGTTCATGTAGCTGCACCAGCCGTGGCGCTGGCACTCGGGGAGCGTCGCGTCGCTGGTGAATTCAACTTGGTAGGTGTAGTCGACGTAGTGGGGCGCGACGAGACGGTAGGTGCCCCGGACCGTGGTGTGCGGATTCCGGTCGCAGGGACCGCGGACCAGGCGGGCCGACTGCCCGTCGAGCCGCTCCAGAGTCGGTCCCGTGCCGCGGTGGGCGGAAGCGATCAGACCGGCGTAGGCGCCCTGGAAAGGACTGGCGGGCGAGCTGTCGTGCACCAGCGACCAGAGGCCGCTGTACTTGGGACCGCCGCGGCCGCGCACGGTGTCGTCACCGACGATGGCCGACAGGTCTCCGGCTCTGAGAAACACGCAATGATCAGCGATGGTATCCTCCGTCCAGGCAAGGGCGACGGGAACGCCGCCGGGGTAGCTTAATCTGTTCCGTGATCGATCCGACGTCCACCGCGGATTCCTGGAACGGTGTCGCCGGGTCTTCGACGACGGCCTGACGTGTGTTGAGTTTTCTCCGGTGAGGAGGAGCGCCACGTTGGCGTCATGAAGATGAGAGCGATGCTGGGGGACAGGCAGAGCATGCAGGGGCCCGAATCAGCGAGCTCGAACCGGTCGTCAACAGCGCCAGGGGCGGGGGATCGGAGGTAGAGCTGGAGTGACCTCGACGTGCTGAAGTTGGTCGAGCAAATTCATCGGGAGCGGCTGCAGCAGGAGTTCGACAGGGACCGCTATGCCGAGCTCCAGGGACTGGTCCGATTCGAGGATGCCGGGCCCTGTGAAATCGCCGCCGTCTGCAGGACCGATTTCCGCCGGGTCCTGCTGTGCAAGGACGAGTACCGCCGGCTGATCTACGCACAGGTCGTTGGCCAGGCGCCCGGCGCGGCGCGCGAACAGGATTTTGCGGAACGGGATCATTTGGATGACGGACTCGGGATACCGTTGTTCATTAATGCTGTGCGATATCGGTGCGATGAGAGCGGGACCCGAAAGGGTGCGGGTCTCGCGTTCAACACAGGGGTATCTCGCCATGTGGATGAGAGAAAGCAGATTCCTGGCATCGTCCGTCCGGGCGTTGATGTTGTGCGCGGTTGCCGCCGGCGGCGGCGATAGTCTGACGGTCTACCGAATCGGCGGCTCGGCGCCCGACGTGGCGCCGGGAGTCGACGCTGTGCACATCGCCTGGGCGGAGGCTGCCAGCGGCTACGGCAGCGTCAACTTCATGACAGAGGCGGCGGGGAGCGGGCTGGCCCCGGTCTTCCTCGATTCGACCCGCAACATCGCCCTCGACGCCTACGAGCTGGGCTTCGGAGCATTCGGCACGAAATACCCAGCGCGAACCAGCACCGACGCTCATCGGAACGCGATCGATGGTGACCCGACGACGGCGTTCACGGAGGAGGTCGTGCTCTCGGGCCGGGAGTGGCCCCTCTTCGGAGTCGAATTCGGCGGATTGCTGCCGGTGAATCGAATCGTCTTCTACCCGACTACCGACAACCAGGATCGCTTCATCGAATATTACCGGCTCTTCGTCTACGACGGTGACAAGGCGAAACTCGTCGATCCCTGGCGATTCCTGGGCGTCTACAGCCTGGTCGAGCTCAACGACCGCAACCGTGAGCCGCGGGTCGAGGTGACCATACCGACGCGGCTGCTGCACACCGTCGTTCTCGCCATCACCGATCCGGCAGCAATGGGGGGACGGGATTACAAGGCTGCAACGCGGCCGTGGGAGGTGGCCGAGTTCGAGATTTACGGGGACGGATACGCGCCGATCTCCGAGTACACCACCCGCATTCTCGATCTCGGGTCGGCGTCCAGCGTCGGTGACATGCGGTGGGCGGGCCGCAAAGACCGTGACGCCCGAGTTGAGATCCGTACCCGCAGCGGGTCGGACAGGGATCCCCTGCGCTACTGGCGCCAGACAGGTCGCGGCGACGATGTCAGCGCGCGTGATGACCAGGGCAATCCCCTCACCCGAGAGCAATACCTCTCGCTGAACCCGACCCAGCAGCAGGGTACCACCCACGACGCGGATAACTGGACCTTCTGGTCGGCGCCCTATGCGTTTGCGGACAGCACCGGGACGCAGTTCCGCGGCGAGGGACCGAACCAGTTCGTTCAACTGCAGATCGACTTCGTGAGTATCGCCCATGCTGGCAGTAAGCTGAGCTACGTCGAGTTCGACGTGACCTCTCCGCCTGTCGTGCACGACGCGGTCGGAGAGGTGGCGCCGGTGTTGGCGACCGCCGGTGAAGAGACGGCCTTCGTGTACGCTTTTCGGCCCAGCTTCACGCTGGCTTCTACGGGCGAGGGAGTGGAGTCCGGGTTCGACCGGTTGCTCCTGACCACACCGGGAGAACTGACCGGTGTCGACTCGGTGCGGGTGAACGGAGAGCGGATTGACTGCGAGGTGATGGTCGGCAGCTCCAAGCAGCCGTGCGACGTGGTAGTCGGCTCGCCGGTAGAGTTCCAGCTGCCGCGCATGGATTTCAGTGACAGCGGCAAGCTCGTCGAGGTGTTCTTTCGCGGTCGGGTCTTTCGCTACGGCACGGTGTTCGACGGCGAACTGCTGGACAGCGAGCGGCCGGGAGAGGTCGGCCAGTCCGTCGTCGCCGGCGACGCGTCGTTCAACCTGGACAGCAACCGCCTGTCGGTGGGCGTTGATCTATCGGGCGAGTTGCTGCAGCAAGTGGAGGTCAGCAGCCCGGCCATTACGCCGAACGGCGACGGCGTCAACGACGAGGTCGAATTCGAGTACACCGTGCTGCAGCTGGCCTCCGGGCAGAGGGTCACGATCGACGTGTTCGATCTGGCCGGCAATCACGTCGGCCAGGTCTACGAGGGGGTGGAGGCGAGTGGCCGCCAGGAGCGCCACTGGGACGGCCGCGGTGACGCGGGGCTGCTGACGCCCGGTGTCTACGTGTACCGGATCGAGGTGGATGCGGATGCCGGCAATGCCGTGCGGACGGGCGTGATCAGTGTCGTTTATTGAGGCGGTGGGCTACCGATCGGCTTCAGCGGGAAGGGCCGTCCGCGCCGGCCTGCTGTGCACTCTAGCGCTGCTGGCCCCCCAGCTGGCCCCTGAAGGTGCGGCCCTTACCGTTTATCGCCTCGGGGGTGTCGGCCTGGAGGAGCCGGCGCTTGACGTGCCGTTCGAATTCGTCCAGTTGTCGTGGGAGGACGTGGACCCGGAGCGGTACGGGTTCGTCCAGAGCCTGCTAATCGAGCCGGGCGCGCTCACGCCGGAGCGGCTGGAAGAGACCACGAACCTGACGCCCTCCACTCTCGGTGGGGGGTTCACCTTCCTGCGTTACGGAATCTGGGAGAAGCCGGAGAGCGTGCCGGGCTGGTGGCCGGACCGGTTCTCGATCCACATGGCAGACGAGACCGATGGCACCTTCCACGAGTACGCGCAGGACATGATCTACAATTTCGATCTCGGCCGCCCGGTGCACCTGCGCCGCGTCCGCTTCTACGCCCGCGACGACAGCCATCGCATCATTCCCGCCTTCCTTATCGGCACCAACGACGGCGATCCGACCAAAGACGGCGAGCGCCCCTATTCGCCGCCGGGGGACAACCCCAGGGACGCGAGCGGGCGTTTCCAGAAGACCGGCTTCTACGACTTCCACATCGTCCACGAGGGAGAAGGCACCAGAGTCGTCGACCTCGACTTCGACCACGTCCCGACCCGGCGACTGCTGTTCCAGATATTCGCCGAAGGTAACATCACCTGGGAGATAGTCGAATTTCAGATCTACGCCGGCGGGTTTGTGCCCTCGTCGCAGTACATCTCCAACGTCCTGGATCTCGGTCAGCCGATGAACCTGGGGCCGCTGAACTGGTTGGGAGCCGAGGGAGAAGCGGAGGACACCTCCGTCGAACTGCGGATGAGGGCTGGCAGCGACGTCGATCCTAACCGCTACTGGCGTTACACCTTCCGTGGCTTCGAGCAGGTTTTCACGAGCGGGTCCGGAGCGCCGCTTACCCGAGAGCAGTACGAAGACCTGGAGCTGGCGGAAAAAGGCGACATCACCCACGACCCCGAGAATTGGGACGCCTGGTACCCCTCCTTCGACTTCGCCGCCGGAAAGGGTGCGTCCCCACTAGACCGCCCGCGCCGCTACCTGCAGTTCGACCTGGCTTTCACCTCGACGCCGGGTTCCAGTGGCCGCGTCGAGTACGTGGAGTTCTCCGCGTCGCCGCGCCTGATCACCCGGGCGGTCGCGGAAGTCTTTCCCGATGAGGCGCCGGTCGGCGAGGTTACCACATTCACCTACAAGGTCAGGCCCCAGCTGGAGCCGGGTGACGCCAGCTTCGACGCCATCCGCGTCGACACCCCGGCACAGGTCCTCAGCGTCGATTCGGTGGGACGGCTCAACGACCAGGAGGTGGAGATCGAAGTCATCCGCATGGACGAAGAGGGTTTCGCAGTGACGGTTCCGCGCATCGGCGTGGAGCGGACGCAGGAACTGCTAGAGATCGGCTTTCAGGCCCGGATCTTCGAGTACAACACGCCGTTCACCGGGCGACTCTTCGACAGCGCGGCGTCTCACGAGGTGGGGCAGATGGTGCTGCAGGGTGACGCTGACGAAGTAACCGACAGCCGGACGACGCGGGTCGCCCTGGCGCAGATCCCGGAAAGCGCGATCCGCGAGGTGCGGCTGTCATCCGGCGTCTGCACCCCGAATGGGGACGGTGTCAACGAGGCGATCGACATCACCTATCAGTTGGTCAACCTGACTGGCGCTGTTCCGGTGCAGGTCGGGGTCTACGACCTGTCGGGGCGAAAGGTGAACGACTTGACCAGCGCGGCGTCCAGTGGGCCGGTCAGCGCGTCATGGAACGGAACGGATGCCCAGGGAGCGCTGCTGCCTCCCGGTATCTACCTGCTGCAGCTGCTGGTCGAGGCCGACACCGGGGAAGATCACGTCCAGCGATTGGTGTCGCTGGCCTACTGATCCGGGCCGGCCGCTATGCGGCCATGTAGTTCAACGTGAACATGCGGCGCCCGGCGCGGCCGCCGAAGGCGGCGTGCCAGAGCTGATGGCTGAAAAACACGGCGTCGCCTGGCTGCGATTCCAGGGCCACGCTCGGCACATTTTCGGGCGCCAGGCCCAGGTGGTTGACCCGCGGGTCTGTCAGCAACCGCTCGCCGCCGTCGCTGCCGCCGGTGTCCCGCTCCCACATTTCCAGCAGTCTTGGAGCCACGTGATCCAGCGCCCGCGCGCGGTCCGGGATGTCCAGGTGCAGGGACCAGAGTTTGTCGTGGAAGGGGTTGCGGTGCGACCCGGCGATGACCCTCAGGCAGCCCGAATCCTGGTCCACCGGGTCCAGGTAGAACGCGACCTTGATCGAGGGCTGGTAATGGCGTGTCATGTTGCCGGCCAGGCGGTAGGGGTCGTTCTCGCCGGCGGGAATGGACGGGTCCCAGCCCAGGTCCGCGTGCCAGAGGGTGTCGCCGACGTAATAGTTGCCGTCGTTCCCGGCCTGCAGCGCGGCATCCGGCCCCAGCAGTTCTTCGATCCTGGATGTGACGCGCTCGTCGTTCTCGAGGAACGCAGCGTCGGGATGGCTCTGGAACCAGTCGCTGACGATCTGCCGCTCCAGCTTGTCGAACGGTTGCCCCTGCCGGTCTTCGAGCATGACCGCATCGAAGGCGGCGCTGACCGCGGCGACCTGATCGGGCGCGAGGAGCTGGCGGACCACGAGGAACCCGAAGGTGTCAAAGTGCCGCTGTTCTGGTGTCATCGTAGCACCCCCCCTGCGCACTACCTGCCGTACACCTCCTGGACGACCGCGCGAATGTAGCCTGTCGTGAACGCCTGGGACGCCCGGCCCGCCTGGTCTTCGGGAATTGCCGGCGCGTGATCGACCATGAAGGGTCCCGCGAAGCCGATTTCCTTGAAAGTCCGCATCGCCTTCCCCATGTCGATGTCCCCCTCGTCGATGAAGACTTCCTCGAAGTAACGCCGCGAGCCGCGGACATTGCGGAAGTGGACGTAGACGATCCTGTCCTGGGCGCCGATGCGGCGGATCGCCTCGTAGACGTCGACCCCCATCTCGGTTACGCACCCCTGGCAGAACAGCATGCCGTTGCTGCGGCTGGGCACCAGCCCGAAGATCTGCTCGTACTGATCGAGTGAGGAGACGATGCGCATGGCGCCGCCCATCGGCTCGGGGAGCGGCGGGTCGTCGGGGTGCAGGGCCAGCCTGACGCCGCTTTCCTCGGCCACCGGAACAATGCGCTCGAGCAGATACTGAATATTGGCCCACATGCCGGCCTCGTCGATCTGCTTGTCGGGCCACTCGCCCCGGGTCCGATCCCACTCCTCGTAGTCGAAGGTGCTGTAGGGCGTGCCGCCGCGGCCAATGGCCGAGGTGGTGCGGAAGTTGCCGATCGGCTTGAAGTTCCAGCCCATCGTCGGCACGCCCACCTCTCCAAGGGCGCGCAGGGCGTCACACCATTGCGCGATCGCGGCGTCGCGTCCGGGCCGGGCCAGGGAGATCTCGTCGACGCCGGTCAGTGCGACGTTATGGAGGGCGATGCCGTGGGCGGCGGCGAGCTCCTTCACCCCGGCCAGGTAGTCCACCATCGCCCCCCGGGATTCGCGGCGCGTGGGATCGTCGCGGTGCATCGGCGCGAATGGCGGGGGATTGAGGGCGAGATAGTCGACGCCGATGGCCGCGAAGAAGGCCAGACTGTCGTCGTTGACGCGCGAGTAGTGGAGCTGATCGAGGATGTGCATCGCTGACTGTCCTTTGCTGACGGTGCCGCGTCTGAGCTTCGGGCAAGTGAGGGCGGGGGACAAGACAGCCTCGCCGAATGCGAGACGAGGCGCCCCCTTCCTCGAGGGCCAGCCTTGACAACTGCTCACCGGCCCGATATCCTGACACCACATACCGGTACAGGTGCCGCGCCGCGCGCGGAGAATAGGGAAGGCGGTGAAAATCCGCCATGGTCCCGCCACTGTAACCGGCCGACCGCCCCAAGCGGGTGGTTCTTCCGTCCACGCGGATCACCGATCTGCCGCCACTGGCCCTGGAGGACCGGGAAGGCGGGACTGAAGTCGAGCCGGAAGTCAGGAGACCTGCCCGTGCCGTCAGTCAATGCCACCGTGGGACAGGCGTTGAGCCGTGGATTCCGTAATCGGAGCCCCGATCTCTCACGAGGTCGGGGTTTTTTCTTTTCCCGTCGCTGGGCGGGTTTGGCCGAATCCCGATCTCCCGCCGGATCGGGGTTTTTCTCATGCATGGGAGATGGCAGATGCGCAGATGGTTGATGAGCTGCTGGGCCCTGGTTGCCGTGGGCGCCGCGGGGGGGGGCAAGATACCGGTCGCCGTCGTCGACGACGTGGGCAAGGAGGTCGCGCTGAACGAAACGCCCGGACGCATTGTCTCGCTGGCGCCGAGCACCACCGAGCTGCTGTTCGTCCTGGGGGTTGGGAACCGCGTCGTCGGCGCGACTCAGTCCTGCAACTATCCACCGGAGGCGTTGCAGATCGAGCGGGTGGCCAGCTTCAAGTCGATGAACCTGGAGCTGATCATGGCACTGCAGCCGGATCTGGCGGTGGCCGCGCGCGGCAACGACATGCAGGCAGTGGAGGCGTTGCGGTCGGCCGGAATCCCGGTTTTTATCCTGAACATCCAGACCTTCCCCGAGCTCTACGAGGGGTTGCGGCGGCTGGGGCGGCTGACCGGCACGGCGGCGCGCGGAGAGGAGGTGGCGACAGCCCTGCAGCGCCGGGAAGAGCACGTCGCGGCGCGGCTCGACAGTATCACCCGGCGCCCACGGGTAATGTGGGGCTACTGGGGAGAGATTGTCTACACGGCCGGCAAGGGGAGTTTCATCGACCGGTTAATAGGGCGTGCTGGAGGCGTCAACGTGGCCGCCGAGACCGACGTGACATGGCCGCAGGTGGGACTGGAGGTCATTCTTTCATGGGAACCCGAGGTGCTGCTCACGACCCATCTGCCCGCGCCCGCAACGGCGGAGACTCTCGCTCGGGAAATCGACAGGCTGCAAGCTACGGATGGCTGGCGGCAGCTGCCGGCGGTTCGGGAGCGCCG
>CAYWBJ010000137.1:0-4991 GCA_964456165.1 uncultured Gemmatimonadaceae bacterium | reverse complement strand
CGAAGGCGGCGGTGATCCCCCCAAGCCGTCGCGCCATGCGCGCCGTGCCGCCGTCGGCGACCGCCTCCGCCACATCGCCGGCTGGACTGTCTGCCGTGTCACTGCAGGAGATCAGGCCGGTCAGGAGAACAGACGCGATGATCACACTTACTGCAGTCTGCATGCGACCACCTGTTGGCTTAAGTACTCCGGGAGGACGGGGCAGCACCAACACCGGTCCGCATTCCCACCCGCTCGGGGACAAGTAGGCGGCTCCTTCGCGCCGTGTCAATCACCTCCCGCACCAGGTTGCGGGAAGCGCGATTGCCGCGGCCACCGTGCCCCTGAGGACACCCAACCGGGACCGCTGCCTGGCGCTACCGCGCTGTGCCTAGTCCGAGGTCAGCAGCGTTTCCGACGCCCTGGTAAGAAACCCAGAACAAACGCGCCGGCCGCAAGGATCCGCGGGACCAGGAAGGGACTCGCCAGCCCCATCATTCGCCCGGGCGGTGGTCCGCCCTAATCTCTTTGACCACCGCGAGAGTGGCCCCCTGGCGCCGCACTTGTGCGATCGTCCGCCCCGGCACCCGGCGATGCAGGCCCCAGCGCGTGAATGATATTGCGTAGTCTGCCTCGTCCGGCCCGGAAACGGGGACGAAGTGATCCGGATAATAGTAAGAGGCCGACCGCGCCGCACCCACCGCCCACACCCGGACCGCCCGCCTCTCCCCGGAGTCGTTGGCCGACACGTGCTCGCGCAACAGCTCCACCGCCTCTTTGTAGGAGTTAGCCCAGTAGTCCAGTTCGTAGCGCCCCTCCGCCCCTTTCACCCCGCCGGCCAGCCTGTTGTAGTGAACGTACTGGTGCGGGTGGAGCATGACGATGCGGTAGACCTGTGGCGCCAGAATCAGGCAGACTCCGACGATGAGCCCGGTCCGCCTGTAGGACGCGGGCAACCGTCGCAACAACCAACCTAGGGCGTTTGCCCAGCCAAGGCCACTGCGCACGCAAAGCGGCGGCAGAATGAACAGGAAGTGACGCATGGTATCGTAGAGCACCGCGCCTACGGCCATAGCGTAGACAGGAGGCAGCAGGGCGCTGACTGCCAGCAGACCCAGTCGCGCCACACGCAGCCGGTCTTCGCCGGCACGCCGCCACCGCCAGCCGGCGATTATCGCCGCGGCCACCACCCCCAGCAGCACCGTCTCGGGCAGCTTCACCCCAAGGTAGTGGGGCAGGTAGCTGACCGGCAGATCCCTGGCCTGCTGGTATTCGCCCCCGATAAGGACCTGGTTGAGCAGTCCGGTTTCGGTCACCCCGAAGCGGGACATTGCAGCCAGGGCCTCGAAGGGACGCACCAACGGGTCCAGCTGCGCCCAGGGCCAGAAGGCCAGCATGACGACCCAGGCCGTGACCGCAACGCCCGCCAGCGATCGAACCAGCGAACGCAGCCGCTGGCCTGCGCCAGTGTCGGTCGCGCCGATCCAAACCGGCCGGACCAGGGCCACCAGCGCCATCAACCCCAAGTAGACCAGCAGGACAAGCCCACCGACGCGCACCCCCAGCGTCAGGCCTATGGCAAGTCCGGTGAGAAGCTGCAGTCGCCCCGCTATGCCCGGCAACTGCTCGAAACACCGGGCGAGGAGGTAGATCGACCAAATGTAACCGACCGCAAAGGGAATGTCCTTCGGATTGTTGAACATGTGCCCGAAGTAGCTGGGCTCAAAGAGGAGCAGGGCAGCCGCCACCGCCGCCGCAATCCCGCCGCCCACCAGTCGGGTCATCTTCCAGAGCCCGAGGATCCCGGCCAGGCCGACCAGGGCGTTCAGCAGATGACGCGTCTCGAACGGCCCCAGCGGCGAGACCCGCACCAGCAGGGCCGCCACCGAGTCGAACAGGGCACCGTAGAGGTAGGCGTCCAGATAGGTGAAGGCGGAGCGGGCGGCGAGGAGCGTCTCGTAATAGCGGACTACGTATTTGCCGTACTGGTGCTGATTGGGCTCGTCCCACGTGACCCCGTAGTCGCCGTGGAGGTAGGCGACGACGGCGACAGCGACCGCCACCAGCCCCACCCGAAGAGCCCGATATCCAACGTCAGCTGCCACCATCCTCGCCCCGAAACGTGGGTCTCACTTCTCAACCGGCACGACGATCCCGCGCATGATCACGTTCTGACAGACCACGAAGATCGCGAATGTCGGAATCGCGGCTACGATCAGCGAGGCGAAGCTCACTCCCTCCCCGCTGCGCTGCTGCAGCTGGTAGCGCCACGGCATCAGGGTCCACATGCTCTCCTCCTGGCAGATCAGCAGCGCCATCATGAAGTTGGAGTAGGCGCTCGTGAAGGCCGCCAGGGCGATAACCGCCAGGATCGGCTGGCTCAGGCTCATGGTGATCTGCCAGAAGATGCGGAACTCGCCGGCGCCGTCGATCTCGGCGCTCTCGTAGAGCTCGCGGGGCAGCGAATCGAAGAAGCCCTTGAGCAGGAAGATCGAATAGCCGTTGGCGAGCCCCGGCAGGATCAGGGCCCAGAAGGTGTTCAGGAGTTGCATCTCGCGCAGCATCAGGAAGGCGGGGATCTGCGTCACCATCGGGGGGAAAGCCATCGTCAGCATCAGGAACAGCAGCACCTTGTAGGCCGACGGCGGCTTGTAGCGGCTCAGGGCGTAGGCGGCCACCGGGTTGACGATCAACGCTGTCAGCACAGCCAGGGTACAGTAGACCACGGTGTTGTAGATGCCGCGGCCGTGCAGGGCCACGTAGTCGATGACGGTGATGAAGTTGCGGATCAGGAATTCCCAGCGCAGAGCCGCCTTCTGTTCGCGGAATGCCAGGTAGTGCCAGTCGCGCTGCGGCGGCAGCACATCGAGCCAGCTTTCGTGGCGGGTGCCGAATTGCTCGTCCACCGCCGCCAGGTGGCCGAAGCGGTCGTCCAGATAGTCGCGGAAGAGGAAGTCGACGCTGTGGATGTAGAGCCCCTGCGCCGGCAAGCGGTGGAAAACCCCTGCCGCCGAGGTCCACCCCTGCAGGAACGCTTCCCAATCGGAGGCCCCCCGGCCCACCGGCGGGCAGGCCTCCGGGAAAAACACCTGATCCACGGCCGTGTAGGCCGTCCCGTAGGCGCGATTGAGTGTGGCCAGGTCGCCGTACTTCGCGACCAGGTAGTCGCGGTAGGCCGGCGCCACCGAAGCGTCGGCGCGCACCCACAACAGGCTGACGATGGTCCGCACGAACTCAAGCCAGTCCTGCCGCTCCAGGTCGGTGCGGCCCGGTCCGCTCGGCAGCCGGCGGTCCAGGTGCACCCGATCCCAGCTGTCGTAGAAGGTTCCGTGCGCCCGGTTGTATTCCGCTATGTTCGCGGTGTACTGGGACATCAGGAACTGGTTGCGGAAGAAGCCCTCGATGCTGTAGTAGTAGCGGTCGGTCAAGGGCAGTGCGGCCTTGAAACGATCGAAGGCGCGAGCGTACTCGGTGCCCAGGAACTTGTTGCGCCGCTGCTGGAACTCCTCGCGGCGCACGGCAAAGGCGTTCCACGTCTCGAAGTCGGTCTCCATCTCCCGGTTCATGACTCCCAGGTCATCCTCGAACCGCTCGATAAGCCCGGCTTTGAACGCCCGCAGGTGGCGCGGCAGGACGCCTCGCGAGACCGGCGATTCAACGTAGCCGACGGTGTAGCTGTAGAGCGGTAAATCGACCTCCCGCAGAAACGCCGACCAGGCCTCGACGAACCTGCCGTTGGGCCGGGACGGCGGCTCCAGCGTGCGGAAGGAGGCGGTGCGCGAGTGATAGGCGTTCTTCATCATCAGCAGGTGCTCGTTGAACAACCCCTCGACGTGCTTGCGGTAGAGATCGGCATCGCTGCGCAGAAAGGTGGGAACCAACGTCGAATGGGTTGTGTCGACCGAGCTCTTCGTGCTCCCGGCCACCATCAGCAGGAAGGGATAGATCATCGTTGTCGCGCCGAAGAGCAGGAGCCCGTATATCGTCCAAATCAGCAGACGGACACTGTGGGCGCGACGGCCGACGGCGGAGATGATCGGCATCGTCAGGAATCCTTGGCCGTGTTGGCGCGGAACTCGACCCGGGAGAGCACCTTGAGCTGGTGCACCGTGAAGCCGATGAGCATGAACCCCAGCATCCAGGCCATCGCCGTGGCCGACCCGAACTTGAGATAGGTGAAAGCCTTGTACCAGATGTGCAGGCCGGCCACCTCAGTGTTGCCGCCGCCGCCGGTCATCATCAGAATGTTGCCGGTGGCCCCGTACCAGGAGCCGATGAAAGCGCCGACGAAGTTGATTATGATCAGCGCCTTGAGCATCGGAAATACGACGAACAGAATCTTGTCGATGAAGCTGGCCCCGTCGATGTCGGCCGCCTCGAAGTAGTCGTCCGGAATGCCCTTGAGTGCCGCCAAGTAGATCAGGCAGCCCGGCCCCATTCCCGCCCAGACCATCGGCACGACACAGCTGATCATCGCCGTCTCCGGGTTGGCCAGCCACTTGTTCGGTTCCGGCATCACGTCGAACAGCCGCAGCGGAATCCTCAGCAGGCTCGCGCCGAACTCCTCACCCACGGGGAAGAAGATCGGATTCGCCAGCGAACTGGTGCCCATGAACATCAGCACCCCGGAGACGACGAACCCGCCGGCGGCCAGGTTCATCCCGTGGATCCGCAGCCGCCGCGAGAACGCCAGCGCCACCGCGCCCGCTGCCAGCCCCATGGAGACGAAACCAGCCGCCGGCACCATCATCACCAGCCCGTTGAGGGCGCCGTTCTCCGACGGCTCGTAGAATTGCTTCCACATCAGCACCGTGACGAGGCCGGTGATCACCGCCGGCAGGTAGTAGATGGTGCGAAAGATCAGCTTGCCCTTGGGCACCTCCTGCAGGAACACCGCCAGCACGATCGGGGGCAGGAAGGTCATCGCCATCACCAGGAAGCTGTAGCGCAACGCATTCCACACCGATGTCCACCAGGCCGCATCGAACATCAGGTCGCCGAAATTGTCGACT
>CAYWBJ010000136.1:0-1753 GCA_964456165.1 uncultured Gemmatimonadaceae bacterium | reverse complement strand
CATGGTCGCAGCTACCAGTCCACCACCGACCCGTCGTCAGGATCGAAACGGGTCATATAGGGGGCGGGGTCGCCGACCTGCGCCATCAGCTTGTCCTCGTCGATGGTGATCCCGAGGCCCGGTGCTGTCGGCAGCGGGCGATGGCCGTCGATAATCGGCGGCAGGGGTTCGGCGAGCAGGTCCTCGTACTCTCTGGCCCCCTGCTCCTGGATGAGGAAGTTGGGGATGGCGCCGGCGAGCTGCAGGCTGGCGGCCAGCGAGCATGGACCCTGAGGGTTGTGCGGTGCCAGCGGCGTGTAGTAGGCCTCGGCCATGCCGGCGATGATCTTGAGTTCGGTGATGCCGCCGGCGTAACAGACGTCGGGCTGCAGGATGGTGGCGGCGCGTTTCTCGAGGATCTCCTTGAAGCCCCACTTGGTAAAAATGCGCTCGCCGGTGGCCAGCGGCACGTGGGTCTTAGCGGCCAGCTCGGCCATTACGTCGACGTTGAGGGCCTGCACGACTTCTTCGTAGAACCAGGGGTTGTAGGGCTCAAGCGCCTTGATGAGCAGCGCCGCGGTGGGCGGCTGCACGGCGCCGTGGAAGTCGACGCCGATGTCCACGCCGTCGCCGTGCTCGTCGCGCAGGGATTTGAAGTGCTCGACTACCTCGTCGACGAATTTCTGACCCTCTACGTACTTACAGGGTTGGCGCCCTACGCCCGCTGGACCGGTCTTCATAGCGTTTATGCCGCGCTCCGGATCGAGCTGCCCGTAGCCGCGGGCGCGATCGCGGGTGGGTCCACCGAGGAGTCTGTAAACGGGGCTGCCGAAACACTTGCCGGTGATGTCCCAGAGCGCCTGATCGATGCCGGAGAGGATGGCGGTCTTGATCGGACCGCCGCGGTAGAAGGCGCCGCGATGAATGGCCTGCCAGTGATGGGTGACGCGGCGCGGATCCTGGCCGACCAGGTAGGGGGCCACCTCCAGGGCGCCGGCGGCGCAGGCGCGGGCGTCGTCCTTGAGCATTTCACCCCAGCCGACGATGCCGGCGTCGGTGCTGATCTTTACGAATACCCATGAGCTCTTGAGCACGAAGGTCTCGATCTGCGAGACCCTTATCTCTTCATTGGGGGCAATGGGGCCTTCAGATCGGCACATTGGATTCTCCGAGTGGTTGGAAGCGGCCAGACTGCGAATGATGTGGCTGGAAAGATACTCCTGCGTTACTGAAGCGCCATAAGCTGATCTACTGTCCGTGGGGAACAGGATGCAGCCGTGAGAGGCGGGAGCTGTTCGCCAGCCCCAGCCAGGCCGCCGTCGTCGGTCGAGCGCCGGCATTGGAAGTCCAGCTTGCCCCGGCGACATCGCCCCGTATGTTTCTGTCGCTAACAGAATCCCTTCGCCCCTGCCTAGAGTCGCCCATGAACATCGCAGCAGTCCGCGCCCAGCTGCCGGCGCTCAAGAGCTACACCTGGTTCCAGAATGGCGGCGTCAGCATCACCCCCCAGCCGATCGCCGACGTGCACGCCGGCCTGATGCGCGAGCTTTTGGAGCGCGGTCCGATGCACATCGTTTATCCGGACGAGGAGTACCCCCGCCGCCGCACGACGACGGCGCGGCTGGCCCGGTTCTTCGGCGTCGACGCCGGCGAGATAGCGGTGGTGCGGGGAGTCAGCGAAGGCTACCAGACGCTGCTGCGCGGCATGCAGTGGAACGAGGGCGACGAGGTGCTGATCACCGAGGAGGAGGAGGGCTCGGTCCTCATTCCCTCG
>CAYWBJ010000135.1:0-18494 GCA_964456165.1 uncultured Gemmatimonadaceae bacterium | reverse complement strand
TACTTCACCCGGCGCTGGTCGCTGTGGCTGGAGAAACGGTGGATCCGGGGCGAAAAATATGGCGTCGAGCGCAACCTCGAGCAAGGCGGTTTCTTCTCCAACGATGACCAGAAGACCCTCTACTCGCCAATCAATTCCCTAGGTGCCGCACTCGCGTTTTGAGCCACCACCCCACTCAGGTGGCCGGGTTTGGGGTAGCTCGGCCGTCGGCTGCCTGACCGCGACGGTGGTCGCTGCCTTCGCGTTGTGGCTGCGCCCGGGTTCGAGCCGATGCGCGTTACCGGTGACGGCGTCACCTACCTGCGGTTGGTCGGCCAGATCGCGGGATTGGGCTTCTGGCCCCCGCCTGGTTGTAGTGGCGCGCCGTCTTGGGAGGGTTGGACGGCGATTGCCTGCGGCTGCGCTTTGCTGGGCATCTGGCTGAATGCCGCTTACCTGTGCTCCAGCTTCTTACCGATGCTCTCGAGTCTGCTTGCCGTCTTCACCGGGCTCTAAGCTTAGACGTAGAACGGCCGGCGAGACGCGCGCGCGTGGCTCTGGAGCGCAATGGCCGGGACCTGTTGTGGAGGGACGGTCTGGATGCGGCCCGAGACGCTGGTCTGGAGCGCCGCTGGTGTCCGCGGCCGTCTCGCGTCCTGAGCCGGGCTTCGCCGAGCTGGCACGGGGGATGGTAGCCGACGTCTACTTGGTCCACTGCTGCGCCGTTTCCGCGAGCCTGCCCCTGCTACTCTTCCTCGTCCATGGCCTGCTTGTACCGGCCGCCGATCCGCGGGTCCTTGCGCAGGCCTTCGAGCTTCTTGCCTCGGATGGGGAAATGCGACATCGTCTTGGATGCGCGGCGGCACGGCGGACCGCCGACTAGGATTGCCGAGCGGACGTGGTAGAGGATCTGTCCGTCTACGCGAACCTCTTGTCCCAGAAGGTGACTAAGGAAAGCTCGTGATTCGCTCAGGATTCCGCGCTGGAACCGCTGCACTCCTGGTGGTGCTGGGCGGCGGTACGCCGGCGGCCGGCCAGGATGAGGAGGTGTTGGAGGGGGGTGTCCCCCTCCGTGGCATCATGCACGTGCCCTCGAGTTTCAGCACCGGCAGGCTGAGTCTGGCCCAGATCGCCCATGCGGCCGTGGAGGCGAATGTCGACGTGGTGGTCGCCAGTGATGCGGATCTGGTAGAGATACGGTACGGCCTGCCGTTCGTGCGCGACCTCATCGACCTTGAGCGTGGGGAACAGGGCATGTTGAACGGCGTCGGCGCAGAGGAATACCTCGCCGAGATCAGCAGTGTGGCCGCAGACTTCCCTGAACTGGTGCTGCTGAGCGGGGTCGAGTCGGCACCGTTCCACTTCTGGAGTCTCGATCTCCTGGACCGCCGCCTGACCGTGCACCGGCGATCGCAGCACCTACTCGCCATCGATCTGGATTCGCCCGAGGCGCTTGAGGGACTGCCGGTGATAGGCAACGACGAAGTGCGGACATGGGGTCTGCCGAGTCTGCTGCTCATGTGGCCGCTGCTGGGGTTCGCCATCGTCTTCCTGGTGGGAAGCCGTCAGCCGCTTGGCCTGCGGGCCCTGATCGTCACGGTGTCGGCGATCTGCCTGATCAACAACTTTCCATTCAAGATTCCCCTGATGAATGCCTATCACGGCGACATAGGCCCAGGACCCTACCAGCACTACATCGACTACGTCAACGGTCACGACGGACTTGTATTCTGGTCCCATCCCGAATCCTTCAAAAACGAGGAAGAGACCCACATGGCCGGGCTGTACCACATCGGCTCCGACCGGCGCGCCCACACCGTCGATCTGCTGGCGACCCAGGGTTATGCCGGCCTGGCGGTGTTGACCGGTGGCCCGCCGACCGTTGCCAGTCCGGGGGCGAAATGGGATCAGGTCTTGGGCCAGTACATATCGGGTGGGCGGGCGCAGCCGGCCTGGGGCATCGGTACGGCCCCCAGCGGGGGGCGGTACCCGATCGATCACGTACTGACCGTCTTCCACGTCCTCTCGCGCACGCCCAACGGCGTGCGCGAAGCGCTGGCCAGCGGCCGTATGTACGCGGTCCAGGGGGCTTCGGCGAAGCTGGAACTAATCGAATTTTCCGCTGAGTCGGATGGCTATTACGCTGACATGGGTGAGACGCTGGATTGCGGCGGCGAGTTCGCCGTCAACATCGGCTTAGCCCGCACCGACGATGCCCGCGAGGAGGTCCACGTCCAGTTAGTGCAGTCTGGAGAGTTGATCGCGTCCGACTACATCGTCACGCCGGACGTCTTCGCGTACGACACGGAGCTGACGCGGGACCACGAATACGTTCGCCTTCTGGTCAGCGCCGATTCCGGCGACCTGATCTCGAACCCGGTGTTCATCAGGATAGCGTCGCCATGATGGTGGCTATCCACCAGCTGTAGTCCATGCCCTGGCTCGGCTTTTTCGACAAGATGGAGCGAGCCGGCGCTTTCGTTCTCCAGACAAGAGGAGGGAGTGGCAGAAACGGCAACAAGGGGGTGACCCGGAACTGCGGCAGCAGGAACAGCTCGAAGTGGCCAAGATCATCGGTGCCGCTGATGTCGTCTTCACCCACTTTGGTGAAGACGATCCACCAAGACCATCGCAACATCGCGCGAGCGGTGGTTCCGGCGGCGCGCTCGGTCCAGAACCGACTCTATTTGGAAGGCTACTTCTCCCCGAGCTTCAACCCGACCGTATTCGTCAACATCGGCAAGGTGATCCACAAGAAGCTGGGAACGCTCGAAGTGTACTCCTCCCTGGTCGAGAAGAGCAACATTGAGAATGGGTCGATCATCCACGTCGCCCAGTCGATGGCCAACTTCCGCGGCATCGAGGGTAGGGCCACCTACGCGGAAGGCTTCGTTCCAGTCCGGTATCTCCTAAATATCATAAACTATTAGGTGAGTGTTGATGACCGCGCAGACTACCCTGCCCGTACCTATGAACGATCTGCAGCTGCAGTACGAGCGGATCAAGTCCGAGATCGACGCCGCCCTCGCGGAGACGATCGCCAATACTTCCTTCATCCTCGGTCCGCAGGTGGCCGCTTTCGAGTCGGCCTTTGCAGACTACAACGACGTGCACCATTGCGTTGGGGTCAGCAACGGCACCGACGCCCTCAAGCTGGCGCTGGTGGCCTGCGGTGTGGGACCGGGTGACGAGGTGATCACGACCTCGCACACGTTCGGCGCCACGGTCGAGGCGGTGTGCGATGTCGGGGCGCGGCCGGTGTTCGTCGACATCGAGGAGGACTGCTTCACCATCGACGTCAGTCTAATCGCCGCGGCGGTCACCGCGGCGACGAAGGCGATCATTCCCGTCCACATCTACGGCCAGACCGCCGATATGGATCCCATCCTCGAGCTGGCGCGGGACCGTGGTCTGACGGTGATCGAAGATGCGGCGCAGGCGCAAGGGGGCCGCTACCGGGAACGGTCGGTGGGCGCGATGGGGGACGTTGGTTGCTTCAGCTTCTATCCAGGCAAGAACCTGGGGGCATACGGTGACGCCGGCGGCATAATTACCGACGACGGCGAGCTGGCCGACCGCTTGCGACGATTGCGCAACCACGGCCAGAGCCGGCAGCGCAAGTTCTGGTACGACGAGCTTGGCTACAACCATCGCATGGATGGTTTCCAGGGTGCCGTGCTGGGGGTGAAGCTGCCGCACCTTGACGGCTGGAACTGCGCTCGGCGACGGGTCGCCGAGCGCTACACAGAAGGGCTCAGCGGGGTGGATCAGATCCGCCTGCCGACCGAGGCTGATTACGCCTACCACGTCTATCACCTCTACGTCATTCGTGTGCCGGACAGGGAGGCGCTGGCCGCCGAGTTGTCTCTGGCGCAGATCGATACCGCCATTCAGTATCCCTACCCTGTCCACCTGACCGATGCTTTTTCCCAGTACAGCTCTTCCGGGCAGCTGGCGGTGACCGAGAAGGCTTGCCGCGAGATTATCTCGTTGCCCATCTTCCCCGAGCTGCAGGACGGGCAGGTGGACCACGTTATCGAGGCGATCATTCGGCACTACTCATGAGTCCGGTGGTTCCCTAATCCCGCCCAACGGTAGGGAACTACGTGAGCCTCTACAGTCCGCTGGTGGCCCGGGACTTCTTCTCCCGGGGCGGCGGGTGACAGTGCTCAACTTTTTCTGGCAGCTGATCATGATCCGCTCCTGGTCTGCGGGGTCTGCGGGCGCGACTACGTGGGCAAGCGCAAGTTCCGACAGGGGCGCATTGGCCTCTACGTTTCGGTTTGCGCGGCGCTGTCCTACCAGCGTTTGTATTGGTAGCTTTTGCGGCAGCAGGCCATCCGGGGGGGGAGAAGAGGCAGAATCCCTATGACGGACGTGCGATACCGAGATCTGGGTTAGGAATGGAACGGGTAAAGGGGACGTAGATGTCTGCTGTGGCGTGCGCGGGACGCGGGGCGCAGATCATCATGGGTGCCGTCATGCTGGTGGCCGGAGCTGCTAAGGTGTGGGAGCCGGTGCTGTTCTACTGGGAGGCGATGCCGTTTGCGCAGATGCTCGGATTCGAGCCTGCCACCTGGTCGCAGGCCGGGCGCCTGGCCCAGCTCATCAGCCCGCTGGAGTGCGCCCTTGGCCTGGCCTTGCTGCTCAACTGGCGCCCGCGAATCGTCTTCCCCGTAGCCGCGGTGCTGATGGCCTGCTTTACCGCCCTGACAGCCTACGCCTGGAATCTCGGGATCACGGCGAACTGCGGCTGCTTCGGGGCCTTGGTTGACCGCTCGCCGGCGGAAGCGACTGTTGAAGATCTCGTCATGCTGGGCCTGCTCGTCTTCGGCTGGTGGAGCACGCGCGGGATGGAGCCGAGCGCTACACCGAGGGGTCGCTGGGTCGCTGTCGGCACCGTCGTCGCTGTGGCAGTACTGCTCGTCCGCTTCTTACCCGAGTCGAATCGATTGGACGGGTCGGATCTGCAGGTAGGCGTCGATCTCGGCGGTCTCAGTCTCAACGACCTGGACCTCGATCTCGGGGAAGGAGATTACCTGGTCGAGCTGTTCAGTCCCAAATGTGGCCGCTGCCGCCGCGCCGTGCCCAAGCTGAACAAATGGGCGGAGACCCCTGGCCTGCCCCCGCTGGTTGCCCTTCACCATCTCGAGCCCGAATCCCCCGTCGTCGCCGAGTTCAAGCAGACCCTCGGCCCCCAGTACCGGATCGGCTCGATCTCTTTCATCGACTTCCGGCGACTCACCTGGCAGGCTGGCTACCCGCGCCTGGCATTCGTCCGGGACGGCGAGGTGAAGGCGGTATGGGAACACTTTGAGATGCCGACTCCTGAGGAGCTCAAGAACCTGGTGACCTGGTGAAGGTTGGGGTGGCGGTCCTGGATTCCGCCGGCGGTTCTGGCGAGTGGTGGATGCGCTTGCCCACGACGGCCATGGCCCTTTATTAGCGTTCAGACCTGACGGCACGTCACTCATGTGGTGTAACACCACCGGAGGAGGAGGGCAGAATGGGATTCGACGCGAAGGAGCAACGCCGCATCATGGGCACCTTCGCGACCGGCGTAACGGTCGTGACCACTTGCACGGGCGATGATCTGCACGGCATGACCGCTAATGCCGTAACCTCTCTCTCCCTCGCCCCTCCTCTCATCCTGGTCGCCGTCGACAAGGATAGTCAGACCCACGAGAGTATTCGCGGTGGCAACTGCTTCGCGGTGAACATCCTGCGCGATACCCAGGAGGAGATCTCTCAGCAGTTCGCCCGGCCCGGTCCGAAGGATTTCTCATCGGTGCCGCACCGGTCCGGCACGACCGGGGCACCGATATTGAGCGGCGCGATCGGCTACGTCGACTGTCAGTTGCGCGAGATCCTGCCTGGAGGTGACCACGACATCTTCGTCGGCGAGATCGTCTCCGGCGGCACGAGTGAGGGCGAGCCGCTGCTGTACTTCGGCGGGAAGTACCGCCGGCTAGCCGACTGAACATGCTTCCCGATATAGAGATAGCTCGCGCCGCCCGTCTGAGGCCTATCGAGCAGGTCGCCGAGGCCATAGGCGTCGGCGAGGATCACCTCGAGCGCTACGGGCGCTACAAGGCCAAGGTTTCCCTCGACTTCTTCCACGACCGGCAGCAGGCTGCGCCGGGGCGTTTGATCCTGGTGTCGGCGATTAACCCGACGCCGGCGGGAGAGGGGAAGACGACGACCGCGATCGGACTGGCGGACGCGCTCAACAGGATCGGGAAGAGGAGCGCGGTCTGTCTCCGTGAACCGTCGCTGGGCCCCTGCTTCGGCATGAAGGGGGGCGCCACCGGAGGCGGCTACTCCCAGGTGGCGCCGATGGAGGATATAAACCTGCACTTCACTGGTGACTTCCACGCTATCGGAACAGCCCACAATCTGTTGGCCGCGCTGCTCGACAATCACATCCACCACGGCAACAGGCTCGACATCGACCCGCGTCGCATCGTCTGGAAGCGGGTGGTCGACATGAATGACCGCGCCCTTCGCGATATGGTGATCGGGCTGGGGGGAACCGGCAACTCCTTTCCCCGGGAGACCGGCTTCGACATCACCGTCGCCTCTGAGGTTATGGCCTGCCTCTGCTTGAGTGAGTCGGCGGCTGAGCTTAAGGACCGGTTGAGTCGGATCATCGTCGCCTATACCTACGACCGCCAGCCGGTGACCGCCTCCGAGCTCAATGCCGCCGGCGCCATGGCGGTGCTGCTGCGGGACGCGTTGAACCCGAACCTGGTGCAGACCCTCGAGGGTAATCCGGCCATCATCCACGGTGGGCCTTTCGCCAACATCGCCCATGGCTGCAGCTCGGTGATCGGCACGAAACTGGGACTGCGAACCTCGGAGTACGTCGTCACGGAAGCCGGTTTCGGGGCCGATCTCGGCGCCGAGAAGTTCATGAACATCAAGTGCCGGCAGGCGGGGCTCGAGCCCGATGCAGTGGTCTTGGTGGCGACGGTGAGAGCGTTGAAGTACCACGGTGGCATGGCGATAAAGGAGCTAGACGAGCCGAACGACGAGGCGCTGGAAGCGGGTGCCGAGAACCTCAGGAAACACATCGAGAACATCCGGCAGTTCGGGGTACCGGTCGTCGTGGCGGTGAACGCCTTCGCCAACGATACCCCCGACGAACTGCACCTCGTCCAGCACAAGTGCGACTATTTGGGTGTGGACACGGTCTCTTCCGACCACTGGGCCCGCGGCGGGGCCGGTGCCGAAGAGCTGGCGCGCACCGTCGTGAAGGCGGCCGAGCAGACCGAGAGCGATTTTCGCCTGCTCTACGACGACGGCGAGAAGCTGTGGGAGAAGGTTCGCACCGTGGCGCGGGAGATCTACGGGGCCAAGGACATCATGGGTGACAAGATTCTGCGCCGACATTTCCGGCGGCTCGAGCAGGCTGGCTACGGCAACCTTCCGGTCTGCATGGCCAAGACCCAGTATTCGCTCTCAACCGATCAGGGGCTGCGCGGTCGACCTCGCGACTTCGACGTGCCGATACGCGAGGTCCGGGTAGCCGCCGGCGCCGGCTTTGTCGTCGTGCTCACCGGTGACATTATGACGATGCCAGGGCTGCCGAAGGCGCCGGCTGCCGAGGTGATAGGCCTCGACGCCGAAGGCGCCATCCACGGTCTGTTCTGACGCCCCGGCCCTTCCCGCCCCGCAGATGAGCCAGCCCACTGTCCTGCTCGAATCCTACCCGACGGGAGGGGGCGCTTCCGGGAGCAGCTATGCCTTCTCCGGTTTGTGCGGCGAGGTCTTCGCCGCCGCCGCCGCCGAGGTGCGTTCGGCCCTCTGCCGCGTCGAAGAGGCGGTGGCCAAGGGGCTGCATGCAGCCGGTTACATCGCCTACGAAGCGGCATCCGGACTGGATCCGGTGTTGGCGACCCAGGTGGCGTCGGGCGAGCTCCCACTGTTGTGGTTCGGCCTCTTCGACACGCGGCGGCGGGTCGCCCCCGGCCGGCGGCAGGCGCGGCTCGGCTACCGGGTGGGGGCATGGTCTCCCTCGGTTACCGGAACCCAGTACCAGGCGGCGCTGAAGGCCATCCACGACTATATCGGGGCGGGGGATACGTATCAGGTTAACTACACGCTGCGGCTTCGGGCTTCCTTTGCGGGGGATGCCTTTTCCTTCTATCGCGATCTCACCGCCGCGCAGCCGACCGCCCATTGCGCCTATCTCGACCTCGGCCGTTTTGCCGTGCTGTCCGCTTCACCAGAGCTGTTTTTCGCCTTGGAGAACGGCCGCCTTCGCGGGCGGCCGATGAAGGGCACCCGCGAGCGCGGGCGGGGCGCGGTCGAAGACGCTAAGCAGGCTCGCGAGCTCCGCGAATCGGCTAAGGAGCGGGCGGAGAACCTGATGATCCTCGACCTGATGCGCAACGACTTCGGCCGGGTTTCGGTCGTCGGCACCGTTGAGGTGCCGGCCCTGTGGCAGGTGGAGAGCTACCCGAGCCTCTGGCAGATGACCTCACAGGTGGAATCGCGCCTGCAGCCGGGGACGTCCCTGACCGACTTGCTCGCCGCCCTCTTCCCGTGCGGCAGCGTGACCGGGGCGCCCAAGGTCCGGACCATGCAGATAATCGGCGAGCTGGAGCGTGGTCCGCGCGGGATCTACACGGGCTGCATCGGCTACGTGAGCCCGGGCCTGGAAGCCCGTTTCAGCGTAGCCATTCGCACTGCGGTGATCGATCGCTCGAACAGCGAGGCCGAGTACGGGGTCGGGGGCGGAATCACCTGGGACTCCCGACCTCAGGCCGAATTCGACGAAGTGGTGGCCAAGGCCCGCATTCTCCCGCGATCGGAGGCGGAGTGTGAGTGGGCGTCCGGTCCGGGTAATGGTACATTCGACCGCGGCTGACCTGCGGCGCCCAGGGGCGCGGCGATCGAGCCGATGGAGGCGATCCGCGGCGCCGGTTTCGACGCTAGCCGGCCCGTCGATTGCGATGTCGCCACCGGCCGGGAAGCGGTCGTCCGGGCCCGGGCAGGCCGAGCATGCGGCCTTCCACCTCTACCGCATGAAGGGGAACTGGAAAAAGGCGGTGAAATTCGCTCCGCAATCGTTCCAACGCTCGCTGCGGACGCTCGCTCGCGTCATCTTCATCCGGGGGGCCGCAAAGATGCCGGACGCGGAGGGACTTGGCACCGCAGTGGTCGCATTCAGGGGTAGCGCCGGCATGTCCCGCCAAATGGGAGCAGCCTGATGGGCTGGGAGGGCTTGGCGATCCTGGGTGTCACGGCCGCCGCAGTGGTGGTCGTGGCGACCACTCGCATCGGTCCCGACCTCGGACTCATGGCCGCGGTCGTGAGCCTGTTGGCCCTGGGCGCCCTGGAGCCCGCCCAGGCCCTCTCCGGTTTCGCCAACGAGGTGACGATCACCATCGCCGCGCTCTTCGTCGTGGCCGGGGGCATTCGCGAGACCGGTCTGATCGGGCTCCTGGCTGACCTGATGCTGGGACGTCCGCGGTCCATCCTCGCTACCCAGCTGCGGATCATGGCGCCCGTGGCTCTGGCCAGCGGTTTCGTCAACAACACCCCCCTCGTTTCGGTGCTGCTGCCAGCGATTGACGAGTGGGCGCGCAAGTTCGGTATCTCCGCGTCTCGCCTGCTCATACCACTCAGTTATGCCTCGATCCTCGGTGGCATGTGCACGCTGATCGGTACCAGTACGAACCTGCTAGTCAACGGACTGCTCGGCAGCCAGCGCAGCGAGCTGCGGCTGGGGATGTTCGATCCGGCCTGGGTTGGGGTGCCCTGCGCGCTTGCCGGGATCGCCTACCTGCTTCTGGTCGGGCGCCGCCTGCTGCCGGACCGGCAGTCGGTACTTGGAAACCTGCAGGATGCCCGGGAGTACAGCGTCGAGATGGTGGTCTCGATGGGCAGCGGCCTGGCCGGCAAGACCATCGAAGCGGCCGGCCTGCGCCACCTCGCGGGGCTGTACCTGATGGAGATCGACAGGGGGGAACAGATCATTCCCGCGGTGTCGTCGGAGGAGCGGCTGCAGGAGGGAGACCGACTCGTGTTCGTCGGTATCGTCGACTCCATCGTGGAGCTGCAGAAAGTGCGCGGGCTCACGCCGGCAACGGGGCAGGTCTTCAAGCTGGATGCGCCGCGGTCCCAGCGGACCTTGGTCGAGGCGGTGGTTTCCGATTCCTGTCCACTGGTGGGAGCCAGCATTAGGGAGGGGCGCTTTCGATTGGTTTACAACGCCGCCGTGATCGCGGTGGGCCGCAACGGCACCCGGCTCAGGCAGAAGATTGGTGATATCATTCTGCGGCCCGGGGACATGCTCCTGATGGAGGCCAATCCCACCTTCGTAAGCCAGCAGCGCAACTCCCGCGACTTCTACCTGGTGAGCCATATCGCCGATTCCGGTTCCAGGCGCCACGACAAAAGCTGGCTGGCCGGAGCCATACTCGTCGGGATGATTTTTGCCGTCAGCAGCGGCCTGCTGAGCCTGCTCAAGGCATCTCTGCTGGCCGCCGGTCTGATGCTGGTGACTCGGTGTTGCACTAAATCCGCTGCCCGTGCCAGCATCAACTTGCAGGTGCTGGTGGTGGTTGCCGCTGCCCTGGGGCTTGGCCAGGGACTGCTGTCCAGCGGCGCGGCGGGGGCGATCGCCGGTTACCTGGTGGACCTTGCCAGCAATGACCCCACCGTGACTCTGCTCCTGCTCTACGGTTTGACCATGCTGGTCACGGAGCTGATGACCAACAATGCGGCGGCCGTGCTCGTCTTCCCCCTAGTCATGGCCGCCGCCGACCTGCTCGGTGTGTCGCCGTTGCCGCTGGTCGTCGCGGTCATGGTAGCGGCGTCGGCCAGTTTCTTAACCCCTATCGGCTATCACACCAATCTGATGGTGTTCGGACCTGGCGGCTACCGGTTTGGCGACTACGCTCGCATCGGTCTGCCGCTGAGCCTGATAATCTGGCTGATGACCGCACTCCTGGCACCCGTGGTTTGGCCGTTCACGGTGGGGTGAGGTGGCGCGCGATGGTTTGGAAGGCCGTTTCCATCTGGTTACATTCGGGACACCCCGCTGGTCTATAGGGAATGCGACTGCCGCTTCGTCCGGAAGCCCCGGCTCGCCGTCGAGTTGCTGACCGAAATGGAGGATTGGCGCCAGGCCCGCAGTGCCGAACTGCGGGCCGGGGAGCGGGTAGTCTGGCTACCTTGATGGAGGGCAGGAGATCGGCGGCAGAGTAGATGGGTAGGAACGGCGGGCAACAGAGCGACGACTGGTAACCGGCAGGAGGGAAGGATGTTCAGGATGCGCGTGTTCGCGGTGATCGTCATCCTGTTCCTGGCCAGCGGCGGTGCTCGAGGCCAGCAGCAGGCGATAACGATCTGGTGGGCCCAGTGGGATCCGGCCGCGGGCCTCCAGGAGGTAGCCAAGCGATTCGAACAGGAAACCGGGATCGGCGTCAATGTTCACCAGATCCCCTGGCCGGCCTACCAGGAGCAGGTCTTCCTCAACTTCGGCAACAAGCAGACCGATTTCGACATCGTCGTCGGTGACAGCCAGTGGATCGGCCGGGGGGCGACGAAGGGGCTGTACCTCGACCTGACCGACTGGCTCCCGACCGCCGTCGATATGGAGAAGATCCACCCGCGCGCCGCCAGGTACTTATGCGAGTACCCCTCCGGCAGCGGCCGCTACTACGCCGCCCCCTGCGAGACCGATGCGTGTGGTTTCGTCTATCGCCGCGATTGGTTCGAGGATGCGGCTGAGCGAGCTGCCTTCGAGAAACGCTACGGCAGGCGGCTCGAAGTGCCGCAGACCTGGGCAGAGTTTCGCGACCTTGCCGAGCATTTCCACCGGCCGGCGGAACAGCGCTACGGCTGCTCGATTCTCACCGGCAGGATGTACGACAGCGCCACGATGGGCTTTCAGATGTTCCTCTGGTCGTGGGGAGCGAGTTGGGGCGATCCGCAGACGTTTCAGGTCCAGGGTCATCTCAACAGCGACGAAGCGGTGGCGGCGCTCATGTTCATGAAGGACCTGCTGCAGTTCACGCCGCCGGGTGGCAACAGCGCCGACTACTTCTACAACAACGACGTCTTCAGCAACGGCTCTACCGCGATGATGCTCAACTACTTTCCCTTCTACCCGGGCATCGTCGCCTCGATGGGGGACAAGGTGGGCTTTTTCATGGTTCCCGGGCACGGCGATCGGCGGGTCATCAGCCTGGGCGGTCAAGGGTTCAGCATCTCGACGAAGATCCCGGCTTCGCAGCAGGAGCTGGCCAAGCAGTTCATCGCCTGGTTCGAGCAGACCGAGGTGCAGCGGGAGTGGATCAAGCACCCTGGTGCGTTCACGGCGGACGTTGGGCTGCTCAACAGCGAGGAGTTTGCCGCGGCGGCGCCGTTCAACGCCACGTTCGCGAGCTCGCTAGACTACCTCCAGGACTTCTGGAACGTCCCGGTTTACAACGAGCTCCTCGCCGTCTCCCAGCGGTTTATCGGCGAAGCGATGGACGGGGTCGTCACGCCCAAGGTCGCGCTCGACCGCATGGCGGAGGAGCACGAGCTGATCATGCTCCAGGCCGGATTGCTCGAATAGGGTAGCGTTGGCAACACCGGTGATCAGGAGCGGCTACGGTTTCGTGGCGCCGGCGCTCATCCTGCTGATTGCCATGAACATTTTCCCGCTGCTCTACAGCATCTACCTGAGCTTCACCAACGCCGAATTGACCGGCGGCGCACTGGCGGACGTGGGCGGACGGAACTACGACATCGTCTTCCGCGCCAGCAAGTTCGCCGACGCGCTGCGGACGACGGCCGCCTTCGTCGCTTCTGCTGTCGGCATCGAGTTGGTCCTTGGCTTTGCCCTGGCGCTGGCGCTGCACGCACGTCTTTGGGGCAAGCCGGTCATCCTGACCCTGCTGCTGGTGCCGATGATGCTGCCCCAGGCGGTTATGGGGCTCTACTGGAAGCTGCTGCTCAACGGTAACTACGGGATCGTAAACCAGATTCTCGGCACCCTCCACCTCGGCCAGCCCCAGTGGACCACCGACCCTCAGCTCAAGTTCTTCTCCATCCTGGTGATCGACGTATGGATGTGGACGCCGTTCATGATGCTCATCGGCCTGGCCAGTCTCAACGCCATTCCGACCTACATCTACGAGGCGGCCGCCATCGACCGGGCGTCGCGATGGCGGGTGTTCAGGCGCATCACGCTGCCGATGTGCCTACCCCTGCTCGGGCTCGCAGTGTTGCTGCGGGCTACGGACGCCCTTAAGCAGTTCGATCTGGTGATGAGCGTCACCGGACCCAACGACGCCGCCACCCAGACCCTTAGCGCCCTGCTCTTCCAGGTCGTCTTCCGGGACGGCCGCGTCGGGGTCGGGGCCGCCTAT
This sequence comes from uncultured Gemmatimonadaceae bacterium, assembly GCA_964456165.1. Classification (GTDB taxonomy): domain Bacteria; phylum Latescibacterota; class UBA2968; order UBA8231; family UBA8231; genus CAYWBJ01. The sequence goes on along the minus strand of CAYWBJ010000135.1, from coordinate 5,145 downwards.
TCCTACGTCGTTCTGGTGGTCGTCATCGCCTTGGCTAGCATCTTCATCCGCCACCTGAACGCCAGCTCGGGCAAGCGATGATGCCGACGGGCGCGAAAATCGTCCGGTTCGTCGGCTGGCTGTTCGTAGGCGCCTATCTCGGCGCCGCCACGCTGCCGCTTTCCTGGCTGGTGATGACTTCCGTCAAGAGCAAGGAGGACAGCATCAGCCTGCGGCCGAAGCTGATCCCGATCACGGGCACGGGGCCGGACCGGGAGAGTAGCGGTCGGGCGCTGGCGTTTCACCCGACCGTGGCTGGTTATGCAAGCCTGGGGGACCCCGATACGGCTACCGGCCGGAGTTTCTTCCACTACCTCGGTAACAGCATCGTGATAGGTCTGATTTCCACGGTGGCCACGGTATTCATCGGCACCGGATGTGCCTACGGCTTCAGCCGGTATTCCATTCCTGGCTCTAAGGATTGGTTGTTCTTCATTCTTTCGACCCGCTTTCTCCCCCCCCTCGCGATCGTGGTGCCGGTGCTGATGATGTACCGGGAGTTCGATCTCCAGAACACCCACCTGGGTCTGATCCTCCTCTACACTTCGTTCAACCTCTCGCTGGCGGTTTGGCTGATGAAGGGGTTCATCGACGAGATCCCGCTGGCCTACGAGGAGGCGGCGCTGGTGGATGGCTATACGCGGATGCACGCCTTCGCCAGCATCATCCTGCCTCGGGCTGCGCCGGGCATGGCGGTGACCGCCGTGTTCTGCCTGATCTCCGCCTGGAACGAGTACGGCTTTGCGATGACCCTGAATAACCAGGGCGCCGTTACTGTGCCGGTCTACTTCGCCGGGCTCCAGGGCAACGTGCACGGCTTGCCCTGGCCGCAGATCGCCGCTGGGGCTCTGATCTTCGTCGGGCCCATCATCCTTTTCACCGTCCTCGTACGCCGCCACCTTCTCCGCGGCGTCACCTTCGGGACCATCAAACAGTGAGCGCGCAGGCACGAGTCTGGATCGATCGCGCCGCCCGGGTGATCATGGCTGCGGGTGTGGTGCTGCTGCTGCAGCCCTGGTGGCGGGATGGTCTGCGCTGGGGATTCTTCATCGCCGCCGCCGGCACCTTGTTCCACATTATCACCTCGCACTGGCAGCTGGAGGATTCGACTTGAGCCTACAGCTGCGCCAGCTGCATAAGCGCTACCCGGACGGAATCCATGCGGTTCGCGGTGTCGACCTGGACTGCGGAGACGGCCAGCTGGTGGTGCTGCTTGGACCGTCGGGATGTGGCAAGACCACGACGCTGAGAATGATCGCCGGCCTGGAGGACCCGACTTCCGGGACCATCATCCTCGACGGGTCGGAGGTGACTGCGCTGCCGCCGCAACAGCGCGACGTCGGCTTCGTGTTCCAGTTCTATGCTCTCTACCCGCATATGACCGTTGCCGAGAACATCGGCTTCCCCCTCGAGTCGACTGCCTGCACTACGGCGGAACGCCGGCGCCGGGTCGGCGACGTCATGGAGCGCCTGGGTCTGTCTGCCTTAGCCTCCCGTCGTCCCCCGGGCTTGAGTGGCGGCGATCAGCAGCGCGTCGCTCTGGCCCGGGCGATGGTGCGCCGCCCTGCGCTTTACCTGATGGACGAGCCCCTTGGCACGCTGGATGCGGCTCTGCGCCGGGACATGCGCGAGCTCATCCGCGCCCAGCAGCTCGAGCTCGGCGTGACGACCGTCTACGTGACCCACGACCAGGAGGAGGCGATGAACCTGGCCGACCTGGTGGTGGTGATGCGGGAGGGGGTCGTCCGCCAGACCGGGAGTCCGGAAGTGGTGTACGACGCGCCCGTCGATCTGTTCGTGGCCCATTTCATGGGCAGTCCCGGCATGAATTTCCTCGAGGGCGAGATCGGCGGCGCAGAGGATGGCGTGTTTTGCGCCGGTGACTGTCGGGTGCCGGTCGGGACGGCGTGGAAGGGGAATGCGACGCTCGGTATCAGGCCCGAGTTTGTGACGCCCGCGGACGATGGTGTCCTCCGCGGCCGCGTCGTCATGGACGAATATCTGGGTGACTGCCGCAATGTCCATGTGGATACCCCTTGCGGGCGACTGGTCATGCGCGACGCGGTCGAGGGTAGCTACCGGCCGGGGGAGTCGATCGGCCTGCGATTCGATGCCGAGCACGTCCGTCTCTTCGACAGCGCCAGCGGTGAGGGGCTGCCGTGAGCCGTCCCTTCCTGATCGTCGAGCGGCTCACGGTCCGATTCGGCGCGGATACTGCACTGCAGGAGGTCGATCTGCAGCTGGATGAGGACGAGCTGCTCGTCGTGCTGGGACCAACCGGGGCCGGCAAGACGACGCTGCTGCGCACGCTGGCCGGCCTGCAGGCGGCCGCCGCCGGCCGGATCCTCATGGCCGGGGAAGAGGTGGTGCACTGGTCTCCCGCGCAGCGCGATGTGGCGCTGGTCTTTCAGAATTTCTCTCTCTATCCGGACTGGACGGTGCGGCGGAATTTGTTGTTCCCGCTGCAGGCGCCGGGACGCCGGCTCGATGCGAGCGGGTGCACCGCGCGAATCGCCTGGGCGGCGGAGTTGCTCCAGATAACCCATCTGCTGGATCGGCCGGCGGCGCGCCTTTCCGGCGGCGAGATGCAGCGGGTTGCCATCGGCAGAGCGCTGGTGCGCCGGCCGCGGCTCTTCTTGTTCGACGAGCCGCTGACCAACCTCGATGCCAAGCTGCGCGAGCGACTGAGGGTGGAGCTGGCGGTGTTGCGCCGGAATTTGGGCATTCCGATGATTTACGTGACCCACGATCAGGCAGAGGCATTGTCTATGGGTGATCGGGTTGCCGTGCTGTCGCAGGGCCGGATTCTCCAGGTGGGCTCTTCCGAACAGGTGTACCGGGCCCCGGCAAGCCCGGTAGTGGCTAGGCAGCTCGGTCAGCCGGCGATCAATCTCTTCCCGGTCCGCTGCGACGCCGGGTTCTGGGTCACCGAGGAAGGCATTCCGCTTGCGCGAGCTGCAGAGACCCTGCCGATCGACGGGGGGCAGCCGCTGACAGAGGGCGGTCCGGCAGTTATCGGAATTCGTCCCTCCGACCTACTCCCCGCAGGCGGTTCGGTGGCGGCTACCCTGCGGATGGTGGAGAACGCCGGGGCGACGCAGGTGTTGGTCGCCGACTGGCGGGGTCGCGAGGTCTACCTCCAGGTAGACAAGAGTCAGCGTTTTGCGGTTGGTGACGCAATTGCGCCGCAGGCGGCACCGGCAGCAGCGATCCTCTGGGTCGGGGGCAGCTAGCGAAGGGAGCTGGAGGTTGGCGACAGCGGTTGACGTGCTGGTGATCGGAGGTGGTGCGGTGGGGATCAATGCGGCCTACCGGCTGGCCGTGCGAGGACTCTCGGTTCACGTCGTCGACAAAGGAGAGGTCGGGATGGGCAGCTCGTACGGTAACGCCGGATTGGTTGTCCCCAGCCACAGCATACCCCTGCCCGCGCCCGGCGTCATGGCGCAGGGGCTGCGGTGGATGTTTAATCAGGAGAGCCCGTTCTACATCAAGCCGCGATTGGATCGGCAGCTGGCCTCCTGGCTGTGGAAGTTCCGCGGCGCCTGCAGCCGCGCGCAGGTCGAGCGCGCCGTGCCGGTGATCTGCGAGTTGAGCATGCGCAGCGTCGGGCTCTTCGAGGAGCTGGCGGCCCTTCCGGGGCTGGAGTTCGACTTCGAGCAGTGTGGCATCCTGCTCTCCTGCCCGGATCAGGAGACGATGAAGGAGGGTGAGAAGGAGGCCGCGCACCTGCGCCACGTCGGGCTCGAGGTGGATATCTTGGACGGCCGGCAGGTGGCCGGTCTCGACGTCGGCGTCGAGGTGGCCTGTGTCGGCGGCGTCTACTTCCACCAGGACGGCCACCTCTCGCCTTACCGGTTCGTGAGTGGTCTTGCGCGCAAGGCAAACGAGGCTGGCGCGGAGCTTCATCCCCAGACTGAGGTGCTGGGCTTCGACCGTCGCGGAGGTCAGCTGGCTGCGGTGCGTACGACGCGTGGAGTTTTCGCCCCGCGGCAGGTTGTCCTGGCCACCGGCTCGTGGACACCGGGACTGGCTGCCGCACTGGGGCTGCGGCTGCCGATCCAGCCGGCCAAGGGGTACAGCATCACCTTCGCGCGGCCGTCGGAGTCCCCGCGCCTGCCGATCATGCTGGCCGGAGCGAAGGTGGCGGTCACGCCGATGGGGGACAAGCTGCGCTTCGCCGGGACGCTGGAGCTGGCCGGGATGGATTTTTCCATCAACCGGCGCCGGGTTGAGGCGATCATGAAGGCAGTCCCACAGCAGCTCCCCCAGCTCGATCCCAGGGGCATGCAGCTGGAGGAGATCTGGCGTGGCCTGCGGCCGTGCACGCCCGACGGATTGCCTTTCATCGGCCGCGCCCGCGGGCGGGCGTCTCCCCGGAACCTGGTGGTTGCTGCCGGGCACGCGATGATCGGCCTGTCTCTCGGTCCGATCACGGGTCACCTCGTCTCTCAAGTTGTGCTTGATGAGAAGCCCGACGTCGAACTAGCCCCACTGGCCGTGGACCGTTTCGCGTAGGCGCGCGGCGGAAGACCGGGACGCGGGGAGGAGGGGTTCGATCTGGGAGACTTCCAGCAGCACTGCACCGGGGTCGGCTTTTTCGCCCAGATCCTCAGCCTCGATCCGACCGCAACCGAAGCTGCTACCGGGGGATCCTGTCGCTCAGCCATCACGAGATCGAGGAGAGCGGCTGGAGGAGTTCTCCGCTGGACAACCTACTGCCGCAGCTGTTCCAGACCCATCTCGAGTTCTTCGGCCTCGAGATGGAGCGCCTGCTGAATAGTGCCGAGGAGGTGGAATCAGGGGAGTAGGCGCCGGAGAAGGTGGAAGGGATGAGCGCCAATGCCCGGCCTACCTTCGAGGGCCAATACACCTACGTAGACTGGCTGGTGCGGCAGAATCCCGAATTCCGGGACGTCTATTCCTGGCTTGAGCCCGAGCCCGAGGAGGCTCTGGCTCTGAGCCTGGTTTTGCGCGCGTCGCTGGTGGAACTGGTGGCGGAGTCCCTCGCGGCCTGCTTCGCCTACCCGTCGAGCTGGAATTGGGGATCCAGGCGCGGCTGATCGATGCCGGCCAGGACGACGGTGATCTCGGCGTTGAGAGGGATAT
>CAYWBJ010000134.1:0-12441 GCA_964456165.1 uncultured Gemmatimonadaceae bacterium | reverse complement strand
CCGCCGCCGCCGCCCAACTCTTTCGGGGGCTCGGTACCCGCCTGGCGGCGCGGCTCTACGCGGGCGCTACGCTTGTACTCGACCCGCCGCCGGTCGCCATCGTTGGCTACCGCTTCGCCAACCATGTAGGCCTGCGGCAGCACATCCCGGTTGCGGTAGACCTTTATGTCGTTTGAATCGGTGAACAGAATCTCAAAATCCCCGTGGGGCAGTGGCCGATGGCTGACGGCGTATCCCACCGCACCGAGGTCGAGCACACCCGGGTAGAGCCTGGCGAACTCCCACTGCCGCCTCAGGTGCAGCGGACTCCAACCTGGCATGACGTTGGCGAGTCCGTACTGACTGCCTGTGTAGAACCGCAGAGTCGCCGGATAAGCCTGGTAGGAGCTGGCGTCGAGGGACCAGCCGGCGTGCCAGTCGAAGGGCGCGTTGCGCTCGGAGACCAGGCTGATGATACGAGGCGGCGGCCCTTCTCCAAACCTGGCCTCAGTCACGTCGGCGTGGATGGCCGCCGCCGTCGCGGGCAGGCGCCGGTAGACGTCCGGATCGATCACTGCGTTGAAGCCGCCGCCGAAGACAAATAGCTCGGCACCCACGACGGCCACGACCGCTGCGGCCGTCACCTTCTCCCGGATCGCCGACTCTCCACCCAACGTGCGGTAAAGGAGAATCGCCAACATCAACGCCAGTACCGCACCCAGGACTACCAGGTCCTGCTCCAGGTCGTGTCCGTACTGCGTCACGTCAACGCCCAGCTCATAGGGAAAGTGGATCGCCCCGACATCCAGCTGCCGCCACTTCGCCCATCCCAGGACTCCGCCAACCGCGGCGAACAAAGTGCCGATCCACAGCACAAAGGCCCGCTGCTGGCGGTCGATACCGCGCAACAGGGCATCGAGCCCAAAGCCGCTGAGCACCGCCAGCGCGAAGGCCAGCCACTGCAGGAAACGGGTCGGTATGCGGAAGTAGTCGAGGCCGGGAACCTGGTAGAGGAACTGGAACAGAGCGGTGTACCGTCCCAGCACCAGCAGCAGCGCGAGGCCAGCCAGGGCCACGAAGAAACCGGCGTGCGAATCGGTGCGGGCGCGCCAGGCGATTGCACTCAGCAGCAGCGGCAGCACCCCAACGTAGCCGCAGAGCTGGATGAAAAAGCCGTTCTCCTGGCCCCAGTACGATCCGGTCGACGAGTTGCCGAAGAAGTTCGGGAGCAGGAAAGTGATCAACCGCTCCGGCGGCAGCGACATGCTCAGGAAGGCATCAAGCCCCACCCCTTTCCCGCGGCCCGACAACGAGACCAACTCCATCGTCGGCACCAGTTGCACGGCGGCCAGCGCCGCCCCCAGAATCGGCATGCCCACCAGCGTCCCCCAGTACAGCCTGCCGCAGCGCGCGACTAGGCCACGGTAAGCGCCGTAGAGCAGGGCCGCGCCGATCGCGTAGGTCGTGGCCTGCGGGTGGCCCGCCAGAAACTGCAGGCCTACCACACCGGCGCCGAGGACCAGATACATCGACCGCCGCCGCTGCACCGCCGCTTCGACCAGCGCGAACAGCACCGGCATCCAGGAACAGGCGTCGACGTAATTGAAGGACATCGCCCGCACCACGAAGAAGCCGCTGCAGCCGAAGATCAGACCGCCCGCTATGGCGGCGGCCTGGCGGCAGCCGTGCAGGCGCAGGAACCAGTAGGTCCCGGCGGCGGCGAGCCAGACGTGGGCGATCAGGTTGTAGTTAAGTGCGGCGAAAGTCGGCAGCAGGAGCGCGGCTACGAGGTTGAACGGGTACAGCGGCCCCGCCTGTCCCTCGGCGAACAGGGGAAAACCGAAGTTGATAAACGGACACCAAAGCGGCAGCTCTCCGTCCGCGAGAGCGCGGGCGAAGAAGTCTCGGAAGGGGTAGTTCTGCACCATCACGTCCTGCAGGAAGAAGGTTCCCTGCAGGGTGAACGCCTTCCAGTAGAACCCGACGACCGCTGCCCCCAGCAACCCCAGAGCCAACGCCGTCGCCCGGTACTCGCCCGCCCTGCTCAAAGTCCTGCCGCGTCCCGGCCACCATCACCCTTGAGATGGGCGGCGACCAGCTCGGCCGCCAGCTGGTGGCCGGCCGGGTTCCAGTGGCTCTCGTCGTAATAGAGCCGCACCTGCGATTGCCTGAAGGCGGGGGTGAGATCGAGCAGATCCAGTCCGTACCCCTCTGCCAGCCGCGCGATCTCCCGGTTCGGCTTGTCCAGGTCGAAGTCGCCGACCAGGCCGTGCAGCTTCCGCTTGGTGCGCCAGTTCGCCTCCTCCACCTGGACGATGGCCGGCACGTAGATCAGGTGCAGATCGACGGCGGCGGCAGCCGCCCGCGCGGCGAACTCTTCCAGCACCCTGCCGCTGAGCTCCCACATTCGCCGCGTCCGCGAATCGGGTGCGGTACCGTAGAGTGCCTCGTAGTAGAGCTGCCGCTGCCCCTGCGGCAGGGGCGGGGCCAGCGACTTGTTCACCAGCGCCGCCAGGTGCCAGCTGGAGACCAGGTAACGACGCAGCCGGTGGGGCCACGGACCTGTCGACCGACCGCTTCCCTGCCAGAACGCCGACTCCCGCACCGGCACCCCACGCAGCTCCAGATCGCCGGACGGGGTGATCGTGAACTGCGGCTTGAAGCCACGCTCGGCGCCGATGCCGCGGGGACTCTGGTTGTTGATCAGATCGTTGACGTAGAAGAAAACGAGAAGGGCGTCTGGATCATAGTGGCGTCCGAGCAGATCGAACAGCAGCAGCTCCTGATCAGTGCCGTAACCAGCAACGCCGAAGTTGAGCACCTCGTGCCGCACCGGTGACGTGCCGGCGTTGAGCAGGTCTTCAAGCCGTCGGCCGATGGTGTGCTCAACTTCGACGCCCCAACCCTCGGCGAAGGAATCGCCGAAGACCAGCAGGCGGCGGGTGCCGGCCGGTTTGCGCCGCTCGATTTCCCGCTCCCGCAGGCCGGCGGCATTGATTTCGTACCCGACGTCGAACTCCGGCTTGACCAACCGACCGCCCCCCCCAGGCAAGTGTGACCAACCCAGCTGTCGGTCAAACTGCCAGACGTCGGGACGGGCGAACAGCTGCGGATGGAACAGGGCGACAAGGCCCTCGCACAAAAGCAGACCAGCCACGAGCGCGAACAGCACCAGCAGGGTTTTACCAGCTCTCAAGTCAGCCCCGTATCGTCGTGCGTCGCCGCCGGTGTAGGGGTGAAACTAGGCGCTCCCGAGTCCCTGTCAACAGTTGAGATCGATTGCCAGGCGCTCGCCACCCATCTATATTAGGTGCACAATTAACAATATGTTATGTACATTTTCTCGCCTTTCGAAAAACACTCCGGAGAAATGGCTTGAAGGCAGTACTGGTCACTGGCGGAGCCGGTTTCATCGGCTCCCATACCGTCGATCTTTTGCTGGCGCGGGGATACCGCGTCCGGGTGCTCGACAGCCTGCAGGAACGGGTCCACCCCGAGGGCTGGCCCACCTACCTGCCGGCCGCCGTGGACCGCTTCCAGGGCGATGTCACCTGCCGTGACGACTGGCTGCGTGCCCTCGAGGGCATGGACGCGGTCATCCACCTGGCCGCCTACCAGGACTACATGCCCGACTTCAGCACCTTCCTCCAGGTCAACACCTTCAGCACCGCGCTGCTGTTCGAACTCATCGTCGAGAAGGACCTGCCGATCCAGAAGGTGGTCTCCGCGTCGTCGCAGGCAGTCTATGGTGAAGGCAAGTTCGAGTGCAGCGAACACGGGATCTGCTACCCGCCCTTCCGGCCGGCGGAGCAGCTACAGCGGGGCGCCTGGGAGCTGGCCTGTCCCGATTGCGGCGAGCCCATGGCGCCGCGCGAGCTGACCGAGGATCGGGTCAATCCGCACACCGCCTACGGCATCTCCAAGTACGCACTAGAGATGGTCTCCCACAATCTCGGTCGCAAGTACGGCATTCCCACGGTCAACATGCGCTACTCGATTGTCCAGGGGCCGCGCAACTCTTTCTTCAACGCCTACTCCGGCATCTGCCGGATCTTCACACTCCGTCTGCTGCACGACCAACCGCCGATCTGTTACGAGGATGGGCAACAGCTCAGGGACTACGTCTACGTCGGCGACGTGGCCCGCGCCAACGTGCTCGTCCTGGAGGACCAGCGCGCCGACTACCGATCGTTCAACGTCGCGGGCCAGAGACCGACCAACGTGATCGACTATGCCCGCACCGTCGCCCGCGCCTGCGGCGCGCAGATCGACCCGCAGGTCACCGACGACTACCGCTTCGGCGACACGCGGCACACCGTCTCTTCCTGGGAGCAGCTCGGTGAGCTCGGATGGCAGCCGGAGGTCGGTCTCGACCGGATCATCGGCGAGTACGTCGAATGGGTCCGCCTGCAGCCGAACCTGGAAGACTTCTATGCCCGCACCGAGCCGGTGATGCGAGCGGCCAACATCATCCGCCGCGCCGACCCGGGATGAAGGCGATCGTCCTCGCCGCCGGCCGCGGCTCCCGCCTGCGCCCACTCACCGACACCTGCCCCAAGCCGATGGTACCCATCGCCGGCCGCCCCCTGCTCGAGCACGTCTTGCTGCTGCTACGCCATCACGGCTTCACCCAGATCGCCATCAACCTCCACCACCTGCCCGACGTCGTCCGCGACCACTTCGGCGACGGCAGCGCCTGGGACCTGGAGCTCACTTATTCGCCCGAGGAGAGCCTGCTCGGGACGGCCGGCGCCGTCCGCCAGCTCACCTGGTTCCTCGACGAGCCGTTCCTGGTCTATTACGGCGACCACCTCACCAACTTCGACCTGGCCACGTTTTGGCAGTATCACGTGGCCGGCGCCGGCATCACCACGGTAGGGCTGTTCGAGCAGGCCGAGACAACGGCGAGCGGCATCGTCGATCTGGGCGCCGACGGCAGCATCCGGCGCTTCGTCGAAAAGCCCGATCCCGATCAGGTCTTCGCCAACTATCTCGTCAACGCCGGCATCTACGCCTGCAACCCGGCGATCGTCGACTGGATCGGCGCCGGCGCCCCGCAGGATTTCGGGCACGACGTCTTCCCCCTGCTGCTACGCGAGAACCAGCGGCTGCTGGGATATCACCTCAGCGGCCAGTTGCTCGGCACCGACACGCCTGAACGTTACCGCCACGCTCTCGCGCAGGTAGAGAGCGGCACCTTCGAACTGGCCACGGCCCGCCCCTGAGACCCCATTCGCAGCTCTTTTTCAGGGACGGGCCGGCGGCGAATAGCCCTTTCCACGGCCTTGGTTTTAATTGCAATATGTTCCTGTATTCCTTAATTATAGGCTGGCAGCAATTGTAGGCTGGCAATCCGGACAGGTTTCACCCGAGGTTCCCCAAACGCGATGGCTATCGAGGTTGTCGAGATCAGCGATGAGCACAAGCAGCTGCTGGACCGTCTTGGCGAGTTGGTTCCAGACCTGCAACCCGACTCGCCGCAGAGTCTGCAGCGGATATTCGGCCTCGGCCTGATTGCGCTGACGATGCAGATCACCAACAAGGCGCGGGAGCGCGACCAGTCGGAACTGGTGGAAGAGCTCGGGAGCCTAGCCCACGAGATGGTGAAGTCGGAAGAGTGGTAGAATGGATGCCCCAGAGCTGGTAATCGACGACCTCAAATTCCCCACCGGGATAGCCTCCGACGAAGAGGAGAACCTGTTCGTCGCCGATGCGGCCAACGGCAGCGTCCAGAAGCTGGACCGGGACGGACGCCGCTCGACCTACATCGAAGCGTGCGGCAAGCCCAGCGCCCTCGCCATCGATGACTCCGGCGACATGTTCGTGGCCGACGCCGGGCGCAAGCACATCCTCCTGTTCTCACCGGACGAGGGCACCGAGGTCTACGCCAACCAGTGCAAGGGCCGCCGCTTTGCGGGGCCCCGATGCATGTATTTCTCGCCCACCGGAGAACTCCTGTTCTCGGATGCTGGCGCAGGCGAAGTGCCAGGCGCGATCTACAGCATCGACCTGAACGGCGAGACGAACCTGCTGATAGCCGACCTCGCCGGTCCTGCCGGACTAACGATCGCCGAGGACGCCGTGGGCCTCTACATCTGCGAGTCGCGCTCCAACAGCGTCGTCACTTACGAGCTCGACGAAGAGGGTGGCCTGGTCAACCGCGAGGTCTTCGTGGAATTCGACAATGGCGAAGGTCCACAATCGCTGGTCTTCGACGCGGAGGGAATGCTGTACGTCGGGCGGCGCGGCCAGGGTATCACCACCGTCGATCCGGACGGCAAGGTCGTAGATGAAATTGCGCTGCCGGGACCGAACGTGACCAGCCTCTGCTTCGGCGGCATCGACTACGATCAGTTGTACGCCGCCGAAGAGGAGACCGGAGCAATCTACCGCTTCAACCTGGAGCACCCGGGACAGCGCCCCTTCGCCGGACCGCGCTCCGTGTAGCGATCAGCCGGGGCGACTACCCGACCAGCTCCCAAACCCCTTCGCGGTTCTTCTCCACGTGGGCTTAGTGCCCGCGGCGCCTTGACCTGCGACAGCCGGCTTCTGCTGCGGCCCCTCCTTGCCGGCGACGATGCGGAGCGCTCCGTTGCCCTGCTCCTGGACCTCGAGCACCCCCCACTTCATCTTGAAAGCTATGCTGAGGAATCCCTTGGTGATAAGGGCCTCGATTCCCGGAATCCGCAGCAAATCCGAACTCTTGGCGTTGACTTCCTTGATCAGCTGGCCGATAGACGGCTGCACCTCGGGCGAGGGCGGCTCCCCGGTGAACGCCTGGAACCCCTCCTGCATCGCTCCCTGGAAGTAGGCATCCGTGATCAGCGTCGCACCCGTGCTGGGGTGGTCGATGGTGAGGATCAGGAGCTGATCGTGGATGTCAGCCGGCAGGCTCGGGTCCTCGGTCAGTCCGGCGACGCCGTCTGACGAAAAATCCTCGCTCATCGACTCTCGTACTGCGGTGTCCTGCAGACAGGCGCACTCGAAAGCCTGCGCCCCCCTTCGCGCCGATCCCTTAAACAATTGATCTTCGGATAAGCCAATTACTCTTTTTTGCCCCAGAGCCAGATCTCTGGCAACGGGTCTCCAGCCGCACCTGCCCCGTCGTTCCCTTGAATCTCATTTTGGGAATCCACTTCTGGGAATTCCCATTTTGGTAAATTATTCAAGAGCATAAATTACAGCATGTTAAGTGAAATTTTCAACCAGTTTGGCAAGGCTTCTTGCCAAAATGGCAAGAATTCACCGCCCATCGGGCCCGGTGGCAACGCTCAACACATCAGACAAATAGCTGATAATAAATAAGTTGCGTCCTTTATCCTCATGACTGGCACGACTATTGCCCTAAGGGAGTGCGCAAATGCGCTAGCCATCCCCCACGTATCACAAGGAGAAATGAATCATGGCGAAAGTCAACATCCAACCCCTGGCCGATCGCGTCCTCGTCCGTCGCCTTGATGAGGAAGAGGAGCAGAAAGTCGGAGGCATCATCATCCCCGATACCGCCAAGGAGAAGCCGCAGGAGGCCGAGGTCGTGGCCGTCGGTCCCGGCAGCCTCGATGATGGAAAGCGCGTGCCCCTAGAGGTCAAGGAGGGCGACAAGGTCCTAATCGGCAAATACTCCGGCACGGAAGTTAAGATCGAGGGCGAAGAGTATCTGATCATTCGCGAAGACGAGCTTCTGGCCATCGTCGGCTAACCAAACCGGAAAGGGACGCTACATCATGGCAGCAAAGCAGATTGCCTTTCGAGAAGAAGCGCGGGAGAGCATCCTCTCCGGCGTGCAGCAACTGAGCCGGGCGGTCAAGGTCACCCTTGGACCGCGCGGCCGCAACGTCGTGCTGGCCAAAAGCTGGGGCTCGCCGACGGTCACCAAGGACGGCGTCACCGTCGCCAAGGAAGTGGAACTGCCCGACGCCTACGAGAACATGGGTGCCCAGATGGTCATAGAGGTCGCCTCCAAGACCAGCGACATAGCGGGCGACGGCACCACCACCGCCACCGTCCTGGCCGAGGCCATCTACACTCAGGGGCTCAAGGCGGTAACCTCCGGCTTCAGCCCGATGGAGATCAAACGCGGCATCGAGCAGGCCGTCGGAACCGTCGTCGACAGCCTCAAGAGCCAAAGCAAAGAGGTCAACGATCACAGCGAGGTGGCCCAGGTAGGCACAATCTCCGCCAACGGCGACAGCTCGATCGGCGACATCATCGCCGACGCGATGGACAAGGGCGGCAAGGAGGGCACCATCACCGTCGAGGAAGCCAAGAGCACCGACACCTCCCTCGACGTGGTCGAAGGCATGCAGTTCGATCGCGGCTACCTGTCACCCTACTTCGTCACCGACCAGGAGAACATGGAGGCGGTGCTCGAAGATCCCTACCTGCTCATCCACGAGAAGAAAATATCCAACCTCAAGGACCTTCTGCCGTTGCTGGAGAAGGTCTCCAAGGCCAGCAAGCCCCTGCTGATCATCGCCGAAGACGTCGAGGGAGAAGCCCTAGCGACGCTGGTGGTCAACAAGATCCGCGGCACCCTGAACATCGCCGCGGTCAAGGCCCCAGGTTACGGCGACCGCCGCAAGGAGATGCTGCAGGATCTGGCCATCCTCACCGGCGGCAACGTGATCACTGAAGACCTGGGCATCGGCCTGGACAGCGTCCAACTCTCCGATCTAGGCACCTGTAAGAGCGTGGTGATCGACAAGGAGAACACCACCGTGGTCGAAGGTGCCGGCGACTCCGCCGACATCAAGGGCCGCTGCGAGCAGATCCGCCACCAGATCGACGAGACCACTTCCGACTACGATCGCGAGAAGCTGCAGGAGCGGCTGGCCAAGCTGGCCGGCGGCGTCGCGGTCATCCGCGTCGGCGCCGCCACCGAGACCGAGATGAAGGAAAAGAAGGCCAGGGTCGAGGATGCGCTGCACGCCACTCGCGCCGCGGTCGAGGAAGGCATCGTCCCCGGCGGCGGCGTCGCCCTGATCCGCGCCATCGCCTCGCTCGACGGCGCCTCCGGCAGCACTGACGGCGCGACCCAGGGCATCAGCATCATCCGTCGCGCCCTTGAAGAGCCGATGCGGCAGATCGCCGGCAACGCCGGACAGGAAGGAGCGATCATCGTCGAGAACGTCGCTACCAACAGCGGCAACTACGGCTACAATGCCGCCTCGGACGACTACGGCGACCTGGTCGAGATGGGCGTCATCGATCCGACCAAGGTGGTGCACACGGCGCTGGGCAATGCCGCCAGCATCGCCGCCCTGCTCCTGACGACCGATGCCATGGTCGCCGAGGAGGAGGAAGAGGAGGAAGCTGGCGGCGGGCACGGCCCCCACGGCCACGCCCACTAGCCTGCACGACAGCCGCAAACACGGGAAAGGGGAGCGCTGACGCAGCGCTCCCCTTTTCGCTTCTAGACTTCCGGTCAAACTGAGTAATCAGCGCTCAGCTGCCGCGTTCGATCATCTCCACGAGCTGCACCCCGTAGTTGTTGCCCACCATCACCAGCTTGCCGCGGGCATACAGCTCGCCGTTGACCAGCACCTCGACCGGCTCGTCGGCCTGCCGGTCCACCGTCAGCAGCGACTTGGCGTCGAGCTGTGACGCCTCTTCGAGGGTGATTTCGGTGCGGCCCAGCAACAGCGTGACATCAACCTCGACGCCCGCGAGCCGGGCCAACGGCCCCTTGGCCGACGCCCCCACATCCTGGCGGGGACGCACGGCAGGCAGCTGCCGCTTCCCTTTGCCGCCACCCGCGGAGGTCGAATCCTCTGTCGCCATCGGCGCCTGCCATCCCTGATTAGATTTTGTCGGGGTGTCGTCGGGCAGTACAGCGCGGGGGACGCTTGCCCGGCCGATCGCAATCAAGCTACCTTTTGCCCCCGCCACTGTCAATCGAACAATCCCCGCGAATGGAATCCAACCCGGTCTACGAGCACCTAGGCATCGAGCCGCTCATCAACGCCTTCGGCACGATGACACACATCGGCGGTTCGCTCATGGCACCGGAGGTCACGGCGGCGATGGCCGAGGCCTCCAGATCGTTCGTCCCGCTGCGTCAGCTGCAGGAGCGGGTGGGCGAGAGACTCGCTGAGCTGACCGGCGCCGAGGCTGCCTTCATCAGCGCCGGCGCAGCCAGCGGGGTCATGCTGGCCGGTGCCGCCTGCCTGACCGGCACCGACGCTGAGGCCGTGGCCCGCCTTCCGGACGTCGGCACGCGCCCGAGCGAGTTCGTCATCAGCCTCGTCGATGACCACACTTACATTCACCAGAGCCTGCGGCTGATCGGCGGCACACTAGCCGAAGTGGGCACCACTGACACCGTCTCAGTCGACAACTATGCGGCGGCGATCAACGCGTACACGGCCGCCCTGGTGGTCTTCCTCGGTGAGCAGTCCCGCACCCAGCTGGGAGAAGTCATCGAGCTCGCCCACGCTCACGACCTCCCGGTCATCGTCGACGCCGCCGCCCAGCTGCCGCCGCGCGCGAATCTGGTAGAGATCCCCGCCATGGGTGCCGACCTGGTGGTCTTCAGCGGCGGCAAGGCGATCGCCGGCCCGCAGACCACCGGACTGGTGCTGGGCAGGCGCGAACTGGTGGAGGCCTGCGTTCTCAACAGCAGTCCCAACTTCGGCGCCGGCCGCGGCATGAAGGTTGGCAAGGAGGAGATGGTAGGTCTACTGCGGGCGGTGGAGTTGATGCTGGCCGACGATGAAGAGGCCCGTGTCCGCGACTGGGAGGAGCAGTGCCGGCAGATGATGCGGGCGGTTGGCGACGCGCCCGGTGTCACGGTCGACTTCAATCCTCCCTACTCCGCCAGCTTCCCCGCCGCCGCCCCGTTCCTGCGTTTGTGTTTCGGGGTCAACGCCCCGCTGCCGGCCGCCGCCGCCGCCGAGGCCCTGGAACGGGGCAGCCCGCCGATCGTTGTCGGGTTGGCCGGCGACGCGCTGACAGTGTGTCCCCAGACCCTGAAGAGCGGTGAAGCGGCAGTGGTCGGGCGCCGCCTGGCGGACCTCCTCAACCCCTGAAGGTTCACCTGCCCGGTGCGGATGTGATGCCCCACCGGCCACCTGTCGAAGGAGACAAGAGATGGAAGACAAGACCGTACTCAGCGCTGAAGAAGTCGATGCCGAGTTGCCGTCGCTGCCCGGATGGAACCGCGACGGCATCGTGATCTCGAAGAACTTCGTGATGGCCAACTTCGCCGACATCACTAATTTCCTCAATCACCTGGTGCAGGCGATCACGACAGCGAACCACCACCCCGACTTCTCCCTCGACACCGGCAGCCGGACGATCGCCGTCTCACTCACCACCTACAGTGAAAAGGCGGTGACCCGCGCCGACGTCGACTTCGCGCGCACGCTCAACGACTGGAGCCCCGGGAGCTGACGCTACCTGCCGCCGCTGACGACGGCCATCCGGCCGTGGCGCACCTGGTCGCCGTGGACGACGACGTAGAGGTAGACCCCGCTTCCGACGATGGAACCGGCCTGGTTGCGCCCGTCCCAGGACAGCCCGCCATCGCCGTCCCACTCTACCAGTTCACGCACCGGCTGCCCGCTCAGGGTCTGAATCGACACCCGCGCGTCGGGCGGCAGGCCCGCCACAGTAAGCCCGCCCGCCCGGGGGTCGTAGGGGTTGGGAAAGACCGTCAGGCCGGCGAGGTCGGTTGCCGGCAGTGCGACGAAGAGCCGTCCCTCCACCGGCAGCCCTCTCTCGTCCTCCAGTTCCAGCACCTCGATTTCGTAGCGCCGGCCGAGCGGCCGCAGCGGGAGGTCCAGGAGCAACGACACCGAGTCGGCCGCCACCTCCATCGCCCTAACGGCGAGCGCACCACCATCGATCTCGATGTGGCGCCCCGGCACCGCAGCAGAAAAGGGGCTCAGTGAGCCGCTGAACCACAAGGTGACCCTGTGGCTCGATCGCACCGCAGCCGCGACCAGGCGCACTGGGTCGACGACCGGCGCAAGCTCGAAATCGAACGCGTCGGCCGCCGCCAGGGGCGTGCCATCGACGCCGCCCAGCGCATCGACTTCGAGCCGATAGCGGCCCGAGTCCGGCAGGGCGGTGGCAAACCCGAGCACCGCACGGCGCCCGTCCTGGTCTCCGAAGACCGATGCGGGCGCACCAACGTCGGGCGCGACCGCGTACAGGTAGGTCCTATCAGGGTCGATGTCCATCGCGGCGTCGAAGTGCACCGCCAGCTGGTGACGGCCCAACTGCTCGACCGCGACGATGCGCGGCGGGGGCACGGGACGCACGGTTACTGTCGTCGACGGGGCGCTTTCGCGGCCGGCCTCATCCAGCGCCGTGACGGAATAGGCGTAGACAGTGTCCCGGAGCAGATTGCTGTCGATATACGACAGACCGGCCGCTACGCTCGCGACACCTTCCCCGTCACGATAGACCTGGTAGCGGTTGGCCCCGGGCACGGCCAGCCAGGCCAGGCGCACGGTCGAC
>CAYWBJ010000133.1:0-91799 GCA_964456165.1 uncultured Gemmatimonadaceae bacterium | reverse complement strand
CAGCGCCATCTCGTAGCCGAACTGCCGGTAATACCAGGGAATCCCGGAGATCCCCATCATCAGCTCTCCGCGTCGCCGGCTCCACTCGTGCACCACCTGCATCTGGCGGCGCACCAGCCCGCGACGCCGATAGTCGGGATGGGTCGCGACTAGCTCGACCCGTCCCGCCGGAATCTCGATGCCTCGGTAGGACCAGGTCTGCGAGACCAGGTAGAGTGTCGACACGATTTCGCCGGTCTCGCTGTCGACCACCAGCGTCCAGTCCTGCACGGCGAAACCGGGCATGCCGCCCTTCATCAGGTCCCTCGTGATGGGCACATTGCCCGGAGCCGGCCGTTCCGCACCGTAGTGGACCCAGCGCTGGAATTCCGCCAGGGGCTCGGTGTCTTCCTGGGTAGCGCAGCGCAGGATCAGGCTGCCGGGTAGCTGCTCGAGAACCTGGCCAGGCTCAACGTCCCTAGCGATCTGGCGCCCCATCAAGTCT
The DNA here is from genome assembly GCA_964456165.1 of uncultured Gemmatimonadaceae bacterium. Taxonomy (GTDB): domain Bacteria; phylum Latescibacterota; class UBA2968; order UBA8231; family UBA8231; genus CAYWBJ01. The sequence goes on along the minus strand of CAYWBJ010000133.1, from coordinate 91,315 downwards.
CCACCGTAGCTGGGCGCGCGGGCGACCTATTGCTGGTGTCGCATTTCGAAAATCCGTTCATTGCCCTCCTCATCTGTACTAGTGTACTAGGCGACGAAATAATGAAGCAAGTACACGATCTGTCATCAAAGACGGCGCTGGTAACCGGCGCAAGCCGAGGCATCGGCGAGGTCTGTTTCCGCGCCCTGGACCGGGCGGGGCTTCCTGCCTCGGTGTCTTTCGATGTAGTCGAAATGTTTCTGCAGACGCTAGGAGAACTGGACCGATGCGATTGGCGATGTCGGGCACGACGGAAGAGGATCTGCAGTTCGCCGTTCAGCTGGGAGCCTCGGATGTGGTCGGGGGCAACGGCATCTCGAGGGACAAGGGCTGCTACCCCGTCGACGAGCTCGTCGCACTCAGGGAGCGGGTGGAGGCGGTCGGTCTGAGATTGACGGTCCTCAGCGGTCCGGGAGAGGAGCTGACTTACAAGTGGAAGCTGGGGCTCGAGGGCAGGGACGAGCAGATCGACAACTGGAACCGGATGCTGCGTAACATGGGCGAGGCGGGCATCCCGGTCGTCTGCTACTTCATCTCACTGCGCAGCCACTACGGCAACTACGGGCTGCGCACCGACCGCGCGGCGCCGGGTCGCGGCGGTGCGGCGCTGACCTCCTTCGACTACGACGCGGTGCAGGGCGAAACTGGCGATTACTGGTATCCGCCAGTGCCGGAAGCGGTGGACACCAGCGAGGAGAAGATCTGGGAGAACGCGGCCTACTTCCTCGAGGCGACCGTGCCGGTGGCCGAGGAGGCGGGGGTGCGGATGGCGCTGCATGCCGACGATCCGCCGATCTCGCCGATCGGCAGGGTGGCGCGGGTCCTGCGCAGTCACGATGCCATACGGCGGATGCTCGACATCGTGCCGAGCAAGGCGCACGGACTGACGCTGTGCACGGGCACCTTCGGCGCCATGCGGGAAAACGTGATCGACGCGATTCGCGAGTTCGGCGGCCAGGGCAGGATACACCACATCCACTTCCGCAGTGTGGACGGGCCGGTGCCGAATTTCTCTGAAACCTTCATCGGCGAGGGCGATCTGGACATGCTGGAGGCGATGAAGGCTTTCTACGAATCGGGGGTGGAGGCGCCGCTGGTAGAGGATCACGTACCGGTTCTAGGGGATGGCGCCGAGAAGCAGTATCGCTCGCGGGCCTACGCCTTCGGCTACATCCGGGCGCTGATGAAGGCGGCGCAGAGCTGAGCCAGCGCCGTGATCTGAGCGTCTCCTCAACCTGCCGACCGCACTCGCTCCACGAGGGCGTGCACCAGCTGGGGGCTGGGTTCTTCACCCTGCTTCATCCCCTCGATGGCGACTTCCTCGAACAGATCTCCGTCAATGCCTTCCACCTCGCAGATGCGCTTGAGCTCGTTGCGGAACACCTGCAGCTCCGGGGCGGTGCGCTCGGCCTGCCAGATTCTCGGCAGGCGGGCCGGATAGGTGATCGCGTTGAGCGCCAGGCGGACGAGGTCGCTGGTGTTGGGCAGGGACTTGTGGACCGCGCAGCTGTGGAACATCAGGACGTCGCCGACTTCGACTCGGGAGGAGGTCCAGGTGCCGCGGATGTCGTCCCGACGAACACCCTTCTGCCGGCGTCCCTTCAGCACGTAGGAGTAGACGCCGTCGAACTCGACGTGCTCCTGGAGTCCGTGCCTGTGGGAGCCGGCGGCGATAGCCAGCCCGCCGTTGGCGATCTCGATGTCCATCAGCGGAATCCAGACCATGCGGAACTCGTCACTCTCCCTGATGTAGAAGAAGTCCTGGTGGGGGGGAGTCGCGTAGGGCTCGTCCGCGGGCATAACATGGCGAATGCCCAGGGTGGGCGTTACGTACCCGGTCTCGCCGTAGGCCAGGTCGACGAGCTGCTGGAGCTCGGGAGAGGCCATCAGCTCCACGGGTGATCGCAGCCCATAGATTCTGTCGCTGTCGACCTCGATGGCCGAAGCGCCGGGAGTGGCCACGGGCTCGGCTGCGTCATACCGCACGAACCCCTGGGCCCGCAAGGCGTTCGTCAGCTCCGCCTTGACCGCGAGCACGGCATCCCGGTTCAGGACCGCTTTGAAGAGGAGGTAGCCGTTGTCATCGAACGAGCTCCGGATGCGTTCGGGATCGTCGCCGATCCGGAACTCGCGGAAGGGAGCGGGATTGTTGGCTGCAGGCGTTCGTTCGGTACTTTCCACGGTGCGCTCCTTCAACGGCCAGGGCGTTGAAGGAAGGAATCCCGCGAGGCCGACGGCGTCAACACGGGCCGCGCGCCGCCACGTCCGATTGCCGCCGGCAGGTTGTCAGCGCCGGCAGGAGGAGGAATCGTGCTCCAACGAAATCAGCTGCTGCATTTCGCAGAACACGGCTGGGTACTGGAAGAGGCCGTGCTCGACGCCGGGCAGGTCGAGGCCTACAGGACCGCCCTCGAACGCCAGGCCACTGACCTGGGTCCGATCGTTCACCGGGACACAGAGGAGATCACCAACATCGATTGTATGGTGAACTGCGATCCGATCTTCCGCGACTGGATCCTGCTCCCCCAGGTCCTCGAGGCCAATCGACAGCTGATGGGTGCCGAGATCAAGTACGAGACCTGCCACGCGATGATCAAACGTCCGCACCCGGAACGGACCGGCCGCCGGGAAAAGCTGCGGAATCCGGACGGGATGGGCTGGCATCGCGGTCTGCGACCGAAGTGGGGTACCTTCTCCCACGACACGGACCCGGAGCTGATCAACTGCACCTTCCTGAACAACATCACCTACCTGACCGACGTGGCTCCGGGTGATGGCGGGACCATGGTCCTAGCCGGTTCGCACAGGCTGGAGGGCACCTACGAAACATTGAAGGAGAAATGCCCGATCGCCGAAATGACCGCGCCGGCCGGTAGCATCCTGCACTTTACCGAGACCCTGCTGCATGCCGGCGTGCCGATACTCACCGACAACGTGCGCTACACGATGTTCTACGGCTTCACGCCGAACTGGTACGTGAACTGGCCCGGCAGCGAAGTGCCGGAGTTCGTGCTGCGGAGCGTGAGGAACGAAGAGCTGCGCGGGATCCTGGGCGGGAACTCAGGCTACTCGGGACAGAATCCGGTGATCTGAGCCCCGCCTAGTGCGCCGCGGCTTCAGGCCGGTCCGGAATCGGAGTCGGCTGGGTAGATCAGCAGGGGGCCGCCGGTTGGGCTCGCCGACTGGTCGTCCTCGAGATCTCGTACTAGACCCACAGCCAGCCGGCACACGCGCCGCCTGGCAATGTCCGGCTCGAGCAGGTCACCCACGGGATGTTCCGTCGGTCCGGGGATAACGAGGGTAGCCTTTCCGCAGGTGATCACCTCGCTCCCATGCGGACGATGCACAGCTACGGTATCGCCGGCTCTGCCGCAGGCGCCCAGTACGGCGGCGACGCAGCGGGCGGTGTCGAAGGCGGATCGGGGATTGCAGAGGCCGTCGAGCAGGCCGTTGGCCACATCCATGGTGCGGTCCAAGTCGACGAGGGGTTCCAGGAACAGCGGTACATCCAGGAGGGCGGCGGCCACGGCTGCCCGGGCCACGGCGGCAACGTTGGCCGCATCGTCCACGCCTGGGAGCTCGCAGAGCAGCTGCAGATCCAGGTCGCCGCGGACTCTGATCAGCTTCGTCACTGCGTTCCACGGGTCGTTGCCGTCGATGCGGCAGGCTGCGGTCGCGCTTACGGCGCCCGCCGAATCGAGAGCGCTCGCAACCTCATCCAGTTCCTGCGGCCGGTAGCCCACACGCGCGCGCCTGTGTTGTTTTCCGGCGACGGGCTCGCTGGCAAGCACGGGACACAATACGAGCGGTAGATCCGCGGCGCCGAGTCGGCGGAGTGCTTCCCCGACGGGCACCAGAAAGCCGGGCAGCCGCAGCTCGAGGGAGTCGGCTCCACCGAACCGATCGAGGCACTGCAGGGCCTCTTCCTCGCCGAGGGCCATCGCCTGCAGCTGAACGCCGTCGCGGCGCAGCAACTCCAGCCTCCGGCCCTGGACAGGATCCTGCAGGTCGGCCAGCGGCACTCGCACCCGGCGCGCGCCCAGATCCAGGCAGGACAGTAACGGGTAGTCGTTGCGCACCGGCTGCCGGATGGTCGACGGCCAGGCGACTGGCACCTCTGTGGTGGGTGCCAGCGGATGTCTCAGCGTCAATCCGAGTCCGAATCCGCTCGACTCAGCACCGGGTACGGGAAGCGGTGTAAGGAGCAGTTGCTCGTCGCCATCCGGCAGCGTCGTCATCCGCACGCGGTAAACGTCGACATTTCCGTCCGCCTTCCGCACGCGGCCGTAGAAGAAGCCGAGCTTGCCGACGTCATCTCGGCCCTGCTCGGCTGGCGCCGCAGCGGTGAACAGGTGGCCGAAGCCGGGCCGGGTGAAGGAGGGCGAGGGCGTGACGCGGTAGCGGCAGGTCTCGTCGGACTCCGGGAGGTGGTCGTAGAACTGGAAGTGCACGTGGGCCGCGAACATCGCGACTAAGCGGCGGCCGCGGACCAGGTCGAGCAGCCAGCTGCGGTCGGGTTCGCCGATGTTGTCGTAGTGGCCCAGGTGCGGTTCCTGCGGATCGCGGAGGTAGGGCGGCAGGTGGAGGAAGAGCACGCCGGGCTCGTTGCCCAGGTCTTCGATGCAGGTTTCGAACCAGGAACGCTGCGCGGCGGCGGCCGCCAGGTCGGTGTTGAGGATCTGCGAGTTGAGGGAAATAAAGCGGATCCCGGCCTTCTCCCACGATCCCCACGAAGGCCCGTGCCGGTCCTGCCATGACTCAAGCTCGGCTGCGGTTACCGGTCGCGTCGGCATAGTCGGGTCTGGTTTGTCGCCGATGTCGTGGTTGCCGGCGACGAAGTGGCAGCGGTCGCCAAGCCCGGCGTCATCGATCTGGGCCATGGCTTCGGCGACCGTGCGGTCATAGTCGGGGCGCCCGGGGAACTCCTGGACGAGGTCGCCCATGTGCACGACGAACTCGGGGGCGATAGCCGCGATCGCCTTCCACGCTGCGCCGGCCCGAGCGCCCTGAGCCCGCCGGGACTCGAATTCCAGCGGCGCGGCGCCGACGTCGATCATGTAGTGGGTGTCGGCGACGACGACGAATTCGAGCCGGGCCGGCGGCAGCAGCGACCGGTCAAACACGACGGCGGCTCGGGGAGGGCGGGTACATTGGTAGGTACCGTGTCGAGCGTGGGGAGCACATGCCCGCACGACGTCGACTGCAGAGACCGGTCTCCCGCGCCGGGACCCGGTTGGTGGCTCGGCCTGCTTTCAGTTTTCTTCTCCGCACGATGGAATAGGCCATGAAGGCGCCATCTTCAGCGCCGCTTTAATCAGGCGAGGATTCCAGCGCAGCGCAACGACATGGTGTTCCGCCACCCGCGGACCAGCTGACAGTGGAGGCGAGATGAGAGTAGGAATACACGCAGGCTACAGCAGCGGCGAGCAACTCGCTCAACAGTGCCGCGAGGCCGACGTAGACGAGGTCTTTCTGTCGGCCGACTCCGTGCCGGGTTTCCAGGAGGGTGGCCACCTGGCGGTCGACGATTTGACCAAGGTGCAGGAAGAGCTTGCCGCGCTCGGCATCGGCATTGCCGGGATAATCCTGGGAAGGCCGTCCGCCGAAGCCGTTCTCGGCAAGGTCCCGGATGAAACCACCCGGTTCTGCGAAACGATCCGGGCAGCCGGCAGTGCTGGCGTCGAGTCGACCCTGTTCTACCCGATGGACTCCCTGCTGCACTTCCACGAGTTCCACGAGGGACGACCGCTCATGGTGATGCCGGGAGACGAAGAGTGGTCGGCCGTGATCGATTTCTACCGGGCGGTAGTGGGCGCGGCCGACGCAGTGGGGCTGCCGCTAGGGTGTCATCTGTGGGCGGTCGAGGTTGTGCACGAAATCTGGGAAGCCGTGCCCAGCCCCAACAACGGTGTCACCTACTGCCAGGGGATGCAGCTGTTCGACGAGGACCCCCACACGCCGGCGGAAACCTGGGGGATGGACAAGATCCACTTCGCGCATGCACGGAATCAGGTGCGCCACGGTCCCGCACTGATGGATCACAAGGAGGTACCTCTGGAGAGCGGCGATGTGGACATGGCGCGGTGCGTCAGGGCGCTGCTGGATGCGGGATACGAGGGTGTAATCGTGCCGGAGCACCTGGGGCCGCAGAGCACCGCCGATGCGGTGGCCTACCTGAAGAGCCTGATCCCGGCCGCGTAGCACACTCAGGGAGGGCCTGCTGTGCCTCCAGTTCCCAGCGCGAACTCCTGGTTCCGGCTGCGTCCGGCATTGCGGCGCGTTCCGGGACCCGCGGGGATCTGGATTGCGGCTGGAAGGGCGGCGGTCGTCAGACTCCCGAGAACACTGGCGCGGATTCCTCGGCCCGCTTCTGCAGCTCGTCCCAGTCGGACGAACCGTCGTTATCCACGTACTCCAGCCGTGAGCCGGCCTCGTGGATCGGCATATTGCCGTTCTGCGCGTCCCGCCAGACCTGACCGATGTTGGCGTAGTACCGCTTGTGGTTGTCCGGCCAGACCACGGCGAGCAGCAGGCGCTGGGCTGGGTGCTCGTAGGGTGGCTCCATGCGGTACTTGCTCAGCGCCTCGTCGTCGACCTCGATGCCGAGTCCGGGGCCGTCCGGGGTGCGCACGTAGCCGCCCTGGATCGTCAGCGACTCGGCCAGCAGGTCGTGCTCGTAGAGATTCATGCAGTTGACGGCCGGCCACTGGGCGTGGGAGAGGACCGCGCCTAACTGCACCGACAGGGCGGTGGTGATTCCGGTGCCGACGATCTGCAGAAAGAAGGGCTTGTCGAACTCGGCCGCTTTGATGCCATCCTGCAAAACACTGGAAATGCCGCCGCCGATGACGAAGCCGTCGCAGACTTCGTCGCGGACGACCGTGGGGAACGGCGGGTTGCCGAAATGGTGGGCGATGGGCCGGGCGATCTTCTTGCGCAGCTGCAGATTGCCTTCCACGTCTCCCTGCTTGATCGGTGACTCGTAGATGCTGACGATCGGATAGGTGTCCAGGCGCTGCAGCACCGGCACTGCGTTGCTGACATTGGTCAGCATCTGGTTCCAGTCGATGTCGAGGTGGTAGTAGTCGGGCACGGCGTTGCGGACCGCTTCCACCTGGGCGTAGATGTCCCACCAGGGCCGGCCCTTGATCTTGTGCGACGTATAACCTCGCTTGACCGCCGCGGCCGCTTCGCCGGCGAATTCGGCCGGTGGCATGTCGACGTTCCACCAGGAGATGGGGCACCAGTCGCGGACTTTGGGAAGGTTGAGGAGCTTGTGGACCGGGACGCCGTTGGCCTTGCCCAGCAGGTCGTAGATGGCCATCTGCAGGCCGGCGCCGACGGAGTCGTCCCCGAGGAACTGGGCGGCCGGCTTGCCCTTCACCCGCTCGATCGCCTCGTCGCTGACCCGGCCCCAGGTGTAGTGGGGCATGGTCTCGCCCCAGCCGACGATGTCGGGGTCGTCGGTGGTCACGCGCAGGACCTCGCTGATGTCCCACTGGTACTGCTCGCGGGCGCACCAGACGTGGACGCGGGGCGTGAAGGGGACGTGAACGGTGATGCGCTCGACATCCATGATCTTAATGGCCATCTTGGCTCCTCAAAGCGACGGGTTTCCAGCGTCCGAAAGAGCTAAGATGCTGCAGCCTGCCGCACGGTCAACAGGAGAGACACGATGAGTGTAGTTCGCTACGGACTGCTGTCCACCGCCCAGATCGGCATCAATGCTCATCTTCCCGCGCTGCGGAAGTCGGAGAATTCGGAGGTAGTCTCGATCTCTTCACGCGGGTCGGCAAAGGCGAAGGCGGCAGCGGAAGAGCACGACATCGACCGCTGGTACGGCTCCTACGAGGAGCAGCTGGCCGATCCCGAGATGGACGCGGTAATCAACTCGCTGCCCAACGGGATGCACTGCGAGTGGACGATCAAGGCGGCGGCGGCCGGCAAGCACATCCTGTGCGAGAAGCCGCTGGCGGTGACGGCGGCCGAGTGCCGGCGCATGATCGACGCGGCCGCCGCCAACGGCGTCCTGCTGGTGGAGGCGTTCACCCATCGGTGGAGCGGCCATCTGCGTCTGGCGCGTCAGCGCATCGCCGAAGGAGCGATAGGCAAGGTCGCCACGCTCGACTCCTGCCTCTGCTTCACGATCGCCGAACCGGAGGGCAACGTGCGCTTCTCGCCCGAGCTGGTCGGCGGCGGCATGTGGGATGCCGGGTGCTACGCGGTCTATGCCTGTCGCTATGTCCTCGACGCCGAGCCGGTGACGGTACATGCGGTATCTCACGACTCGGGCGGCTGGGGCGTCGACACCACCTTCTGCGGTATGATGCAGTTCGCCGACGGCGCCATTGCCAACTGCACGGCAAGCATGGAGCAGCCGCGGCGCTGCACGCTGTCGGTCGACGGCAGCACGGGCCGCATCGAGATCCCGGACATGTTCGATGACGAGGGGCCGGTGCTGATCTGCTACAGCGACGAGCGCGAGGACGAAGAGGTGGCGACGCCGTCGCCAGGCCGTTTCGTCGTCCAGCTCAACGAGTTCTCGGAGTGCGTGCTCACGGGGAAAAGCCCGGAGTTCCCGGCGGCAGACGGGTTGAGGAATACCGCGGCGCTGGAGGCGCTATACCGGGCGGCTGAGTCAGGGAGAGGGGAACCAGTGGGTGGCGTTTAGCTGAGGGGTGACGTCGCGCCGGGACTATTCCACCGGCTTTCCGGACACCACGCTCTCTTCCAGCTCCAGCAGTCGCTCCTTCCTCCACAGCCCACCACCGTAGCCCACGAGCTTGCCATCCGCGCCAACGACCCGCTGACACGGCACGACAATGGCCAGGGCGTTGAGGCCGTTGGTGGTGCCTACTGCGCGGACGGCACCAGGGCGTCCGATAGCGGTTGCGAGCTCGCCGTAGCTCATGGTCTCGCCGTAGGGTATCCGGGTGAGCGCCTCCCAGACGGTTTTCTGGAATTCGGTTCCGGGTGCGACGAGCGGAATCGCAAAGTCGCGCCGTTTTCCTTCGAAGTACTCGCCGATCTCCCGCTCGGTCTGAGCGATCAGATCGTTGCGGCCGGGTACGAACGCTGCGTTCAGGTGCGTGCGCAGGCGTTTGACCTGGTTCGGCAGCAGGCGGCGGTCGACGAACTCGAGGAGGCAGAGGTGGGTGTCGGTGGCGGCAACGAGCATGGGCCCGAGTGGGGTGCCGAAGCGGTCGACTCGGATCGGGGTGGAGGCATCTCTTTCCGTCGGGCTGGCGCCGAAGTAACGTTGGAAGGCCTCCTGGAAACCTGAGAGCGAATCGAAGCCGCTCGCGAAAGCGATGTGGGTCAATGTTTCTCCTTTATCGACCTGGCCGAGGACCGCGCTAGGGCGGCGAGTTGCGTCACAGCGACGCGATCCTCCGCATGCGCTCACCCATGCGGATCTGCGTCTCGCGGTCGCCGGAGACCTCGTGGATCAGGCTGTGCTGGTAGCCAATGGCGCGCAGCTCGGCAATGAGCGTCGACCAGTCGGTGTCGCCATCCATGAGGTCGACGAAGGCGTGGCCGGCACGGTGGAAGTCCTTGACGTGGACGCGCACGATGCGGGAGCCGAGGGCGCGGATCCAGTGCTCGGGGTGGCCGTACGCCATCATGTTGGCCGTGTCGAGATAGATCCCCGCCCACTCGCTGCCCACCTCGTCGACGAATTGCGCCGCTTCCCGCGGGCTGAGCAGAAATCTGTTCCAGACGTTTTCCAGGCCGATGGCGACCTCGAAGCTGGCGGCCATCGGTACGACCGACCGCAGGACGTCGCGCAGATCGTCCCAGGCCTGGTCGTAGGTACCGTCGGCCTCCAGTTGCCCGGGATGCAGGAGGGTGGCGCCGGCCTCCAGGCGGCCGGCGACGTATAGCGAGCGCTCCAGGCAGGCCTTGGCCGCGTCCCGCTGATCGGGGTCGCGGCTGAGCAGGTTGCCGCGGTCAGCGTAGCGGGCGACGGCGCTGGTAATGGCGACGCCGGCGCGCTGGCACTGGTCCCTGACGACATCCAGCTCGTCGTCGGCCAGGTCTACGCTCAGGTCCTTGCCCGGGTCGAAGGTGAGTTCGACGGCTTCGTAGCCGGCGTCGCGGCAGAGCTTGAGGGTGGCGTCGAGCGACATGTCGCCGAGGACGATTTGAGTGACTCCGGTCTTCATCTGCAGCTCCCTGTTCGCTGGTGCCCTGTGAGCAATATGCTGCGCGAAATTCCGTCGTGCTGGCAAATCCATATCTTATCGCTCCGCACCTGGCTCTTGCAACAACCTGCGTATTGCAACGGAGCTGATTATGGGAACCAACCGCCCTCCCAACGTCATCGTCTTCTTCACCGACCAGCAGCGCTGGGACAGCACCGGCATGCACGGCAACAGGATGGACCTGACGCCGAACTTCGACCGCGTCGCCATGGAGGGCACCCACTGCTTCAACGCCTTCACGCCGCAACCGGTCTGCCTGCCGGCGCGGGTGGTGATGCAGACCGGGCGCTATGCCTCGCAGTGGGGGTGTTATTACAACGGCGGCGAGCTGCCGGTCGGGACGCGCACTATCGGTCACCATTTTCGCGATGCTGGCTATCAGACCGGCTACATCGGCAAGTGGCACCTTTGCCACGAAGAGCCGGTGCCGGCGGCGCGGCGCGGGGGTTACGACTACTGGCTCGGGTCGAACGTGCTGGAGTTTACCTCCGACGCCTACCAGACTCGGATGTACGACAACGACGATCAGCCGGTAGACCTGCCAGGCTACCGGGTCGATGCGCTGACCGACGCGGCCATCCGGTTCGTTGACGACAACCAGGACCGGCCGTTCTTCCTGTTCACCTCCTACATCGAACCTCACTTCCAGAACCACCGCGACGACTACCCGGCGCCCACCGGCTACGAGGAGCGCTACCTCGACCCGTGGGTGCCGCCCGACCTGCGGGCCCTGGGCGGCTCCTCGGCGCGCCACCTGCCCGGGTATTACGGAATGATCAAGCGGCTGGACGAGGCGTTCGGCCGGCTGCTGGACGCCCTGCGGAGCCTGCGTCTGCTGGAAAACACGATCGTGCTGTTCACCTCAGACCACGGGTGTCACTTCAAGACCCGCAACGGAGAGTACAAACGCAGCTGCCACGACGCCTCGATGCGGGTGCCGATGGCGGCGTGCGGCCCCGGCTTCGACAGCGGCGGCCGGTTGCAGGAGATGATCAGCCTGGTGGACGTGGCGCCGACGCTGCTGGACGCCTGCGGCATTGAGGTGCCGGACGCGATGCAGGGGCGTTCCTTCGCGCCGCTGGCGCGGGGAAGGGCAGCCGACTGGCCCGAAGAGGTCTTCGCGGAGATCTACGAGACCGAGCTGAGCCGCTGCGTCCGCACGCGACGCTGGAAGTACGCGGTGCGGCGGACAGTGAAAGGACCGGAGCCTGGAGATCCCTGGACCTTCCGGGAGGACTGCCTCTACGACCTGATGGCCGATCCGTACGAGCTGCACAACCTGGCAGGCTACGATTCCCACCGTGGTGTCGTCGAGGTCATGCAGGAGAGGCTGGTGCGCCGGATGACCGCCGCTGGCGAGGCGGCGCCGACGATCGAGCCGGCTTTGGTCGTGGCGGGGGGACAGAAGTCGGTGAGCGAAGAGGAGACGCGGCACTGATGTCCGACCGCCCCAACTGCCGTCCGCCGTCCGCGATGACAGCATGGTCAACCTGGTGGATCTGGTGCCGACTCTCTTCGCGCTGCCGGGAATCGAGATTCCGCAGTGCATGCAGGGCCAGCCGCTGCCGCCGGTGGTAGATGCGCCCCCGCGAGACGCGACCTTCTCCGAGTACGGTTCCGGCGGTCCGGCGTTCAGGCACGAGGACCTGGAAAAGCTCGGGAAAACCCTACGGGCGACGGGCGCTGATCCAGTCGCTGCAGTGGCGGGAGGCGGAGGGGTGGCGCAAGATGGTGAGGACGCGCGATTGGAAGTACGTGCACGACCCGATGGGGGACCGTGATGAACTCTACGACTTGGTCAACGACCCGTGGGAGCTACGGAACGCGGTGGATGCCGACCATGCTGAGATGCTGGCCGACCTGTGGTTGCGGTTGGCGGACTGGAGCGTCGGGAGAGTGGGTGGTAGACCGGTGCCGTTGCCGGATGCGGAGAAGTACGAGGTCGCATAGCGTCGACGGGCCATGAAAACCATACGCAGGGGAAGCCGATGACAATCGACGAGCAGACCTACGAGCACTACTGGGAGTGCGGCTGGACCTTGGTCGAAGGGGTCTATTCCGGCGCCGAGGTCGATCAGGTTCTGCAGGTCGCCACCGAGATTAGCGAACGGGAGCTGGCACAGGACCGGAGCCGCTTCGTCACCGATCACGGCGACGACGGCAAGGTGGCGCCTCGCAAGATCTCCAGTCCCTTTCTCAAGAGTGAAGCGTTCCAGTCCTTCGTTCTCGACCCGCGCCTGCGCGGGCTGATAGGGGATCTCACCGGGCAAGAGCCGGTGCTGCTGGCCGATCAGATCTTCATGAAGCCGCCCCGCTTCGGCAGTGCCAAGCCATATCATCAGGACAACTTCTACTTCCGCTGCGAGCCGGCGGACCATGTGCTCACCGCCTGGATCGCCCTGGACGACGTCGACGTGGCCAACGGCTGCCTGCGCTACATCGAGGGGTCGCACAAAGGCGAGGTGCTGCCGCACGACAGGCCAGACCCGGACGAGCCCTACAATCTGGCTCCGCCGGCGGAGCTGATCGATCTGTCCAAGGAAGCGCTGGCCTGCGTGAAACGGGGCGGGGTCGTGTTCCACCACGTCAAAACGCTGCATACCTCGCACCAGAACGAATCGGAGCGCTGGCGGCGGGCTTACGCCACCCATTGGGCGAGTGCGGCTACCGGGTCGGAGAAGGACACTGTGGCCGCCGGCTACTTCAATCGCGAGGACTATCCGCGCGTAGGGTAGGTCAATCGAGCGTTTCCGCTGCCTCCTGCAGCAGCAGGGAGATTCGGGCAGCGGCCAGCGCCTCGGACGACGAAAGATGCAGGGATGTCCCGCCACCGATCTCCCGGAGAAACGCATCCAGGTAGCCCCCGGGCCGGCCTGGCGGAAGTTCCAACTGCCGCGCTTCGCGCTCGCCATTCCGGTACAGCGACAGGGTCTGGGAATTGACGCCTGCCTCGATCACACCGTCAGCCCCCCAGATGGTAGTGCGCCAGTAATGTGGATAGTCATAGGCGAAGGAATCGGGGGTCAGGTAGGACACGTCACCGATGACGCCGGCGCCATTATCCAGCGTGAGCATGGCCTGGCCGCATTGCTGAAAATGCGGATGCGCGGGCACGGTGGCATTCCAGCAGCGCGCCGCGACGATCGTTTCGATGCCCAGTCCGGTAGCCCACGGAATGAAGTCGACGGCGTGCACGGCGATATCGTTCAACACACCGCCGTGCATGCCTTCCTCGAAATACCAGCGGGCGCGGGAACCGTACAGCAGCGGGTGCTGGCCGGCGAAGCTCATGGCGTGGACATCGCCGATCTCGCCCGCTTTCAGCAGCTCGCGAATTCCGAGGAAGACGGGCAGGTCGCGCATATCCAGCATGCATCCCACGACGCGGCCTTTCTGCGCGGCCAGATCCTCCACCTGTTCCAGCTCGGCAAGCGAGGTGCACAGCGGCTTGTCGCCGATAACGTGCTTGTCCGCAGACAGGGCCTGAATCATCAGGCCGCCCCGGCGGGCGTAGACGTCGCCGATCGCGACGACGTCGCATTCGACCTGATCGAGCAGGCTCGCGAAGTCGTCGTGCGTGACCTCGACCTCAAGCCCTGTGGGTAGCGCGTCCCGTGTTGCTGCGTCTTCCTCGCAACAGGCCACGACCTCGATTTCGTCGCATGCGTGACAGCGGCGCAGCATGTCGAAGATGTGAGGATGGCGGAGGCCGGCGAAAGCGAATCGAACGGTCATTGAGCTACCGGCGCGCGAAGCTTGCCGGGCCTTCCGCATCGATTGCCGCCCTGAACCCGGTAACCATCGCGAAGCCGCGCCGCCGATAGAACGGCGCGGCCGGAGCCCTCACGGCGAGGCCGGTTGCAAACGCACCCAGTTGCATTGCTCAGGCTCCTCTCCGGACTCACAGGTCGAAGGGGTCAGGCCGGTGGGTCTTCCTGGAACAGGGTAATTCCCATCTCCTTGTAGCGGTCCCGCTGTTCCGGCCTGGTGGCGGTGCCCATCGCGAGACGGATGTCGGTATCCGCCAGCGCTGTGGCGACGTTGCGCATGCAGTCGTCGACGTTCTGCAGCGGGAACTCGGGATGATCCTCCAGGCTGAACTCCAGGTCATTGGGGCCGAAGGTCACGACGCTGACCCCGGGCTTGGCCAGCTTGCGGATGTTGCTGACTGCTTCTACCGACTCGATCTGGATGGAGAGGACCACGTAGTCGTTCCACCACGCCGAGTACTCGTGCCGATCCATGCCCTGGCTGAGGCCGCGCCGGTTCATCCCACCCCAGCTGCGCCGGCCAATGGGACCGTAGTAGGCGAAGGCGATGGCGTCGTCGACGGTTTTCGGCTCCATGACCTCGGGGACGTTCACGGCGCTGGGGCCGAAATCGAGCCATCGTCCCACCATGTAGGCCTGCCAGGTATGCGGGATGCGCAGCTGCACGTCGATGTCCAGCTCCTCGGCCGCCTTGCAGTAGGCGACGAGTTCGTGCTCGGTGAAGGGGGTGTGCTGACCGTCGATCCAGATATAGTCGTAGTCGCCGGTCGACCAGATGTCAGCGAGTTCCTTTTTCGTGGTCTTGAGGGAGCCGCGCAGGGCGACGAGGATCTCTCCCTCGCGGATGCGTTGTCTCAGGGTCTTGTTCGACATGGTTGCTCCCGAGTCGTGAATGGAATCGCGGGGTGGAGGTGTCACAGTGGGCAGCAATCAATGTGTTGTCTCTGGTGCCCGGCGGCAAATGGCCGCCGCCTGCTGCGGGACGCCCGGCTCCTGAGTCTCAGCACCACCGGGACTATTCGATCACCGAGCCGGCACTCTGCAGCTGGCTGTAGCGCCGGGCAAACTCCGGCGAGCCGTCATCCTCCCACACTTCCAGGTTCAACTCGCGAATCTGCCCCTCGGAGAAGCCGGTGAGCCGGCTGACGTCGGGAAAGCCTATCGTGTACAGCTTGTGGCCGGCCGCCAGATGCAGAACCCCGATGTGACGCGGGATCTCGGTCCGGGGATTGCCGGCCAGTCGCTTCACCATCTCCTCGTCCACCTCGTAGCCGAGGCCGGCAGCTTCCGGCACCGGCGAGCAGCCCTCGACGATCTCGATGCGGGTGCCGGTGGCATCCTGCTCGCACTGATCGTCGAGGTTTACGGTGTGCGAGACATTGGGCACCACCGCAGCGATGTGCAGGGCCAGCGCCTTGGTCAGGGTGCCGCCGGTCATCTGTACCACGCAGGAGAGGTTGGCTTCGGCACAGGTCTGTCCCCGTCTGAGCGCCCCGCCGACGCTGCCGGTCTCGCCGATCATGTAGAGGGCGGCGCAGCCGTTGATGATCTCGGGTCCGCCGCCCAGCTGCGGGACGTGCATGACCAGGGGGATGAAGGTCTTCTCGCGCAGCCGGCGCCAGCCGTCGATGTCGCGCCAGTTCAGCGGGTCCTCGAGGAAGCCTACTGTTGGTGACTTTTCCAACTCCTGCACCAGGCGCAGCACGTCGGTCGAGACGCGGTTGTGGTTGAAGTCGTACTGCATCCGGAACCCGTTGGGTGCTACTGCCTCGACTGCCCTGCTCTGTTCCAGGACGTCGTAGTGCTGGCAGGTGTGCATCTTGAAGATCATGTACCCCTCGGCGGCGGCGCGCTGGACCTCAAGAGCCAGGTCGTCCGGGCTGGCCGGCCTGGTCCATGCGGCTACCGGCACGCGGTCCCGCACCTTCTGACCCATGAGCTTGTAGGCCGGCACCTCCAGGTGCTTGCCCATGGCGTCGTAGAGCGCGCCCATCAGGCCGGCGTTGAGGGTGCCGTTGACGAAGTCGAAGGGGGAACGGTCGACGAGGTCGCCGACCTCGGCCTGGGTCAGCGAGTAGTGGCCGCGGGTGTCGCCGTAGCCGGTGATCCCGTTGTCGGTGGTGACCTTGAAAAGGGTCTGGGTGTCGATGGCGGCGAAGCGGGGCTTCTGGTCGGCGTTGCGGGACGTCAGCCGTGGGTTCAGGGGAATAGCCTCGACGTTAGTGACCTTCATCTTCGTCTTCCTTCCATGTGGAATGTGGGCCTGTGCAGTCCGCCCTTTGGGACCTAGTGCGTGAAGTTCACGGCCAGTCCGGGGGGTGGTTCTCATGCCAGGTGGTTGCCTGCTGGTAGGCGTGGCCGGCTCTGCAGAGCAGGGGTTCGGAGAGGTGCTTGGCGGCGAGCTGGAAGCTCAAGGGGAGTCCGCTGCTGCTCAGCCCGCAGGGAAGGGTCAGGGTGGGGGCGCCGTTGTAGTCGTAGGGAACGGTGAAGCGCTGGAACTCGGGGCCCCGGTCATTGGGGGGGCCGTACAGCATCTCTTCGGTGACGGGAAAGGCGGGCCAGGCGGTGGGCGGCATCGCCAGCAGGTCGATGCCGGCGAAGAGCCGGGCGAGGTGGCCGTTGCTGGCAGCGCGCAGGCTGTTGGCCCTGGCGTAGGCGGCGCCGGTCACGTCGGCGCCGTGGTCGAGCCAGTGCCGGAAGAAGGGGCCGTACTCTTCGCGGCGCCCCGGATATGTGGCGGCGTGGGCGGCCACCGCTTCGGCCATGCACAGGTCGGGCCAGGCCTTGATGTAATCATCGAGGTCGGGCACTGACAGTTCGACGATACGGGCACCGGCATCCTCGAGCACGCCCACGGCAGCGGTGATGGCCGCGGTGACCTCCGGCTCGACATCGACGGTGGCGTATTGCTCATCCCACCCGATGCGGACTCCTTCGATGCCGTTGCTCAGGTCCGCTAGTAGATCGGGCACTGGATCAGGCCGCGTCGTCGGGTCGTTCTGGTCGGGGCCGGCGATGGCGGCGAACATGATGGCGGCGTCGGCGGCGGAGCGGGTCATGGGTCCGACGTGATCGAGTGACTCGGCCAGGTCGAGGACCCCGTAGCGGCTGACCCGCCCCCAGGTCGGCTTGAGTCCGGTCAGGCTGCAGGCGGAGGAGGGAAAGCGGATGGACCCGCCCGTGTCGCTGCCAAGGGAGCCGTAGCAGAGTCCGGCGGCCGTCGCCGCAGCCGAGCCGCTGGAGGATGCGCCGCACCAGCGGTCGAGATCCCAGGGATTCTTCGGAATCGGAAATTTCGGGTTGTAGCCGCCCATCGCGCCCTCGGTCAGGTTGAGCTTGCCGAGCAGGACGGCGCCGGCTGCTTCCAGCCGGGCGACCACTGTCGCGTCGAAGCAGGGAATGTGATCTGCGAGGACCGCCGCGCCGCCCATCGTGGGCACGCCGCTGGTGAAGCAGAGATCCTTGACGGCGATCGGCACGCCGTGCAGCGGACCGCGGTAGCGGCCGTCGGCGATCTCTTCTTCGGCACGCCGGGCGGCGGTGAGGGCGTGATCGGCCATGACGGTGGCGTAACTGCGCAGGCTGCCGTCGATCTGCTCGATGCGCTCGAGCAAGGCGCGGGTTACCTCCACCGGTGACACCTGGCGGTGGAGGAGGAGGTCGGCGGTCTGGGACAGGGTCCGATAGTAAAGGGCGGTCAACACAGGGCCTTTCGAGGGTCACTCGTAACGGCAGGAAAAACGGGACTGCCTTTCCAGGCAGCAAGCAGCGAGAATCGTGCCTGGTTCCGGAGTCGGTGCGCAAGGAAAGCTGACGGGTTCGCCGTCCGGTCGGTTGCCGGGATCAGGGGCGATACTTCCGGCGCGCCGTTACCAGGTCGACGGCGGGCCGGTAACCCAGCTCCCGCCGGGCCGGTCCGATGTCCAGGTTGCCGTGGCCGCCGGTCTCGGACGTGCCGTAGGTGACCAGGTAGCGCTGCGGCCCCTGGTAGTCCACCGCCAGGGCGAACAGCTGCACCGCGTCCTCCGGGGCCAGCAGGGCCTCGCAGGCGCGTAGCGAATCCGGCTCTGCATGTCCGTAGAAGAAGCCGATGCGGATGCCGACGAAGCGCATGCTGGCGGTGTTAACCAGCGCCTTGCCGGCAAGCTCGGCCATGCCCTTCATCGCGCCGTACCAGCCGGTGGGATTGTATTCCTCGGGACTGGAGAGGAAGGGGCGCTCCCGGGTCTGCTCGTTCCAGCCGGTAGCGTGGTTGGAGCTGGCGAAGACGATACGGCCAACAGCGGCGCGCCGGCAGGCCTCGAAAAGCTGCATGTTCATCGCGATGTCGGTGCCGGCCCCGGGGTCGAAGGTTTTCTCCTCGGAGGCCACGTAAGCCAGCGCGACGACGACGTCCTGGCCCACGCAGATCCGGTCGGTGAAGTCGCGGTCGAAGAGGTCGCCCACCTCGACACGGGACCGGGCGCCTTCGACCGGCAGTTTGTCCACCAGCGTCAGGTCGTAGTGGCCGGCCTTTTCCCAGGCCTGCCACAGGCACCGGCCCAGCCGCCCGGCGGCGCCGGTCACAAGGACTCTCTTGCTGGTCACAATCCGTGGGTGCGGGCGGGCTAGGTCGGTCTGAATTCAGTGCTTGCGGCCGGGCAGCAGACCGGGCCCGACCGACTTGTCAGCGAAGCCGATCTTGAGACAGGACTCGTCGCGCCAGCGCGGGATGGCGCGCTCCTGGCTTTTCGTCCAGCGCGCCAACCCGGAACAGTTCTGCGCCAGAACCTCGAAGATGCGATTGGCGACGATGCGATGCCCCAGGTCATTGGCATGGCAGCCGTCGTAGTGGACCATCCAGCCGGCGCCGGCATAGGCCCCGAGCAGATCGACGAAGAGGCAGCCTTCGGCGGCGGCGACCTGGGCTATACCCTGGTTGTAGGCGGCGAAGATATCGAGACTGGCGTGGCTCCAGTCCTCGCCGCCGACCGTGAAATCGGTCATGAAGTACGGGCCGGGGAGGACGATGACCGGATCGAGCTTCGTCCGCACCCGGCGGACGAGTGAGACCATCGCGTCGCAGAACAGGCCCAGCGGCGTGCCGCCGCGGGCGTCATTGAGGCCGTAGGAGATCACCAGGAGGTCCGGCCGCTCGCGGATCACGTGCCGGTGCAGCCGGGTGTCGGCCGCCGGCTGGCCGCTGACCTCGTAGGCGGGCGAATGCCGCGAGATCAGGTTCGCGCCGATGCCGGCGTTGAGCGTTTCGACCGGTTTCTCCTGGATGTCGTCGATCAGCTGTGCCAGCCGCGACACCCAGCAGCGCTCCCGGTTGGAGCTCCAGCCGCCGGCGGTGGTACTCTCGCCGAGGGCGACGAACTTGCGGAATTCCCTGTCGTGCCAGTCCCGTCTCACGAGTCGGAAGATAGGTCGCGCCGGCCGTAGGGGTCAACGGCCACCCCGGCATGGTGACCTCTCCCAGAAGCTCTATCTTTCTTTGACTGCGCGGTTCAACTGAGTGAGGGACAGGGAATACGGATGGAAGCACTGAAGCTGGGACTGATCGGCTGCGGCAGCATTGCCGGCGCTCACGTGGCGGCAATGCGGGAGCTGTGGGAGAACGAACGGCGGGCTATCGAGGTCGTGGCGGTCTGCGACGTCGATGAGCAGCGGGCGCAGGAGCGGGCGCAGGAGCTGGCGTCGTTCCAGGGCACGCCGGAGGTGTACACCGACGTTGAGCGGATGCTGAAGCGGGTCAAGGCGATCGAGGCGGTGGACATCTGCACCCAGCACGTGGAGCACCACACCATCGCCATCGCCTGCCTGCAGGAGGGGGTGGACGTTACGATCGAGAAGCCGCTGGCTATCACCCTGCGGGCCGGCAGAAAGATCCTTGAGGCGGCGCGCGATGGGCAGCGGATACTGGCCGTCGCCGAGAACTACCGGCGCTCGCTGGAAGAGCGGGCCCGCAACTGGGCGGTGCGCACGGGCCGCATCGGCGAGCCCCGCAGCTTCTACTGGCAGCAGGCTTCCCACGCCATGGGCAAGTGGGCCTGGCGCAACTTCAAGGGGATAGCCGGCGGCGGCTGGGTACTCGATGGCGGCGTCCACCACGCCGATCTGTTCCGCTATCATCTCGGCACCGAGGCGCAGCAGGTGTTCGCCACCGTGCGGCAGTTCGAGCCCTATCGCTACGACGATCCGCAGGGGCGGACAGGTGCCTGGAACGTGGATGTGGAGGATGCCACCTTCGCCCAGGTTCACTTCGACAACAACGTCGTCGTCTCCTGGAGCTGGCAGGGCTCGGCGCCGGGCACCGGCTTCGATGCCCGCGTGCTCTACGGCAGTGACGGTTGTCTCCACTGGCACAGCGGCCTGTGGGGCCGGGACGAGAGCAACCTGGACAACGAAACCCTGGTCCGGGAGTTCATGGAGAGCATGAGCGCGGACGCGAAGGAAGAGCTCTTTCCCGGCGGCGTGACCAGTGCCATCGCCACCGAGTTGTACGAGTTTGCGCTGGCGGTGCGGGACCGGCGGGTGCCGGAGGTGGACGGCCTGGAGGGCTACAAGGCGGAGGCGCTGTGCATGGCGGTCTTCGAGTCGGCGCACGCCAACAGGCCGGTGAGTCTGAGGGAGATAGAGCGCCTCGAGCTGGAAGGCTACCAGCAGGAGATCAACGAGGCCCTGGGCCTGGCGTGAGCCGATGGCGGTCAGTATCCGCAAGCTGCACCCGCTGATCGGTGCTGAAGTCACCGGTGTCGATCTGAGGCGGCCGGGCGAAGGGGATCTGCGCGCGATCGAGGCGGCCTGGCGCGAGCATGCCGTGCTGGTCTTCCCCGGCCAGCCGATCAGCGACGAGCAGCAGGTCGCCTTCAGCCGCCACTTCGGCGAGCTGGAGATCTTTCCCCAGTCGGCCAATCGCTCCAACACCCGGCCGGAGATCTTCCGGGTCACCAATGTCGGCGACGACGACCGGATTCGTCCGGTCGAGTCTGAGGGGGGGCGCTATAGCACCCTGATCTGGGTCTGGCACGTGGATAGCAGCTATCGCCAGGTGCCGGCAAAGGGCGCGGTCCTGCACGCCGTCGAGATCGTCAAGAGCGGGGGTGACACCCTGTTCGCCAACATGTTCGCCGCCTATGAGCAGATGTCGCCCGAGCTCAAGGCGCGCATCCGCGGCCTGAAAGCACGACACAGCTTTCTGTACTCGCGGCAGCAGCGCCAGCTGCCGTCGATGAAACCGGAGGAAGCGGCGCTGGTACCGCCGGTGGAGCATCCCCTGGTGCGCCGGCACCCGGACGGACGCCATTCGCTTTTCGTCAGCGCCACCTACATGGAGCAGGTCGTCGGGCTGCGGGAGGAGGAGAGCCGGCAGCTGCTGGGCGAGCTGATGGACTGGGCAATCCAGGAGCGTTTCCACTATCGCCACCGCTGGCGCGTCGACGACGTGCTGATGTGGGACAACCGGGGCGCCATCCACGTGGTCGAGCCGTTCGATCACGCCGCCGAGCGCCGGGTCATGCACCGCACCACCATCGCCGGTTCGGAGCCCGTGCTCGGGCCCGTCGATCAAGCGCGACCCGCCGGCTACCGCAGGAGCTGAATCACCCCGGTCTGCTCACGCACCCGTTTTCGTCCCGCCCCGTCCTCTCCTTCCAGGCGAAGACGGTACAGGTAGGTGCCGTTGGCCAATCTAGGTGGCGCGGACCAGGATATCTGGTTGTAGCCGGGCTCCGGCGCGATCTCGACCTGGTCGATCAGCCTGCCGGACAATGCGTATATCCCGACTCGCGCGGAGCTGACGGGGCTGAACAGGTTGAATGTTAGGTACCCGGTATCGCCGGTCAGGGGATTCGGGTGAAGCAGGAGGTCGGAGACCGTCGGATCGGTCCCGCCGACGCGCATGGTGACGCTGGCGGCGGCCGAGTTGTTCAGCGAGTCCCAGGCCTTCAGGCCGACGACGTACTCACCGGTGGGCAGAGCCGGCAGCTGATACTCGAGCGTGCCGTGGCGATAGTCCGGGCCGTTGACGAACGCGTGGGTTACGGTAGTCTGGAGGCCGTCGACGTCCAGGATGATCTCATGGCCGGTGTCGCCGGCGATGTTTATGCCGCTGGGGTCGCTGATGGCCGCCCGCACGATCGGGCTTGTCGCCACCAGGTCGCCGCTGGCGAAGTCACGCTGGCCGCGGATGCCGATTTCGATAGTAGGGCCGCTGTGGTCGGCTGCCAGCTCGGCATCGGCGCCAGGGCCGGCGAAGACAATCCGGTCGGTGTATCCGAAGGCCGACGGGTTGTCCGGCGACGACAGATAAGCGCTGACGCGGCCCCGATTGCCCTTGTAGGTGATGTCCTTCGGCACCCGGAAGGCGGTGGCGAAACGGCCCCTGTCGACCTCGGCCGTGCCGCGAAAGAGGTGGCTGCCGATCTTCAAGTGTTTCAGGTGATCGAGCAGGGTTATGCTGGAGGAATCGAAGACCTGGACGAGCGCGTCGCCCCGGTAGGAGCGGACCAGCTCTCCCGCCGGGTCGATCACGCGCCCTTCGATGTGGATCTCCTCCAGGGCGCGGAGCGTGTCGGGGAGCTCGACTGCGACGCGGTAGCTTGGGAGGGCTAGCCGCGTGGCCGGGTCTCCCATCAGGGCGTAACGCTCGATGATTCCTCTCTGCTTTCTGGTATAGCCGCCCTCGATGGCGACCTTGGCGGAGGTGAGCGCCAGGCCGATGGGAATCGAAACGCCGTCATCGGGGAAGAGCTTCCGGTGAAAGCTGCTCGCCAGTAGCATGTTCGCATCGTGGATACCGACCCGGGTAGCCGAGATCATTCCGATAACACCGCCGTTCGGAATCTTCAGCAGCAACTCCGGCATGGAGTCGCGAAGCGGGTCGTCGAAGACGCCGACCTGGCTGGCGGCGGTGTACATCAGCGGCAGCCGGCCGTTGTTGCGGATTCTGTCGGCATCGCGCGAGAGCACGAACATCTGCTCGTGCGCCAGCACATCCGGGTTGCCGTGGCCCACGTAGATGACCAGAAGCGCCCCTTCATTGAAAAGCCTGATGAACTCGTCGCGGGCCTGGGGCTTGGTCAGGCCAACGCGGGGGAAATCGGCGATGTAGTGCTTCACTTGGTCCAGTCCCCGCGGCAGAATCGAGCGGGCGAGGAACTCTGTGCTCAGCAGGAAGTAATCCTCGGGCTCCTCGGGCACGGCCGGGTTGACCAGGTCGTCGGCGACCATCAGAACGCGGCTCTGCCAGGACCCCGGTTCCGGTTGCCGGTCATAGTCGATCAGCTTCCGCACCACCGTCTCCGCTTCGGCCGCGGTCCGCACCGGCAGGCGTCCGATGGCCAGGTCGGGCAACTGGTCGTCCCCGCTGACCCGCACGTACCAGTCGTCGTAGGTGCTCTCGCCGTCCTGGAAGGCCGGCAGCCAGTTCACCGGGCTGTCGCCGGCGTTATTCCTGTAGTCGTAAGTGGCGTCCCCTAGCAGCGTGACGAACAGGGGGGGTGATGACCAGCTTCCGGTGGCGAAGGCGATGAAGTTGCGGATCGCCGCCGGGTCGAGGGGGCCGCCGGAGAATGCGTCGTAGACGTCGCTCACGTTCACTACCATCGTCGTCAGCGGCGGGCCGAAGCGATCGTCTGCGGCACGCCAGGCGGCGAGTCGCCCAGCCGCATCCATGAAGTCGCGGTGGGAGATTATGACGTAGTCGGCGCCATCACTGGCGTACGTCAGCGAAGTCGGTGAAGCGAGCTCGATGCGCACCGGCTCGAGCCAGCGGGAGGCACCGGTGGCGACATACCGACGGGGTGCGGTCGAGCCGGGATCGCCGAAGGCAACGGTCCCGGCTTCCTCGTCGTACTCGAAGTCGACGACTTCGATCAGCCCCGGCGAGACCTCGAAGACCCTTGGCCGCTCGCCCTTGAAACCCTCGAGTTGGTAGTTGGCGGGTCCGGTTTCCATGGCGTCGAAGAGGAGAGCGCCGTCCTCGGCCCGCAGCCGGCGGTTGAACTCCAGCTCGAACCAGTCCAGCCGGGTCTGGATACCTGAGTTTTGGGCCAGGCGCAGCTTGTTCTCCCCCTCCTTCAGCCTGCTAGTCTCCACTTCGAAGGTGCGGTGGAAGGGGCCAGTGAACTGGAGCTGCCGTCGCCAGTGGCCGTTCCAGTATACGTCGATGCGGTGTTCGGTGTTCGTGAACCCATAGATGCCGATCCGGATCACGACCGGCCCCTCCGCGGCGCCGCTGAGGGTCACCGGCAGCTCGAGAAAGTTCCGGCGGAACGTCTCCCAGTACCACTCGTATCCTGACTTGATGCCGTACGACTCGGCGACGGTGTGATTCTCCTCTTCTCGGTGCAGGCGGGCTCGGTAGGTTTCGACCCCTTCTGCGCCGGCATCCGGACGACTGCTACGGCTACCGATGCGGAGACCTTCGGCGGCGCCGGCCAACTCCAGGAAGTAGACGTTCTCGTCGGTGTAGGGATTGGCGATGAAGCGGTGGCCGGCCGCTGTGTGATGCCAGCGGGAGATCGGCTCGCCGGCAAACAGGATGAAGTCGTCCGGATCGAGCCGGCCGTCGCCGCCGTCGTCGACGAGGATGGGTCGCTCGAGGAGCTGGACCGGCTGCGGATCGACATCTAGGGGCAGCACCCGTCCGCCGCCGTAGAGCAGGCGAAAGCGGTCCGGATTGAGTTGGGAGGCATCGATTCCCCACTGGGCAAGGTCGCGGCCCCGGATGCGGACCATGCCCTCGCCCCGAACGGCGATACGGAGCCGCTGTGTGCCGGCCTCCGGTAAGCCGGTGCGAGCGGCGGGCGCCTCCCGCGCCCGCCGCCAGCGCCGGGCCTGGCCGCGGTTGAGCAGGGCGGAGTAGAGCTGCTCCTCCCACGCGCTCCCCTCCCTGCGCGAGCTCGATGATGCGGCGGTGAAGCGCACGCACACCAGCAGGCGATCGAACATCTGCAGGCTGCCCCCGGCCGCCGGCGCGGGGCCGAAGTGCAGCGTGGCCACCCGCTGGTCCCGCATGAATCCCGGTGGTCCCAGGTGCACCGGGCCGGCGGCGAACAGGTCAGTGCTGAGGCCGGCGAGCTCCGGTGGGGCCAGCAACGGACCGGGGACGGCCTCCTCGACGTCGACGACGGCGTTGCCAGCGAGGGGAAGACCCAGCAGGCTGTACTCCAGGGATTCGAGCGGATTGGCCGGCCCGCGCTCGTAGAGCAATCGAACGAAGTCGTCACCGCTGTCGACGACGCGGACGCTAGCCGCGGCCGACAGCGGCAGGGCGCCGCACAACAGTGCCACCAGCAGGCGGCCGCGGAAAAGCGGCCGGGCCCGCCGCCGTGCCGGAGTCTTGTGCCCCTGCAGCGACACTACCTGTAGGTCGGGCAATCTACCAGGGTGGGTTCGCGGCCGGGCCCGAGCGGCACCTGGCATGCGTTGAGCGTCATGGCTACCATACTGTAGTAGCCGACAATGCCGGTCAGATCCACGACGCCGCCGTTCCCCAGTTCGGCCAGGACGGCATCGTAGCTGGCGTCAGTGACGACGTGATCGCGGAGGAGCTGGGTGGCGTAGTCGTGAACGGAGGCCTCGTCGGAGCGGGAAAAGTCGGGGCGGTGACGCCGGCGCACGGCGTCGATAATCGCTTCGTCGAGCCCTCCCTCGCGGGCGCAGGGCTCGTGCAGGGTCCACTCGAGCTGGCAGTCCCAGAAGCGGGCGGTGACCAGAATCGCTAGCTCGCTGAGCCGGGGCTCGAGGCTGGTGCGGTAGCGGACGTACTCGCCCAGCTGCTGGGCCCGGTCGGCGAATGCCGGCCGGTGCAGCCAGGCGCGAAACGGCCCCTCGATGCTGCCGCGCGAAGCGACGATCTCGTTGTAAATGCGGGTCTGCTCGGCGTCGAGCGCCGCGCGTTCGGGTTGCTCAAGTCGGGTCATGGCAGCGGGCCCAGGGCACATGGCTAAAATCTATCGGTTGACAAAGGAACGGTATCGTGGCAGAGCGTGTCGGGTTCATTGGTCTCGGAGCCATGGGTAGTCCCATGGCCGCCAGGGTGGCGGGCCAATTCGAAACGTGGGTATACGACCTGCGGAAAGAAGCGATTGCCCACCTGACGAACAGGGGAGCCGGTGGGGATGTGCGCGCGGCGAAGAATGTCACGGAAATAGCCCCAAACTGCAACTGGATACTGCTCTCGCTGCCGGATGCGGAGGCGGTCGAACGGGTGATCTTCGGTTCCGACGGCCTCGAGCCGGCGCTGCGCGCCGGGCAGGTGGTCGTGGACTGCGGTACCACCCACCCGAAGCGCACCCGCGCAGTGGCGGCCTCCCTGGCTACCCTCGGTGTCGATTACCTGGATGCGCCGGTCAGCGGCATGCCCCAGGGAGCCCGTGAGGGCGCGCTGACGGTGAGGGTGGGCGGCAGGCGCGACGTCTTCGCCCGACTGCAACCGGTGCTGCAGACCTTCGGCCGTGAAATCGTCCACATGGGCGAGTCAGGGGCGGGGCAGGTGGCCAAGACCGTCAACAACGTCCTCTACAACATAGCCTGCGCGGCGATGGCCGAAATGCTGCCGCTGGCGACGGCTCTGGGTCTGGCCCCGGAAGCGGTTGCCCGGGTGGTCAGCGCCGGCACCGGCCAGAGTTTCGCCTTCGACTACTTCGCCGGGCGCGTTGTCCGCCGGGTGTTCGACGAGGGATTTCCGATGTCGAGCGGGCTCAAGGACATGGCGACAATGGCCGAAATGGCCGAGGCCCTGGGTGTCTCGCCGCCGGTGTTCAACGGTGCCATGGAGACCTACAGAATGGCGCTGGACCAGGGATTGGGGCCGGAAAGCAAGGGGGCGATGGCCAAGGTGTGGGAGCGGACACTGGGTGTCGAGGTCGGGCAGGCCGCCCGATGACCGGACCGCAGTCCCGCGGTCTGCGGCGGCGGGCGGCAGGTGAAGACCACTGCCGAGCGGTTTTTCCGGTCTTCAAGGTGGACGCCTGACTGGCGCCCTTCGTCCAGGAGCACCTGGACACGACGGCGAAGCTGATGGCGACGCACCGGCACCTCAAGGGAGCCGATTCGCCGGCGGAGAAGCAGGCGCGGATGTCGGCGAATTCCTGCCGGCCCGGCGCTGCAGCGTGAGCCGTCGGTCGTAATACTCGGCCGCCTTCGCCCGAACCAGCAGCCAGTGGATGCTGGCACGGGGCCGTCTCAAGCGGGAAGTCGGTGATCGATGCCGAGCTTGATCGAGCGCTCCGGGTGCTCGTTGATCTCGTGGTAGGCGTCGGCCGCGCGCGCGAATGGGACGATGGGATCGATTAGGTCGTTGGCATCGAGCCGGCCGTCGACCAGTAGGGCCAGCGACTCCTCGCGGATGCGATCGAAGGTCCAGTTGGGCTGGGGCAGCGGCTGGCTGTTGGCCCGACTCGAGATCACGTTTATGCGATTGCGATGCCATTCGCCGGCCAGCATCACGCCCCGCTCGCCATGGTAGTACGCGGTGGAGACCACGGTGCCGCCATAACAGACGGAGCGCATGGCGTCCTCCAGCGCCGGGTAGGCGCCGCTGGTCTCAAAGGCGATTTCCACACCTCCCTTGCCGGTCAGCTCCTTGATCTCGACGCCGGCGTCGACCGCCTTCGGGTCCAGGGCCTGGTCGGCGGCGTGGCGCATGGCCGCATCGCGCCGCCGCTCGATGGGGTCGACGGCCACGACCCAGCGGGCGCCGCCCAGCCGCGCTGCCTGCGACACCATCAGGCCGATGGCGCCGAGGCCGAATACGGCGACGCGGTCGCCCAGCCGCACCGGCGCGTCGCGCACGGCGCCGAGCGCGAAATCGGTGGGATCCCAGTACATGATCGCCTGGGGCGACGCACCCTCGGGCGCCGTCTTGAGCCGGCTGGCGGCGACGGTGTGGGTCTCGCGGATCGGTAGATGGGCGAAGACCCGGTCGCCCTCGCGCATGCCTTCGACCTCGCTGCCTGACTCGATCACTTCGCCGAGGCACATGTTCCCCAGGCGGCGCAGGAGCGTGTTGCCGGTCGACTCGCCGCGCCGGTGCAGGCGCAAATCACCGTCCCAGCGGTCGGTGGCGTCGGGGGTGTCGGCGCGGAATCCGCGCAGTTCGGTGCCGTGCTTCACCGAGCTGAAGAGACTGCGGACGCGCACCTGGTCGGGCTGCAGGTCCGGCTCTTCGTATTCGCTGAGGATGGCGTGGTTGGGACGGTCGGCGATGAGTTCGAGTGGCATGGGTTTCCCGGAGGTGGTTGGTGACTAATGGGCGGTGTTGGTTTCGTCCACGTAGGTATTGTTGAGGCCGTGGTGGAAGTCTCTGGCCCAGACGCCGCGGAAGAGGGTGCGGCGTCTCGGGGGCATGGCGGCTATTACTGCAGGGTCGAGGTTGGTCTTGTGATACTGGGCTAGATCAGGGGAGTAGGCGGTGAAGATGCTGATGCGGGGGCGGTCGCGGTTGGTCCAGGGAGGGCCGGCATGGCAGAGGCTTTCGGTGAAGAAGAGGACTGAGCCGGCGGGACAGGAGTAGGTGTCGAACAACGGCGAATCCATGGACATGTGATCGGGGTGGACGTCGAAGCTGCTCTTGTGGGAGCCCGACATGAGCAGGGTGCCGCCGTCACCCCGCGCGATCGGGTTCAGCTCCCAGACGACGCGGGTCTGGCCGCTGTAGATCTGGGTATTGCGGCAGCTGTAGGCGAGGGGGCCGATGCCCGGACCGCCGTGGGGCTCCAGGCCTTCGTAGCTGGTGTCGCGCAGGCGGGGCACGGTGCTCTCGCAGCGGAAGCCGTAACAGTCCTCGCCGCGGTCGGGGTTGATGATCTCGCGCAGGACGCCGGCGACGACCGGGTGGTCGAGCAGCGCCTGCGACGGCATCTCCCAGCGTCCGGACGGGTAGCTGGTGTCGGGAGCGCAGCCCTCCTTGAGCGCCACCACGTGCTCTCTGAGCAGGGAGATCTCGGCGGCATCGAGAACGTTCGGGATCAGCAGCCAGCCCCTGAGATCGTAGACGAACTTCTGCTCCTCGGTGGGTGCAAATTCCCAGCCCCAGTCGCGGGTGGCTTCCGGCAGGGCCATCAGCGGTTGCCCCCGGCCGGGTCGGCGGCGGCGGCAGCGACAACTACGTCGCGGAGCGGGCTGGCGGCGACGAAGAGCTTGGCACCGCGGGCGGGATCCCCGGGCGGATCGATGCCGCAGAGCCAGTGCCACATGCGCAGCCGACGGCTCATGTCCCGGTAGAATTCGACCTCGCCGGCGTAGGGGTGACGGGCCTCATCGCCGTGGTCGAAGGGCGGCGGCTCGCCGCTGGCGTTCCGCCAGTCGCGGACGGGTGCGGCGGTGCGAAAGTAACTGAACTTGATCATGCTGCGGCGCGTCCGGCTCAGCTTGGGGCCGGCCTTGTGCCAGATGCCGTAGTGGGTGAGGACCACTGTGCCGGCCGGGACGGTCAGCGAGCGCTGACCGAGGATGTCGCCGTAGTGGGCGATCGCCTCGCGATCGATGAGGCGGTGGTGCGAGCCTGGCAGCACCATCGTCGGACCGTCTGCGGGCCCCACGTCCTGGGGGTAATAATAGCACTGGAGATGGTGGATGCCGTGACCGCGCTCGCTGATTCCGTCCGAGTGCCAGGTCTGGCCGACGTGGGGCTCTTCGAACAAGTGGTGATGGGCGGAGTCGGCGACGAGGAAGTCCTCACCTAGCACCGACCGGGCGACCCCGGTTACCTGCGGGTGGAGAAGAAGCTCGCGGCGGAACCGGGGGGTGCACGAGAAATCGCGGAGGCCGCCGCCGGGTAAGGCGGCGCAGACCTGGTTGAACTCGTCGGCGACCGCGCCGTCGAGCTGAACGTATCCTCGGCTGACGAAATCCATGACGCCGGCATCGTCGAGCGTCGGGTCGATGAGACTCATGGTTCTCCAGCCTGCTTTTCGAGGGCTAACTCGAAGCCGAGGTCGTCGTCGTCGGAGTTGGAGAACCGGTAGAGCTTGGCAATGGGGCACTGCGCCACGCGCCAGCCTGTGTCCATCGCCTCCAGCACCGACGGGTACGGCGGCTCCTGGTCGGGCAAGGTCGGCTCGTGGGGCGCGCTGGGATCGAAGCGCGCCCAGCTGGAGATGGGCGCGCGCATGTTGGGCGGCTTGACGCAGAGATCAAGGATCTGCTGGCGGGACCGCTGGAGGATGCCCTCGAGGTCGGCTTCCGCCAGGTTGCCTGCCGCCAGCTTGGCGCGGGTGCCCTCGAGCCACTCGGCGATCGCCGCGTCCATGGTCGATCGGGCCTCCTCTCCGGCGTTTGGTTCCTTCCTGGCCGGATGGAAGAAGCTCGTGGCCAGGGGCCGTGTCAACACGGCGGGGCAGCCTCAGGCAACAGCAACCAGAGCTAGGCCGGCGGGCGCGGTGTGGCGCCGCCGCTTGACCCGGCGACCGGCAGGTACTTTCGTCCCTGGCATGAACGAGGAAGCGGGCAAGAGCAACAACCGGGCGAACGCGCTCATGGACCAGGGCCGCATCGACGAGGCCCTCGCCCTCTACGAGCAGTCGATCGTGCTCGACCCGACCGACCCGGTACCCTGGAACGGGAAGGGCAACGCGCTGGAGGATCTGGATCGCTTCGAGGAGGCGCTCGACGCCTATAACCGTGCCATCGAGCTCGACCCGGAAGATCCGTATCCGTGGAACGGCCGCGCCAACGTGCTGGTGATTCTGGAGCGTCCGGCCGATGGGTTGGATGCCTACGACCGGGCGATCGCCATCGATGAGCAGGATCCCTACCACTGGGCCGGTCGCGGCAACGCCCTCTTCGATCTGGGGCGCCGCCAGGAAGCGCTGGAGTGCTACGACCGGTCCCTGGCGATCGATCCGAGCGACCCGTATCCGCACAAGGTGAGGGGCGAGGTGCTGTTGTCCCTTGACCGCATCCACGAGTCGCTAGCCGCTTTCGAGAGGGCGCTTGAGCTGGCCCCTGACGAAGCGGGGTACTGGGTGGCCCGGGGTCGGGCGCTGAGCGAGGTAAATCGCCTGGAGGAGGCGTTGGATTCCTTCGCGCGGGCGCTTGATCTGGACGCGGAGCTGGTGGATGCGTGGCGCGGCAGGGGATTCGCCCTCTACTGGCTCGGGCGCGACGAGGATTCACTGCAGGCCTTTGAGCGGGCCGTCGACCTGGATCCGACGGTGGCCGCGAACTGGCAGGGCAAAGGGTGCGTCCTGCGGGAGCTGGGATATGCGACAGAGGCGCTTGGCGCCTTTCGCCTCGCGCTGATTCTCGATCCGAATGCTGCCGACGCCTGGTCGGGAAAGGGCGATCTGCTGTTCGATCTCGAACGCCAGCGAGAGGCGCTGGAGGCCTATCGGCAGGCGACGGTGCTGGCTCCAGACCACCTCGACGGGCTGTTCGGCGTGGGCGTCACCCTGCTTTTCTTCGGCCGCGCGGGCGAGGCGAGGATCCCGCTCGAAAAGGTCGTCGAGCTCGATTCGGCGGACGCGTCCGCCTGGCGGGCCCTCGGTGATGTAATGGGCGAACTCGGCGAGACAGATGCGGCAGCAGTGGCGGCGGATCGCGCGACAGCGATCGAGGCGGCGCGGTCGACCGCGGTCGACCGCTCGAGAGGGCGGTTGCGGCGCTGGCTCGCCCACCTGTCCCGGCGCTGCGGCGACCCGGCCGAGAGCTAGAGTCTAAACCTTCTCCAGATTGACAGGACTGCCCCAGGTGTGGGGTCAGCCGTCGGTGCAGTGGATGACGACGACCTCACCGAAGCCGAGCTCGGTGGCGAACGCGCCCCCTGCGATGGGCAGGTCGCTGCCCCGCACCAGGTCGGTGGCGCTGCCCACCGGCCACCCCGGGGTGATCCGTGTTCGGGCGACGCGGTCCTCGACGTTGATCAGGAATATCAGGGAGCCGCCGGCACACGAGCTCCGGCGGTAGGCGACGACGCGGTCTCCGTCGATTCGCATGGGTGCCGCCACTCCCGCTGTCGCGAGAAGGGCCGCAGCGACGTCGGGATGCACGGCGGCAACCGGTGCCGGCGTCGTCGGCTGGCCGCTGACGTTCGACGACGAGGTGGCGCCGAGGGTGAAGCTGTACCAGGTGAAGCGGCCGTCGGCGGAGCGGACCCCGGCCACGTCGCCGTTGATGGTGGCTACCGGCTCCCAGTCGCCCTGCGGTTCGAGGATGTAATAGGTGGTGCCCGTGGGAACCTCGAATCGGCCGCACTCCATCTCGACGATGTTGCGGCCGGCGGCCGTGTCGTAGCTGTTGACCACGTCGAAGTCGGCGATGCGGCAGCTGATCAGGTCGCCGAGGCCATGGGGCGGCTTCCAGCTCCAGTGGCCCTTCTCCGAGAACGTGCCGAAGTAGCCGTCGGCGACGATGTGCGGGCCGCTTCCTGATTCGAGGATCGGACGTATGGCGGCCAGGGCGACGTCGTCAAGCAGGGCGAAGTTGGGCAGGTAGACGAGCTGGTATCCGGACCAGTCCATCGTGGGGGTGACCAGGTCTGGTGATATGCTCAGCGGCCAGAGGGCGCTGTACATGGCGCGGTGGCGCTGCACGAAGGCAGTGCTCATGTCGTTGAAGTCGAACTGGTCGTCGCTGGGGCCGCTGTAGGCGATGGCGACGTCGGATTGCGGGATCGCCAGGGGCAGGTGGTCTTCGATCCTGGCGATGGCGGCGATGGTGTCGCGGGCGGCGACGAAACGCTCGGTCGGTTCGCCGTCCAGGGCGGCGATGCTCAGACCGGGTGCCTCATAGGTCATATACTCCGGCCGGTACTGCCAGAACATGGCGCCTGCACCCCCTTCGATCAGGGTGAGCCAGATCATCAGGGCCGATTCCTGGGCGATCGTCTTCTTCTCGACCGGGTGCAGGCCGCCGACGAAGTTGGAGTAGATCTCCTCGTTCCACCAGCGGTTGCCGCGGCCCATCTGTCGGCACCAGTGGAAGCCGTAGGCCTCGTAGCCGACCGAATAGGGGTCGTCGGAAGTGAGCCGGTTGGAGGCGTGGTGAGACAGCCCCCAGCTGTCGATGAAGGGGCTGATGAGCTCGTGCCGTGCCGCCGGGTAGGAGCCGCCGTGGGAACGCTGCTCGTGGCCGCCGTCGAGCTGGTCGATGAGGTCGGCCATCCAGCCGAGATGATCGGCCATGTTCTCGTAGTGGAAGCGGTTCCAGAGGTGAAACTCGACCGGGACATCCTTGCTGCGCGGCGCGTCCACGTCTTCCCACGAACGGTAGCGCCGCAACAGGCGCTTGTTCAGCCCGTCGAGGCTGAAGCGCTCGTAGAGCCAGTCCTTGTACTTGGCGATGGTGTAGTCGATGTAGGGGGGATAGGAGTCGGTGCCGGTCCAGGCGCCGGCTGTGCTGATGCCGTCCCAGGTGCCCCAGATACCCATTGCCTCGTGGTCCTTGTAACGCGGCACGAACTGGCGCAGGTAACGCTCGGTGTACACGCGCCACATGGGATGGTCGAAGTTGTGGGTCATCGCGCCGTGGGGGGCGAAAGCACCTGCGCGATCCTGCTGGTAGTTGCCGTCCCGCAGCATCACCCGCATTTCGGGATGCTCCCGCAGCATCCAGGCCGGGCAGGCCATGTGGGTGCCGAAAGGCGAGTCGACCCAGATCTTGAGGCCGTGCCTGGCGGCGGTGTCGAACAGCAGATCAAGGTCGTCGAACTCGTAGACGTTGGGCATGGTCTCTACCCAGTTCCAGCAGTACCAGGCTCTCACGATGCTCATTCCGGCGCCGCTGATGCGGCGGAAGTCCTCGTCCCAGAACTCGGGCAGCGGGGTGGGCGGTCGGTAGTACTCGACACCCACCGGGAAGGGCCTGGCGAACGCCCCGGAGAGATCCTTTTCGTGGCTGCGCAGCTTCATCCAGTTGTCGCCGGTGTGCATATCAGTCGTACCTCGCGATCAGGTGGTCCCACCACCACAGGAATGTCGCGGCGCCTACGGCTCCGCCGGCGGAGCCAAGGCTCAGCTCTGGAAGGGCGCGACCGGACTCGAAATCGGCGATGGGCGTGCAGTCGGCCAAGCTGGGCCGGGTTGTAAGTGGTACTGGCAAAAGCGTCGACGGAGAGGCAGTCGGTTCCCGACAGGGCGAGACAAAAGGCAGCAGACCCCGAGGCGGTGCAGGTTCGTCCGGGAATCAGACCCGGTCCGGAGCTTCGATCTTCTTCCAGCCTTCGGCTTCCGGTCGGCTGGTCTCCCGGCTCGGCGGAGCGAAGACCCAGTAGTAGGTCAGGTCGGTGTCGCCGGTGTTGCGCGTCCGGTGGCTTACCCCCCTGGGGATGAAAATGGTCATGCCCTCCCGCACCGGATAGACCTCGTCGTCCAGGCTAAGTTCCCCTTCTCCAGCCACGACGTAGTACAGTTCATCGGCGTCGTTGTGGATGTCGGTGGCGCACTGAAGACCGGGGCGGATGGACCAGAGTCCGGCCAGGCAGGTTTCGGCGCCGCAAATGTCCTGGGTGATCAGCGGCTGGTTTTCCCGCGAACCATCGGGTGCCTGCCACTTGAGCACTTCCTGCGGGTCGATGATGCAGTTGACGTATTTGGCCATGGACACTCCTGAGGCTAGACCAGCAGCGAGCCGCCGTTGACGTGCAAGGTGGCTCCGGTGACGTAGGTGGAACGATCGGATACCAGGTAGAACACGGCGTCGGCGAGCTCCCTCGGGGTGCCCTGCCGCCCGAGTGGGGACATGTCGGCGTATCGCTGCACCCACTCCTCACCGAATGAGCGCGCCAGCGGCGTGTCGAAGCTGCCCGGCGCGATGGCGTTTACGAGGATCCCTTCGTGAGCATAGGTCTTGGCCAGCGACTTGGTCATGGCGATCATCCCGGCCTTGGAGACACCGTAGGCGGGATGGGCGGTGACACTGCCGACGAAGGCGCCGACTGAGGAGATATTGACGATGCGGCCGGCCTGCTGCCGGCGCATGGTCGGCAACACGGCCAGGATGCAGTAGAAGGCGCCGTTGAGATTCACCTCCAGAACCTGGCGCCAGTTCTCCTCGGTCACGTCGTCCCATTCGACCATCGGCGCGATGCCGGCGTTGTTCACCAGGATATCGATCCGGTCGAATCGCCTGACCGCCCCGTCCACCATGGCGCCCACCTGGGCGCTGTCGGAAATATCGGTGGTGATGCCTATGGCGTCGGTGGCGAAACGGGACTTAATCTCTGCGGCGGTCCCGGCTGCTCCATCGACGTCGGCGATCACCAGGCCGGCGAGATCGGCTGCGGCGAAGACCTCGGCTACGGCCTGGCCGATGCCCGAAGCGCCGCCGGTGACTATGGCGACTTTGCCGGTGAGGGTATCCATTCCATTCCACCTTGCGGTTGGTGCGGAGTTAGGAGATAACCGCAGACGAATGGCTGGTCAAGCGCGTGCGCGATTCCGCGGAGCGAGGTGGCGCAACGGCTGCCCGCAGCTCAGTGGCTGTCGTTGCGGAGCGGTTTCGCGCCGCCGTCGATGACGGCCCCTCGGTGCTCGGACCGGATGGCGTAGAGGCCGCTGAGGATGATGACGGCGCCCCCGGTCATGGTCCACAGGTCCGGGAGATTGCCGAAGCCGATGAAGCCCACCACGGTGGCCCAGAGGAAGAGGGAATAGCCGAACGGCTGCAGGGTCGAGGCCGGGGCGTAATTCAGAGCCGCGATAAGGCAGAAGTGGGCGCCGGCTCCCAGCACCGAGACGAGGAGCAGCAGAGCCCAGTCGGCTGGTGTCGGCTCATACCAGGAGAAGGGACCGATCGCGGTGAGCACGACGGTGCCGACCAGGGCGACGTAGAGCAGACTGGTGTCGGCTTCGTCGCCGCGACTGGCGGCGCGGGTCATCAGCTGATAGGCCGCGAAGAGGGCAGCGGCGGCCAACGGGATCAGCGCTTCGTAGCTCATCACCCCCATGCCCGGCCTGATGATTAGCATCACGCCGACGAAGCCGGCGGCCACTGCCAGGGTGCGGGACAGCTCGATCCGCTCCCGCAGGAGCAGGCCGGCGAAAAGGGTGACGATAAGCGGCGAGATGGCGGCGATGGCGTGGGTGTCCGCGAGGGTGAGGTAGGACCAGGCCAGGACGAAGGCAGCCTTCTCGAGGATCAGAAGCAGGGAGCGGCCCACCTGCAGGCCGACTCGGGCCGAGCTGATGACGGTGCGCAGGCCGCGCCTGCGGGCAACGGCCAGAGCGAAGAGGAGGAGGAAGAGATAACGGATCCAGAGGATCTGGGCGGTAGAGTAGGTGCCGACCAGACTTTTGTTGACCCCGTCCATGCAGGCGAACAGCAGGGCGGCGACCAGCACTAGGACGATGCCGCGCAACGGCCGGTCCGGGACGTTTCTCTCCGTCATGCGGATACGGGCAAGTCGCGGCGAATTACGGAAGCCGGAACGTCAGGGGGTCAGCTGACGGTGAGCGAGCATGCGCAGCCGATCTTCGGCGCCGAGCATCGGTCTCACCTTCTCGGCCTTGCTGCCGCCGCCGTGCGGGTTCCAGGGAGGAAGTGGTCGTGGAAGCTGGTCTCGCAGGTGCCCATCGTCTCCAGCAGCCAGTCGCGGATTCCGGCGCTCAGGGTAGCCTTGCCGGCCTGTTCGCAGCCGATGATGATGATTCTCATTCCTCTCTTCTCCCGTGTTTGACCGCAACCTCCCAGTTGCCGGGCTCGATTGGGTTGTAGTTTAGGTAGGTCTCGATGCCGGCGGCAGTGGCTGCGGCGAGGGTCTTGTCGATCTCGTCGGGGGTGAGCGCCCGGCCGCCGTGATGGGTGTGGAGCCAGGGCCGCACCCTGGCAGGCTCGCCGACCTGGTCGATCATCGCCCGCACCTGGGCAGCCACGACGCCGGCGAAGAAGTCGGCAGGAAACGGCGCGCCAAGAGAGGTGAGTTCGGTGCGATCTGCGAACCGGGGCTCGACGTGACGCGTCAGCTCCAGGAGGCTGCGCGCGCTCGGCAGCTCGAACCCGAATAGTCCATAGACGAAGCGGAAGAGCAGTTCCTCCGCGATGCCGGGATTCCACTCCCGCAGTGTCCGAACCCAGCGGTAGACGGTGCCGTAGAGGCCGTCGACGCCCCCCATCCACAGGTAGATCTTGGGCAGCAGGAAGTCGGCGGCGGCGGCCAGCCGCGTCAGGTCGTACCCGGTCAACGGCGTAAAGGCGGGCAGCCGGGAGCCGACGCCCATCTGCAGCCGTGGATCGACTGCCTTCACGCCGGCGCAGAGGCGCTCGATGTGACTCACGACCGCATCCTGCTTGAAGCGGAGCCAGGCGGCGATTGCTTCGTTGCCGGCGGCGGCGGCCAGCCCTGCTGCTGCATCTCCGGGGTGATCGAGCGCGCGTTCGATATCGGGCGCGGCAATCGCGCGGAACCAGCCGTGTAGGTCGAGGGCCGCCCGCTCGAATACGGTGAAATCGCACGCCAGCTGGCGTGCTCGAGCGGCGCAGCAGGAGCCGAAGCAGCTGAAGAGATTGAGGTTGTCGGCCATGAAATCGAAGGCGATCTCGTAACCGAACTCCGGGCCATCGTTGAGAAATCCCTCGATCTGCGGATAGGCGGCGTGAATGTCCCGCACCCGGCCCAGGTAATAGGGTAGGAACTCGGCGCCGTTGCAGCAGGCACCCCAGTAGCTGTCGACGCCGCGGCGGGAGCCGTCGGCATGGAGCACGTGCTTATTGGGCAGCTGGTCGTATACCGCCTTGTCGCCGCTCATGTGGGGATTCGCGCCGTAGGCGTAGAGGTGGATCGAGCGCCGCGCCGCCGCATCGAGAAACGCGTCGATCACGGCCTTCCGGTCGGCCACCGCCGCCGGCACCGGGCAGCCCGCGATAGCGCCTCCGTAGTGGCCGGGATCGGGGGCTGCCGGAAAGGGTGCCCCGATGGCGAGGTGGTGGGCGCCGGCTTCTTCCATCTTGTCGATGAAGGAGTCGGCGGGGTAGTCGTCGAGGAACGCCCAGCTGCTTTGCATGATCCAGGTTTCCAGCGGCATCGTTGGGTTATCCCAGCAGGTAATGCAGGTCGTCGGGCAGACTCCGGTAGAGCGAGTCGGGGAAACAGTCCCGGTAGCGGGTCTTGCGCAGGAACTCCACCAGCCAGGCGGCCGACGGGTCGTAGAAGGAGGTGAAGTAGACGTAACGGGGTTCGGCACGATTGTTGAAGGAGGCAGAATGGAGGCACATGGGGTTGAAGAGGACGACGGATCCCTCCTCGGCGCAGATCTCTACCCCGCCCCCGACGTCGATGTCGGCGACCGCGATGGGGTTGGCGGCGAGGGCATCCCGCTCCGACTCGATCCCGGGCGCCTTGCTGACTTCGCCGACCTTGCGGTGCGAGCCGGGGACGATCATCAGAGCGCCGCCGCCCGGTTGGACTGTGCTGCAGTAGTGGATCATCTGGTAGTAGATCTGCCGTGGCTCCGTCTCGTACTCCTCGCGCAGGAACGGCGAGTCGATGTGCCAGCCGGTGGCGCCTTTGTGGCCGGCTTCCGTTCCGGTGCGGATGAAGATCTGCTCGCGCATGCGCAGGTCGGTCGAGCCGATGAGGCGCTGACTCAGCTCGATGCTGTCGCGATTGGCGGCGAGGCGGCCGGGCAGGTCGCCCGGCAGCGGATGCCTGAATTCGTTCGTGCCGAGACGCTCGTTCACCAGCATGCGGGGCTTGTCGGTGTCGACCCACGGCGAGGTCACCACTGGCAGGCCGCTTGCCACCAGGGCGTCGGTCTGGGCGCGGATGGCGGCGGTGATCTCGGGCTGCAGGTAGTCGCTGAACAAGGTGTAGCCCTGCTCGTCCAGCTCGCCCAGGTGGGCATCCAGGTCGTCGAACCGGTAACGGCAGGCTGCGGACATCGCGCTTTCGTCCTCAGTCCATGGCGGCGACGGTGTCGGCGCCGAGGTGTTCGGTCAGCCAGGTCCGCAGCGGCACATCGTCGTCGGCGGGGGCGTAGCGGCCCGCGTTCTTCACCGCGTCGCCGAGCAGTTGCCGGCGGATGGGCGTCAGGCGCTCGTACAGATGCTCTACGCGCATGTCGTCCTTCGGCCGGATCCAGCGGTAGCCGTATCCGTAAAACAGCACCTTGCGAGTGAGCGCGGAATGGTTGGCGCCCCGGGAGTGCCAGAGGCGGCGGTCGAAGAGCACGGCGGTGCCGGGCGGGACGCAGATCGGCACTGCGCCCGCGGGCAGTTCCGCCGTGATGTGCTCGCGCGGATCACGTCCCACCTCCGAGGCTGGCGGCACGCGGTCGGTGAGGTGGCTGCCCGGGATGATGTAGAAGTTGCCGCGACCCGGCTCGGAGACGTCGGTGAGGAAGTAGGCGACCTTGAGCGAGAGGCGCGGGGCCGGGAAGGTCCGCAGCTCGACGTTGACCCGGCCGCTGTCCTGGTGCCACTCGAGCCAGCGCTCCTCGCGGTCGTCGGCAGACTCGGGTGGGTTGATCGTCAGGTGGGCGTGGTAGAGGTAGATATTCCAGCCCAGTATGCCCCACACCTTGGGCAGCACGGTGGGCCAGTCGAGAAGATCGACCAGGGCCTCGTCCTCGTCGAAGAAACTGGTGGTGCTCCACAACCGTCCCGGGGAGGCTTCGCCGGTAGCGAGGGCCGCCGCATGGAGCCGGTCGGCGGTCTGCAGGAAGTGTTGCAGCGAGCTGGCGGCGAGGGCGTCTTCGACGGCCAGGTAACCCTGTTCCTCGAAGGTCCTTCGTTCGGACGCGGTCAGCAGGTTTTCGAGGCATCTCGAATCCATCTCATCATCCCCTGTTGGTCAGCCATAACCTCACGTAGTGCCGGCGCCGTCCCGGCTCGGGCCAGTCGACGAACGCCGTTCGGTTGTGGAGGATCCACCGGTTGTTGGTGAACAGCATCTGCCCCGGCGCCATCGCGAACTCGGCCTGGTGCGCCGGGTCGGTTACGAGGGTCTCGATAATGTCGAGAGCAGCGACCTGCGCCGGCCTCAGCGGCTGCCCGGCCTTCTCCTGGCCGACTTCGACGTAATGGCGCAGGTAGCGATGCACAAGCTGCCGGTCGCGCCACTGGAAGCTCGGCGTCTCGGTGTAGGGCTTCTCGCCCTTGATGAACTCGCTGCGCCGATCGAAGCAGAACGGCTCGTAGAGCAGGGCGAGCGCCTCCGGGTCGGCGTCGAGCAATCGGTTGTGGATTGCGCAGGCGCTGACGAGCTGACTGACGCCGCCCGACTGGGCGGCCCGCACACAGAGCAGGGCGACATAGTCGGGTACGGCGGGGTTGAAGGCGCCGTCGGTGTGGAAGGAGCTCTCGGCGTTGGTCACCGAGAACCGGGCGCCTTCGCTCACCGCGCGGCCGGTGTCGCGAACGTCGAAGAGCAGGGTGCCCTTCACGTCCTGCGCGAACGGCGGCCCTAGCAGCTGCCCCAGGCGCCAGTAGGCACGTCGGGCGCTGTGGGCAGAGAGCGATTCGAGCGGTAGCCGGTCGATCAGGACGAACCCCCGGCCGTGCTCGAGCTCCTCGGCGACACCGGCCATGAGGGTCCGGCACGAGGGTAGCTTGCCGTCACGCACCGGTGGCAGTGGGTCAGCGGCCGGTTGCGTCAGCTCGTCCAGGCAATGGGTGTCTAGTGGGACGCGCCACGGCCGTTGCTCGCCGACCGTGTCCGCGGTCCAGGCGCGTGCATCCGTGATCTGTCGGGTAAGCATCAATCGTCGAGTCGGGCTCTCGTGTGCAGCGGAGGTGAATGCATTATCGGTAGGGATCATCCGCGATGCAATCTCTCTCCTTGGCGATAGCGCGGGAAGAAGCGCCGCTGAGGCCACAATGGCCAGGGTTGCCCTGACCTGCTGTTTCATCATTCCCGCGATCCCGATGCGGAGGCTATCGAGATACCGCTTCCGCGCCGCCGTCGACAGGTCGGGCAGTATCCCTTGACCGGCCCGGCGCCCGCGTCGTTTATCCTCCCGGAAGACGGCGAGTTCCGGGGAGAATGTGATGAAAGAGAGAGCACGCACACTACTGGCTGCTGTGATCGCATTGGGTCTGGGGCTGGGTGCCTGTCAGTCGCGGCAGGAGGCGGCTACGGGTGCAGCGGACAGGCCGGTGAACTGGAAGATGGCCAGCGCCTACTCGGCGACTACGCCGATCGTCGGCGTCGCCGGTCCGATCTGGTCGCAGAAGCTGGAGGAGGTGTCCGGCGGCCGCATCCGGATCAAGTACTTCGATCCCGGCAAGCTGGTGCCGGCGCTGGAGATCTTCGACTCGGTGAGCAAGGGGGCGGTGGATGCGGGCTGGTCGACGGCCGGCTTCTGGATCGGCAAGCTGCCGTCGGTGGCGATGTTCTCGGCGGTGCCCTTCGGCCCGGATGCACTGGAGTACATGGCCTGGATTTACGAGGGGGGTGGACTCGAGCTCTGGCAGGAGATCTACGCCGAGAACAACCTGTGGGTCACTCCCTGCGTCATCACGCCGCCGGAGGCATCGGGCTGGTTCCGCGAGCCGATCGACCGGGTCGACCAGCTGCAGGGGATGAAGATTCGCTTCTTCGGCCTCGGCGGCAAAGTGATGCAAAAGCTCGGGGCTTCGGTTCAGCTGCTGGCGCCGGGCGACATCTTCCCGGCACTGGAGCGGGGGGTGCTGGACGCCACCGAGCTGTCTATGCCCAGCATCGACGAGCGCTTCGGCTTTCACAAGATCGCCAAACACTACTACTTTCCCGGCTGGCACCAGCAGTCGTCCATCCTCGAGCTGATCGTCAACCTGGACCGCTGGAAGGAGCTATCGGCCAAGGATCAGGAGCTGATCAAGCTCTGCTGCCGCGACGCCATCATCCGCGGCCTCACCATGGGCGAGGTGCAGCAGGGGCAGGCGCTGGCCAACATGGTCGTGGAAGGAGTGCAGCTGCACTCCTGGTCGCCGGAGATCATGGCCGCCTACCGCCAGGCGACAGACGAAGTCATGGCGGAGGAGGCGGCAAGCGACGCCCGCTTCGCGCAGGTCTACGAGTCGTACACCCGGTTCCGCGCCCAGTACGCGGAGTGGGCGCGTTTGTCGCGGATACCGATGGCGCCGTAGGGGCGCGCCTCTACCGTGTAAGGTCGAACTCGAGGACTTCCTCTACCGACTGCGGTCGGCCATCGACGTCGCCCCCGGCCCACCGGTACGGACGCGGGTGCAGCGACAACGAGCGGTCGTCGAGCGGCAGGCGCACGGGCGCGCTGCCCCGCAGGGCCGATAGCTTGCAGGCGATTGCCACTTCGAGGGCGTGGCGCAGGTCGTCGCCGGAGACGACCAGATCGCTCTCCCGGCCGCTCTCGACCGCGGCGATGAGGTGGCCGATGGAGTTGCTCAGGTACTGCTGGCTGCCATCGCGCTCGTCGTAGGGCGTGATGCCGTAGTCCGGGTCGATCTCGATGCGGGCGCCGCCGGCGTCAAAGCCGCGGAAGATCCGCGGCGCATTCCAGCGCCATTCCACCAGCGCATCCTCCGACCAGACCGAAACGCCACCCTGGTAATCGACCTGTCCGACTACCGGGCAGACGAGGCCGGACTGGAGCCGCATGCGCCCGTCGATCGCTAGGCCTTCGTCTGACTCCTGTTGCAGTGCCTCGGGCGGGGATCCCCAGGCGATCACCTCCTCGACGGGGCTGCCGGCCAGTAGCGTGAGCACGGCGATGGTCTGGCAGCCACCGCCCGAAATCTCGCCGCCGAAGCCGTGCACCAGGGCGCCGGTCAGGGAGCCGTAGTCGCCGGCGCGGATCCGCCGGGCTGCTTCCTGGACCTCCGGTATCGCCCGCTGCAGGTTGCCGCCGGAATAGATGACGCCGCGCTCGCGGCACGTCCCCACCATCTCGTCGGCGTCGGAGAGCCGGGCGGCGATCGGCTTGTCGGTCGAGACGCCTCTGACGCCGGCCTCGGCACAGGCGATGACCGCCTCCTTGAACCACTTCGTCGGTGTGATGATGGCGGCGATGTCCGGGACGACTTCGTCGAGCAGAGAGGAGACGTCCTTGTAGAGGGCCTTTACTCCGAACCGCTCGCCGACGGCACGGCGGCGGTCGTCGTTGTACTCGGCGATGGCGACGATCTCGGTGTTGGGCAGCTCGGAATAGACGTGGGCGTAATACTGGCCCATCCGTCCACAGCCGATAATGGCGACGCGGTGCACTTGGTCGGTCATGGGGCTCTCCTGGCAGATGGCAGTTTCTTGCGACCGAGAACCTGGCCTGACCAGTCCTGGGCGTCCACCCAGGCCTGCTGCCGGCGGGCGAGGTCCTGCATCTGGCCCACGTAGGCTCCCTCCCAATCGTACGGCAGCTCGCTGAGAATCTGGCCCTCC
The DNA here is from genome assembly GCA_964456165.1 of uncultured Gemmatimonadaceae bacterium. GTDB lineage: Bacteria > Latescibacterota > UBA2968 > UBA8231 > UBA8231 > CAYWBJ01. The sequence goes on along the minus strand of CAYWBJ010000133.1, from coordinate 48,047 downwards.
GGATAGAGGTACCAGTCCTCGCGGCCCACGACGTAGCCGCGCACGAAGGCGCGGGGGGCGTCGTCGTTGACGTAGTTGACGACGAACAGATCGCCGTCCTCCAGCTGCACCCACCCCGAATAGCCGCTGTCCGCCCAGGGCGATCGATCGTTGTCGATGACGGCGAAGCGGCTCTCGGCCGTGCTCGAGTAGTCGTCCATGCCGCGGGCGCCGACCCCGCCGAGGCCACGCACGGCCTCGGCGGCGGTCTCGACGTAGAGAGCGAGCGAGGTGGAGCGGCCTACTGCCATGCGGTAGGTCAGGGCGACCTCGCCGGAGCGCAGCCGTCCCACCGAGGGCCGGCCGAGGCAGCAGGGCATCTGGGTTCGTACCGGCTCGGACCAGGTGCAGCCGGCGTCGCTGGAGAGGCTCTTCCAGCCGCTCAGCCGCTCGCCGTCCTCCCGCATGTAGACGACGACGCGGCCGTCGTCCATCTCGGCGAAGTCGCCCTCGTTCAGCCGCCACTTCTCGCCGTTGGCTGTCGGCGCCGACGGATTGGGGATCACGGTTGGACCTTCCCAGGTTGCGCCGCCGTCGGTGGAGCGGTAGATGGTCTGCGATTCGGAGAAGCCACGGCCGGGGTCGTTCCCCTCGAACTGCTCGGTGACGCCGACCAGCAGGTCGCCGCTGGACAACTCCGCGATGGAGGGGACAATACCGGCGGTGATCCCGGTCTCCTCGGGACCCTTCCAGGTGGCGCCGCAATCGCGGCTGCGGAAGATCAGGTTGCGGCAGGGGTCCGGCTCGAGGAGGTCGGCGAAGGTGATCGCGTCAATGGCGTCGACGATCAGCAGCAGGGTGCCGTCACCGCAGGCGGTGAGGCGGGAGCAGTTGAGCATCCCACGGCCGGCCTCGGTGTCTTCTCTGCTGCACTCGCACACCACCTGGCGCGGCCCCCAGGACCGGCCGCGGTCGAAGCTGCGACGGATGACGATGCGGGAGAACGGCCGGTAGCTGTGGCACATGCTCTCCCGGTAGGTGCAGACCAGGGTGCCGTCGGCAGCCTGGGCGATGTCGGCAAAGGCCTCGTAGAGATTGTCGTTGCGGGTGACCGTGATCTTCTGCATGAGCTACTCCGGCTATTCCAGTTTAGGGATGAAACGGCGCCGTCCCTCCATGAACTCGGCGACGATCCGGTTGGCCAGGCGCAGCTTCTCCTGCGGTGGCGCCTGGTCGCGGCGGTGCATCAGCATCATGCAGGCGCTCAGGACATCCCCGGTACCGGTGACTGCGAGGATCTTCTCTGTCGGCACCGGTGGCTCGACCACGAATGCGCCGTTGGCGAAATACCCGGCGCCCTCGGCGCCCATGTGCACGACGACTGCGCCGGCACCCCACGCGGTCAGCCGTGTGAGCGTTTCGGAGAGAGCGGCGGCGCCGGTGAACTCGTTCAGCTCGGCAATGTTGCCGTGCACTAGGTCCACGAGGGGAAGCAGGTCGCGCACGGCGCGCTTGCGGCGGTCGATCTCAGCTGCCGGATCTGCGCCCCAGCGGGGGTCCCAGTTAAGGTCGAGGGAGACTGCGACACCGGCCTCCCCGGCGCGGCGGAACAGCTCGTCGTTGCCGCCGTACAACATCGGCTCGGAGAACCAGACGTCGGCGCGCAGCAGGTGATCGGCGGCAGCCACCGGCTCCAGGTCGAGGTCGTCGAACGAAAGGGCCTCGTTGTTCGGGTGGCGACTGATGAAATGCCGGCTACCTGATTCGTAGACCAGGTTGAGCGTCGTGCCGGTTGGACTGGCGGTATCCTGGTGAAGGTGGCAGACCACGCCGTTGGCGGTCAGGGTCGCACCAAGGCGCGCACCGAGATCGTCGGCGCCGAGGCGGCCGACGAAAGCGACCGGTGCTCCGAGCCCGGCGGCGATGCAGGCGCTGTTGGCGCCGCCACCGCCGACGGTTTCAGTGATCGACTGCACGGTGGTCTCGCCATCCTGGAGCAGGTGTGCGCCTGGTGGGAACGGCGCGGTCTTGAGGTCGCGGTTGATGCCGCCGACGACGCAGAGCCTGGCGGTCTGCAGTTCTGCTTCCGAGATCACCGGCGCTGCCTGGATAGCCGTCTCGGCACGACGACCGGAGGAAGTGGACGTGGGGCGAGCGCGGCCTGCCTCACCGCGCGACGGACAGGCGGGCGCCGGCCTGGTCCCGCACCGCCGCGACACCCCGGGTCAGCGCCTCCTGGTACAAATTGAAATCGGAGCCGTAGGAGATCGCGTCGAAGCCCAGGGCCAGGAAGTCGCACAGCTGCTCGGTGCTGGCCGGCTGGATCGCGGCGGCGAGGCCGTGGCGGTGCGCAGCGTTGACGACGCGGCTGACGGCTCCCAGGAAGCGGGGGTCGTGAAAGGCGCCGGGAATGCCCATGAAGTTGGTCAGGTCCCAGTGACCCACCCAGAGAGCGTCGACGCCGGGGGTGCCGGCGATGCCATCCAGGTCTTCCACGCCCTCGGGACTCTCGATCATGCAGATGACGGTGATGTTCTCGTTGGCCTCGCGCACGTGGTCGACGCCGTCGACTGCCAAAAAGTCGGAGCTCTCGCCACCGAAGTGGAGGCCGCGGCGGCCGGCGGGTGGGTAGCGGGCGGCCTCGACGATGGCCCGAGCTTCGGCGCTGCTGCGGACGTTGGGCACCATCACCCCCTGGGCCCCGACGTCGAGGACGCGGGCGATCAGGTGATAGTCGGGGCCGGCCACCCGGACGAACGGTGTCACGGGCGTGGCCTTGAGCCAGGCGACCATATCGGCGAACTCGGCGATGTTGAAGGAGCCGTGCTCCATGTCGATCATCGCGAAGTCGACGCCGGCCGCCGCGAGCATCTTAGCCATGCCGCGCGTGTTGAACTGAACGAGCATGTGGCCGACCGGCATCTGGCCTTGGGCCAGCTTTTCCTTGAACAGATTGGGCTTCATTTCCCGTCCTCTGCGTCGCGCCCGGCTGATCCGGACCGATCAATAAGCAGGACGAGGCAGGGTGACCGCGCAAGGAGGAGGGCGCAGCTCCGGGCGCCGGCCGGCGGGGTGACCATGGGCGGGCCCGCGCTTGACGGGCGGGCACGCCAGGCCTAATGAGTAGGGCGCGGGAGCCGCCGGCCAGTGGCAGTCGAGGAGAGGCAGAGTGAACGAGACCGTCTGGGAGCGACTGGGGACCTACCACGGGAAGGTGCAGGGACGATCGATCCTGTCTCTGTTCGATGAGCCGGGGCGTTTCCCCGCATTCAGCGCCGAGGGTGCGGGACTCCTTCTCGACTATTCGAAGGTCAACCTCGATGCCGACGGCGTCGGGCTGTTGTCAGCGCTGGCTGAGGCGAAGGGGGTGCCGGCGCGCCGTGAAGCGATGTTCTCCGGAAAGCGGATAAACGAGACGGAGGACCGAGCGGTGCTGCACACCGTCCTGCGCGCCGCTGCTGGCCCAGTCGAGGTCGACTCAGAGGACGTCGTTCCGGGCGTTCGGGCCACGCGAGATCGGATGGCTGCCTTCGCTGCCGCCATCCGCGACGGCAGCCGGGCAGCTGCCGACGGCGATGCCTTCACCGACGTGGTCAACATCGGCATCGGCGGTTCGGACCTGGGGCCGGCGATGGCGGTGCAGGCCTTGACTCCCTATTGCGACGGACCACGGGCGCACTTCGTCTCCAACGTCGACGGCGCCCACGTCGCCGACACCCTGGACGGTCTCGACCCGGCTCGGACGCTGGTCATAATCGCTTCAAAGACGTTCACCACGATCGAAACAATGGCCAATGCCGAGTCGGCGGTCTCCTGGCTGCGGGCGGGGCTCGGCGATGCCGGGGCGGTGCCGCAACACCTGGCCGCGGTATCGTCGGCCCTCGACAGGACGGCGGCCATGGGCATCGAGGCGGAGCGGGTGTTCGGTTTCGCGGATTGGGTCGGCGGCCGCTACTCGGTGTGGGGGCCGATCGGGCTCTCCCTCATGCTGGCGGTCGGTCCAGACGATTTTACCGCTTTCCTGGACGGGGCAAGGGAGATGGACGATCACTTTCGCACCGCGCCACTGGAGGAAAACCTGCCCGCGCTGCTGGGACTGGTGGGGATCTGGCACCGCAACCTGTGCGGCTACGGGGCACGGGCCGTCCTGCCCTACGATCAGCGGTTGGCGCGCCTGCCGGCTTACCTGCAGCAGCTGGACATGGAGAGCAACGGCAAGCGGGTGGCGTCGTCGGGCGAAGAGCTGCCGCGTCACAGCGCGCCGGTGGTTTGGGGCGAGCCGGGCACCAATGGGCAACATGCGTTCTACCAGCTCATCCACCAGGGAACGACGCCGGTGCCCTGCGAATTCCTGGTCGCCGCACGCGGTCACGAGTCACACCTGGCGCACCAGCACGCGCTGCTGAAAGCCAACTGCCTGGCCCAGTCGGAAGCGCTCATGCGGGGAAGGGGCCTGGAGACCGCCCGACGTATGCTGGCCGCCGATGGGCTGTCCGGCGACGAGCTCGATCGCCAGGCCCGCCACCGGGTTTTCCCCGGCAACCGCCCCTCCGTCACGATCGCCTACGACCGCCTCACGCCCCATACGCTCGGGGCGATCATCGCGCTTTACGAGCACCGCGTTTTCGTGGAGGGCACCATCTGGGGCATCAACTCATTCGACCAATGGGGCGTGGAGCTGGGCAAGGAGCTGGCCACCGAGTTGCTGCCGATGGTGGAGGGGCAGGTGCCGCCGTGCGGGAAGGACGGCTCGACGGCTGGCCTGCTCCAGTGGCTGGCGCGGCCCTGACTGCCCGAAGTGACGGCCGCCCTGCATTAGTGCGCATGAATGACCTATGGCGTCACCGCAACTTCCTCCTGCTCCTGAGCTCGCACGCCCTGGGACGCCTCGCGGCAACGTTGTTCACCGTCGGGTTGATGGTCGACGTGTTCCGGAAGACCGGATCGGCGCTGGGGATCGCTGCAGTGATGCTGGCCAGCACCGGGTTCGCCGCCCTGGCCGACTACCTGCCGATCCGTGGAATCTACCTGATCGGCGGCGGACTGTACGCGGTGACGGCTCTGTATGCCCTCTCCAGTCCTGCCCTCCGAGACGGTCGGATCGAGGTGGGGAGGTGAGGTTGCCACGATGTGAGGACGATCAACCACAGCGTCGAGGAGACCACCAGCCAGGTGTCTTGACGCGGCGGCAAACTCGCCGCCGCTGGCGCGCCGAGGCGGATGCCAACGCTCGGTAAATCCATCACTCACTAAAGAGGAGCACATCCCATGTACCTGAAGCACATGCGCCCCTACCAGATCGCCGAAGCCACGGCGGCCGACTGGCCGCTGCTGGTTCCGGCCGGCTGCATCGAGACCCACGGCCCGCACATGGCGGTCGGGCACGACACCATCATTGTCGAGGAGATCTGCGCCCGTATCGCTGAGCGCCTCGACGTGGTGATCACGCCGTCTTTCGACTACGGCCCCACCGGCTACGCCCTCGGCGGTCCGGAGGACGGCACAATCGATCCCGATTACGAGGGCTTCAACAAGCACGTGAAGGGGGTGTTTCGAAACTTCCTGGAGATGGGTTTCAAGCGGATCGTCGTCGTCATCATGCACCAGGGCATGGGGGGACCGCTGGCGCTGTCCTGCTCGAAGGCGGCTTCGGAGCTCAGCGTCGAAGGGATGCTGGAGAAACACCCGCGCGGCTGGTGGGCAGGGGAGCTGAGGCATCAGTGGGGCGACCAGGGTGGGGTCGCGGTGGAGCCGATGATCCTGCCGGCGGCGGCGAAGCGCGGGGCAGGTGGTGACCATGCCGGATACAACGAAACGTCCTTCCTGATGGCGACGCGTCCGGAACTGGTGGAGCAGGACAGGCTGGACGAGAACGCGCCGTGGTACTGTCACATCGGCGAGGAGAAGTCCAGCGCTACGGCGAGCGTGGAGCACGGGCAGGCAATGGTGGACGCCTGCGTCGATGCCTGGGTCGAGCGGCTGTCCGGGTAGGCGGAACGGGAGCGGGGAAAAGTCGTGCGCCGACCGCGGGCCGGATGGGCCCAGATCGATTCGACGCCACCTATGGGTCTGCCGATGGGTGGGCGGGGACCGCGGTTTTCCACGGCGACGGATCTGCTCGACCCGCTGGCCGCCCAGGTCGTTGTCCTGGAGGATGAGAAGGGATCCCGCATCGCCTGGATCTCGATCGACCTGGTCGGCATGGACCGGCAGGTGACGAGCCGGCTGCGCCTCGAGCTAGCCGGACTCACGGGCATTCCGGTAGAGGCAATCGTCGTGAACTTCTCGCACACTCACAGCGGGCCCATGACCGGCTTCGAGGGCTACGCGACGCTCGTCGAGAAGCCGGCGGAGCTGCATGCCTACGAAGAGGGCCTCCTGACGGCCACGGCGAGGATGGTGCTCGAGGCGGCCGAAAACCTGCAGCCGGTTACTGTCACAGTACATCGCGGCACTTCTCAGATCGGCATCAACCGGCGGGGCCACAATCCCGACGGCAGTGTGGGCCTGCGGCCGAACCCGGATGGGTTCTTCAACAAAGACCTCTGGGTAATGGACCTGCAGGCAGGTGACGCGCGCGGCGTTCTCTTCAGCTACGGCTGTCACCCGGTTATGGTCTACGGCCATGCGTGGAACAGCATATCGGCCGACTACCCGGGTGCCTGTCGCGACCGCCTGGCAGAGGCCCTCGGTCCGCAGGCGCACGTGCAGTTTATCCAGGGTTGCGCCGGCAATGTGCGTCCCCGTCGTCTCGCTGACTGCGAGGCCGGCTCGTTCAGAACGGCGACGCCGGAAGACCACCTGTGCACGGGCCGTGAGCTGGCAGAGGACGTGCTGGCCGCTATTGGCGCGGGTGGGAAGAGGCTGGAGCTGGAGCTGCGCTGTACATCCGGCTTTGCGCTGGCGCCCCGGGAGATGGAGGGCCTCCCACCGCTCTCCCACTGGGAGGAGATGGCCGAAAGCGACGATGAGCTCGAGCGCAACATCGGCGAGTACTGGGGGGAACGCCTGCGCCTGGGTACACCCTACCAGCGCTTTCTGCCCTGGGAGGTCGGGCTCATCCGTCTCGGCCAGGGGAATACCATCGCCTGGCTGGCCCACGAGGCGTTCGCCGAATGGCTGCCGCTGCTGCGCGACTGGCTGGATGACCCGGAGCTGATCGCGTGGGGGTACTGCCAGGACGGACGGAACTACCTGCCTCCCGACGATATCATTCCCCAGGGTGGGTACGAGATCGTCACGGCCAACGCCTACACGAAGGCTGGTCCCGGGCCGCTGCGCCCGGGTATCGACGAGGCGGTCCGGAAGACCTTCACATCGATGGCGGAGCGGCTCTGACGGGCGCACCCGACAGCCGAGGCCGTCCGCACGAGCAGGCACGCACTTACCCTTAGTCCCGAGGAGGGCCATGATCGAATTCTCCCGCTCGAGCTTCACCTGGACATCGCATCCCTGGCAGTCGGACCCGCAGTACCGCTGGAAAGGGGGGTTCGTCGGCCAGCCAGGAGAATCCTACCAGGTCCGCTTCACCCTGGAGGCGCGGTGCCTCGTCACCCACCTGGAAAGCAACGTCTCCTCGGAGCTGTTCCTGGGTGCCCCATGCAGAAGCGAGTACACGATCGCCCGCCGCAACCTGTTCCAGGTTCCGAGCGGGGAGTGGCGGACGGCGTTCAGTCGGCACGCCGCTCCAACCATAGCAAAACGGTCGAGTGCGGAGAGCGAGCCGTGCCAGTCGGTCAGCCTCACCGCGTCGTTTGCCGATCACGAGATCGATGTCCGCGAGCTGGAGCACCGGGAGCTGGGTACGGTTGCACAAGTGGCCCAGGCGACGCTGGCCAACGACCATCTGGGAGCGCGCACCCGCTATCGCGATGAACGCGGGTTCGAAGTCGAGCTCGAGTATCCCGTCAACGTCATGAACCTGAATGCCGACGGGTCGCAGTTTCAGGTCTGCACCGGGCCGGTCCTGCTACCCGATCTGGATACGTGGGACGGGAGGGAGGTTCACCGGGTATTCCAGGCGCACGTGGCCGTCAGCGACTTCGATTTCGCCGAGTTCATTCTGCGCCAGGAGATCGACGCGGCAGCCGAGGTCAGAGCCTGGCTGGATCGGCCTCGGGGGCGCGACCGACTCGAGTTGATAGATCCCGACGAGCCGCCCGACGGCTACCCGCCGGCGCGTCCCAAGCCGCATGCCTACAATGAGACCTGGGAGCTGGATGCCGTGAACACCATCCTCGCCCACACCGTTGCGGGCTGAGCTGGGCCGGCATGCCGGTAAGCGCTGCCGTCTACGCGAACTACTGTCGCGAGCTCACCAGGCTCTCGGTCTGGTATGCCAGGAAGCGTATCGTGGACGGCTCGAGCGACTTCGAGGATGCCTTCAACAAGCGCGTCAACATCTTCAGGAACACCAGCTACTACACGGGCGATGGCCATCCGGCCAACGGCGACGTCTTCCCGCAGTGGCGGGTGCTGCTCGATACTGTGCGTCCTGTGTTCGAGGCGCACATCGCCGCCGCCGACACGGAGGTTCTTGAGGCGAAATGCCTCGAGCTGTTCTGGCCGAGCATCGTGGAGAGGGTCGAGAACGTGGGGAATCCGCTGCCCGACATGGCGGAGCGGCCCTATAAGAGCTGGTCCTTCGACTACCGGCATGAGGCGCTCAACATCCACATCGACAACACCTACCGTCCCGCCTCGCCGCTCGTCGAGATGCGCGACGACTTCGCAGCCTGCCTGCTTCGCATGCTGCAGGACTCGCAGCGTCGCCGGCCGGAGATCGGCGACGTGCGCTGCGGCAGCTGGCTGAATTCGGCGCCGGCATTTTCGGCCCTGTTTCCGCAAGCGTGGCGCGCCAGCGGCGAGCCTGTCGTCGACATCGGCTATACCATGGGTTTCTGGGGGCAGTTCACGGATCGCCGGGGCGACTTTCACGCGCGCAACGGCCAGCGGTTTCGCGAGCTGGGCAGGTTGCCGTATCCTTGCCTGACCTGCAGGGCTGAGATACGGTCCGTTCTGGATCACCTCCGGTCCTCGTTTCCCAACGCAGTTGCGCTCAACGAGTGCCTCGATGTTCCAGGCGCAGGACATCCCTGGCAATGGACACCATGAGATACAACTGGCCGCCGCGGATACTGTTCAACACGGACGGCTGCTTGGCGTTCAAATACCTGTTCCGGCGCAATCCTGGCGACGTGACGGAGATGATCGACCAGCTTGCCGGGACTGGGGTCGACGTGCTCACCGTGCTGGTCGGGATCAACGACGATCTGTCCTGGCGCGGTAGCCCGCACGGTGAACTGTGGGGCGAGTGCTGGGGTGCCGACATCAGGGAGGTGCTGCCGGCTGGCGACGACGGCCGGCCGGTGCCAGGTGTGATGCCCTCCGGGGACGAGATCAGGCCTTCCGACCTGTTGCAGATGAACCTGCAGGCGATGGTGGACGACGGGCACGACGTGTTCGGGCTGTACCTGGAGCGGGCGCGCGCCGCCGGTATGGGCGTATACGCGGCATTCCGAATGAACGACGCCCACAGCAACATGGAGCACCGGATGGCGGACGGGCGGCGGTCCGCGCTGAAGATCAGGAGGCCGGACCTGCTGATCGGCTCGCCGCCGCCGTCGACACCGGTTTACAACTACAGCGAGCAGTTCAGCTTCACCTGGCAGTGGGATTATGCCCAGGAGGAGGTGCGGGCGCGCTTCCTAGGACTTTTCGACGAGGTGCTGACGCGGTACGGCGTCGACGGACTTGAGCTGGACTTCTGCCGTGCCGCCCCCTTCTTCAAGCCGCACCAGGGTCACCGGCAGATCGAGACGATGACCGGCTTCATGCGCCGGACCCGCGAGCTCGCCGACGAGCATGCCGGGCGTCTGGGACAGACGGTGAAGGTGGCCTGCCGGGTGCCGTCCAGCTTCGACGCGGTGCTGGGGCAGGGGCTCGACGTGGAGCGCTGGATCGATGAAGGGCTCGTCGACATCGCAACCATCTCGTCCACCGGCGGGTGGCGGTCGCAGAATGACGTGCCGCGGGCGGTGGCGGCGGCCGGCGCGAGCGGCACCCTGATCTACGTCGGGTCGGGCGGGACCTACCGCGCATCGCCCCTCAACGGCTATGAGGTCGGGCAGCCGGCGGTGCGGCGGGCGATCGCCCACAACGCCTACGCGGCCGGCGCCGCCGGCGTGCATCTGTTCAACCACGACTACGCCAACCACCGCGCCATGCCGGTGGCGGTCGGCGACGAGAGCGCCATGCCGGCGCGCGATTACCCGCCGGTGTACCAGGGGCGGATGGGTCCGTTCGCCACCGACCGGTTTACCCGCGGGGACCTGCAGGTCATACGCCAGCTGGCCGATGGGCAGGCGTTGCGTTCCCTGGATCGCTGTTACCAGGTCAGCCCGCGGGGGGCGATCGGCGACTACGAGCCGCAGCTGCCACGCAAGCTGTCGCTCACCGGTCGCGGTGCCGGCGACGGGCATCTACTGCATCTGACAATCGAGGACGACATCGAGGCGGGGATCGCCGATGGCCGCATTTGCAAGACCGAGCTGCGGCTGCGATTGACCGAATACGAGTCCAACCTGCCCCGCATTCGCTGCGAGGTGAACGACCAGCGCATCGATCTGTACAGCGCGGCGAAGTTGCGCAACAGCGAGGGGAATGAGTGGCTTGTGGTGGACAACCCCCCACTGCGGCAAGGCGACAACGCCGTGCTGGTGGTGCTAGAGGGGGCGGAGGGCCCCAACGAGTGGGTGCTGAAGATGCCGGCCGTGAACGATGGCTGGCCGTCCCTGGAGCAGTGCGAGCTGGTGGTGCGCTGCGAACGCATGGAAGACGAATGAGGTCACGGGTATGATTGAAGTACTAAACGGTGGTGGTGCGGGCAGCGTCGAAGAAGCAGTGCTGTTCCCGTTCGACGACCACAGCATTCCGTATCGTGCCGGGCTGCGGCTGCAGCTGGTGCCGGGCAAGACGCCCTACAACATGAACCCGATCGTTCTGGGCCGCGGCGAGCCGGGCGCCCCGGACGATGCCGGCGTCACCTTCTACGGCACCGTCATCGAGATCGATGGCGAGCTGCGGATGTGGTACCAGGCCAAGAGCAGCCAAGACCGTAGCGGCCGCAGGCTGGCCTATGCGGTAAGCCGGGACGGAGAAACTTGGGAGAAGCCGAACCTGGGCCTGGTGGAGTTCAACGGCAGCCGCGACAACAACATCGTCGATCTGTTCGATGGCCGGTCGGTGCTGACCAGCTGTCCGATACTGTCCGACCCGGACGATCCCGACCCCGGGCGCCGCTTCAAAATGTGCATCGAGTGCAGCCCTTACATGAACCAGCTGGCGGTGGCCTACAGCGCCGACGGTTTGAGCTGGACCGAGTCGCCCAACAACCCCGTGGCGCCGGCGCAGGAGACCGGCAGCGTCATCAAAGTGGGCGCCTGCTATTACGTGGTGTCGCAGGACGAGCTCGGCTACCACGGCTCGCACTACGGCGTCGCCCGCAAGATGATCAGCTACGCATCGTACGACTTTGAAACCTGGACCCAGGCCTCCTGCCTGGGGTTTCGCAGAGACGAGGTGGCACCCCGGCCGGAGGTACTGGACCACAACGTGGCGGAGGAGGCCCACCAGGGTGCCATGCTGTGGAACCGCGGAAACGTCGTCGTCGGCGTGTACGACATGTGGCACGGCAACCCGATGGGCGAGCAGGACCGGATCGAGATCGACCTGGGCCTGGTGGTGACCAACGACGGTCTCCACTACCGCGAGCCGATCCCGGACTTCAAGCTGATTCCGGCCTACGGCGAGCCGGGCGCGCCGCGCCACTACGGCCAGGCGTTGGCCCACGGTCACGGCCCGGCGATGCTCAACCGGGGCGAGCAGACGATGATGTGGTATGGGCTGTTCTTCGGCAGCGACGTTCGCCTGGCGACATGGCAACGGGACCGGCTCGGATATTTCGAGACGTTCGAGGAGGTGCCCTACACCCACGGGTCCTTCTTCCCGATCGAGCGGCCCCAACCGAACATGGTGACCTGCGCTTTGCGCACGCAGAATGGGGCTCAGGTGCACGCAAACCTCGACGTGGGCGAGCACAGTCCATTGACGGTGGAGGTGCTGGACGAGGCGTTCAAGCCGGTCCCCGGTTTCGCGGGCGACGCCAGCCGGCCGCTGCTCGCGCCGGGACTGCGGCGGCCGGTGAGCTGGCAGGGCGGTGACCGGCTGCCGGCCGATCTAAAGGCGTTCAGACTCCGGGTCAACTACGGTGCCGGCACCCGTCCCGAGGACGCCAGGCTCTTTGCCCTGTATGTCAGTGAGTGACGGCAATGTCGCTGGTAACGGCGGGCGGAAAAAGCAGCAGGCGGAGGGTTGCTAAATCGCGGAAACCGGCATCCCGAACACGGCCACCGCGTGCCGTCCGTCGGAGCCGCCGTTGCACCTGAGAATGATCAGTCTTTCCAGGAGTCGACTGCCACCCGCTGGCCGCTGACCGACGACTCGCGCGCCGCGTCGGCCACCGCCTGCACGGTGTATCCGGTGATGCCATCGCATACCGGCTCGCGGCCGGAGCTCGCGGCGGCGACCAGGTCCTCGATCATCGGCTGGTCGTAATAGGGAGCCTCGAGGGGCACGACCGCGACGCAACGGCGCTCCCGCTCGGTCTCCAACTCGATCTGGTCGCTCCCGAACTCTAGGCCGTCGATGACGATGCGGCCGTCGGTGCCGTCCACCTGGGCCAAGTCGCGCCGCGGTCTGGAGGTGAGGATGGTGGAATGCAGGCCCATCGTGCCGTCGGCGAAGCGCAGTAGCAGCCCGTTGGTGTCGTCGGCCTCGGCCTGCTTGTGGTATACCGTGTCGACGATGCCGCTGATTTCGACGGGAGCGGCAGGAGCCAGGTTGAGGAGTACCTCGATGCGGTGCACCGCCATCTCCATGAGGGCGCCGCCGATGTCCGCACGGGCACGCCAGCCGGTTGCCATGCCGCCGCCGGCGTAGTGGGTGCGGGTGCAGGCCACGGGGCCGATGGCGCCCTCGGCGATCAGCGCTTTGGCGGCGACGACCTGGGGGAAGAAGCGGCGGCGGTAGGCCACTGCCAGCGCCACGCCGGCGGCACGGCAGGCCTCGATCATGTGCCGGCATTCGTGCCGGTCGCGCGCCATCGGCTTCTCGCAGAGGACGTGCTTGCCGGCGGCGGCGGCGGCGATGGTGTACTCGCAGTGGGTGTCCGTGGGGGTGGCGACGATGACGGCCTCCACCGCGTCGTCGGCCAGAAGATCAGTTGCCGCTCCATAAGCCGAGCAGCCGCCGAAGCGGTCGGCGAAGGCGCGAGCCTGGTCGAGGTCGCGGCGGCAGACGGCGGCCAGCTCGGTCGCGTCCGAATGGACCAGGCTGGGGGCGAAGGAACTGGCGGCGATGTCGCCGCAACCGATGATGCCGAATCTCATGGCGAAGTGCTCCCTTCCGGTTGGATGTGCCGCGACGGCGCGCGTCCGGCGCGGTTTACGATAGACCGTCGCGGTTGACGGAGCAAAACAGATGGCGATTCCCTCTTTCGACCGGCTCTTTCCAACGATGGCGATCGGTAGTCTGCCGCGCCCTCGCTGGGTGGTCGAGATCGTCCGCGATCGCCTCGCCGGCGCACTGGCGGCGGCGGAGGCCGACCGGCTGCTCGACGAGGCCATCGTCGGTGCGGTGCGGCTGCAGGAGCGGGCCGGCCTCGACTACGTGTCGGACGGCGAGTGGCGTCGGGAGAACTACGCCCGCGTTTTCGCCGACAAGGTGGGAGGATTCCGGCGGGCGCCGGTCCAACGAGGGCCTCTGCGGCTGGGGGCCTTCGTGGAGAAGAAGCTGGAGCGTCAGGGACCGATCGTGGCCGCCGAGGCCGAGTTCCTCATGGGTGTCACCAGCCGTCGGGCGCTGGTAACGCTGCCGGCTCCCTCCACGGTGGGCGACCTGATGTGGCACCCTGAACACTCGGCCGCCGCCTATCCGACGAAGCGATCCTTCGTCGAGGCCTGCGCCGGGATCCTCCGGGAGGAGATAGCCGAGCTGGTGCGGCTGGGCGTCGACGCCATCCAGCTCGACGAGCCGCTGCTGCCGCGGTTGGTGAATCCGGAAGTCTACCACTACGACCCGCGGGCGCGCGAGGAGGTCGTGCAACTCTCGGTCGAGACGATCAACCAGGTTACCGAGGGGATGGAGCCGGCGTTCATCACCGTGCATCTGTGCCACGGCCACGGTGAACAGGGGGACGTGCCCGAGGGAACCGGGTTGATGCAGCTGGCGATGGACGGCATGCGTGTCGATCGTCTGGCGCTGGAGCTCAACAGCCCGATCGGCCGCCGCCTGCAGTCCCTTTCGGACTTCCCCAAGAACAGGCTGCTGGGCATGGGGGTGATCGTGCCTGGAGATGAGCAGGTCGAGACGGCCGAACTGGTGGTTGCGCGGGCGCGGGCGGCCCTGGCGTCGGTGCCCGCCGAGCGTCTGGTGCTGAATGCGGACTGCGGCTTCGCCACCACCGCCGGCGCCGGCGAGCTCCTTGACCGGTCCTACCTGAAGCTCCAGGCGATGTGCGCCGGCGCCGAGCTGTTGCGGGCGAGCCATCTAGGCGGCAAGGCCTGATCGCGCCTGCCGAGGAGGTACAGGAGGAGATCGCCGGGCTCGTGAGGAGTTTTACCTGGTACCGGGAGCGAGAGACCCGGTCGGCCGTCGCGGTCGCAGCCAGAGGGCCTCGCAGTGCCGTTGCCGCCGGGCCGGCGCATCAGCCTGTACGTGGCGGTGGTGCCGGCGCTGGGACAGTACGTGATCCTCACCCGACCGTCCCCCTGGGTGGCGAGGCGACACTAGCCGTTTGTGGCGAGACGCTCGATCTCAGGGGTATCCAGGCTCCGCCCGTACAGGCGAAGGTCGCTGATCCGGCCGCGGAAGCAGTCGTGGGGGCCGAATCCGATCCGCAGCGGGGAGTCGTTGGACAAGTCGAAGGCGCGCGTCCCCGGAGGGGGTGAGGTCGCTACCTGCTTTCCGTCGACATAAAGCCGCAGCCCGGTTCTGTCGCGGACGGCGGTCACCTGGTGCCAGCCGTCGGGGAAAGCCTGATCCCAGCTGGCCAGCTGGCCAGCTGCGGCCGAGTAGACGCGCCCCGAAGGCAGTGTCCCGGCAAACAGCTCGCCCCGATAGACGGCCATGCTCCAGACGCGGCGAAGGGTGGTGGGTGTGGTGTCCAGGTTGCCCACGAAGGTGAACTGGTCGCCGTCCATGCGCCAGACGTTGGCCATGGGAAGCGAGCCGAGGTAGACCTTGCCGTTGTAGAGTGCCATGCCCATGATCTCGCGCTCGAAGCCCACCCGGCCCTCGCTGCCCACCCCAACCCAGGCTTCCCCACCTTCGTAGCGATGGACCTGTCCTTCGGGCCAGGTGCCAACGTAGAGCCGGCCGGCGTGGGTCGCCGCCGAGTAGGTCTGGATCGATCCCTCCGGACGGCCGCAGTAGCTCCACTCCGCGCCACCTTCGTAGCGGTAGACCATGCCGCCGTTGACCAGGGTGTACAGCCGGCCGCGATAGACAGTGAAGCTGAGAAGCCGGTGGTCCGGACCGATGTAGCGCCAGTCTTCTCCGCCCTGGTAGACGAAGGCGCCCCGGCGGTGGTTGCTCGTGCAGTAAAGCCGGCCCTGGTAGGTGGTCAGAGCGAGGACGTCGTCCGCCTTGCCCGTGCTAAAGCCGGTCGATGCGACTTCGTCGGGTGTCTTCGCGTGCACGTGGTTGGCGAAGCCGGCGGTTGGTGCCTCTTCGGGTGTCGCATCCTCGGCACCGGGGTGGCCGCAGTACACCCATCGACCATCCGGCTCGAGTCCGTACACCTGGCCGCCGGGCGTGGTGTTGCGCGTTTCATCCAAGTCCGAGGACTGGCCGATGTAGCGCCCGAACCCGGCGTAGAGGCCGCCGTCGAATTCGGCCACCGTGTGGACGACGTTGCAGCCGACCGGGTTGCCGAGATCCAGCCAGGTGCCGTCATCGCCGTAGCGCCACAGACGCCCCATCTCGTCGGCGCCGGTCTCGAGCGTACCGGCGTAGAGTTTCCCCTGCGCGACCGTCAGGGCGGTGACGAACACGGCATTGCCCGGGCGGCCACGATCGGTCCACTCCGGATCCATGCCGGCATCGATACCGAAGTGGAGATTGCGGTAGTTCGACTGGGCGGTGGAGGTGACGCCGCTGTTGGTGACTATGGACAGCTGCAGTCCCCGACGGGTGTCGGGGTCGAACTTGCTGACCAGGTCGCCGACAACGTCGCCGTTGTCGGCCGCGGCCCGAACCCAGGCGGCGACCGTGAACTCACCCGAGCCCACGTGCAGGGCAGGGTGGTCCTCTGCCTCCAGGAACGCGCCGTCGCCGCTGAAAACGGCGGCACCGGATTCGCCGCGAGGGCCGCTCCCACTCAGCTCCACGCCGCGATTGCGCGTCACCAGGCCGCCGACCTGCTCCTCGCAATCGTCCGCGAAAGGCCAGTGGGCGATCAGGCCCTGGCCCGGTCGTGCGTTCGCCATCGGCTATTCGTCGACCGCCTGCAGCAGCGCGTGGATGTAGCCGTAAGTGTAGGCGAAGCCGACCTGGCCGCCGTTCTCACCGACCAGCCCGGGAACATGGTCGGGCATGATCATGTACTCGTAGCCCACTTCCTTGAAGGTGCGCAGGGCCTTGAGCATGTTCACGTCCCCTTCGTCGGGTAAGACCTCGACGAAGTTGCCGAGACCCCCCTTGATGTTGCGGAAGTGGAGGTTGAATATTTTCTTGCGCTCGCCGAACCAGCGGATGACGTTGTAGACCTCCGCCGCCGGATTCTCGAGGGCCTCTGACACGCAGCCGAGGCAGAAGTTGAGGCCGTTGTACGGGCTGTCGTAGATCTCGGTCAGCTTCTTGAGCCCCTCCACCATCCCCATGACGCGGGCGACGCCGCGATAGGTGTTGCCGACGCCGATGCCTGGATCGGAGGGGTGGCAGGCCATCTGCACCTTGTGCTCCTCGGCAACCGGAATGATGCGGTCGAGCCAGTACTGGATTCGCTCCCACATTTCGTCTTCGTCGGCGGGGCCGCCCTCGAACTCGGGCAGGCTCTGGTCCAGCTTGTCGTACTCGAAGGAGGAGAGTCTGGCGCCACCGCGGCCGTAGCGGTTTTCGGTGCGCAGATGGCCGAGGATGGTGATGTTGTAGTTGAGTCCCCGGAGACCGGCTTCTCCCGCCATCCGCACCGTCTCGCACATGCGATCGAGCTGGCGCTCCCGCTCATCGCTCGGGGGCAGGAAGATGGAACCGGCGCCGTTCTTGAACGCACTCTGGGAGCCGAGCGGGATGTGGATCATCTCGAGGTTGATGCCATGCTTGTCGAAGCGCTCGCGCAGCTCCACGAGCAGCTCCGTCGTCCATTCCTCCCAGGGCTCCTGCGGCGTCTGGTCGACGTTGCGCACGCCGAGTTGGGCAAGCAGCTGGATGTCGGTCTCATTGCGGCAGGCGGTCTGAGTTCCGATGTACATTCGATCATGCTCCGGGAATTGGGGATTGACGGCGGCACCGAACCGGCTTCCGCCGGCTGGGAAAGGTAGCACAGGACGATCGGTCTCGCCACGCGGCAGGTGCTTGCACCTGGCCAGCTGTGCGGATACCTTGCGAACCATGCTTCGAACCGCGCTACAGCGCTACGGAGCAGGCTGGTACGCGGTGCGGCTACTGGCCCTCGCCCTCGCCTTCATCCTGCCAGCCACGGGACAGCAGGAGCAGGGTGACATCCGCCACCTGACGTTCGGCGGGGCTGCCGGCCTTTCCTGGGGCGACGGCGCTGTTCTCAACGCGCTGATGGGCGAGACGGCTTCTCCGGGCGCCCTGCAACCCCTGGAGTTGCGCCCGGATGTGAATTTTGTTCCGGAACTGTTCGATCGATATCCGTTCGAGCGGCGGGTGAACACGGCCAACCCGCTCTGGCTCGACGGCATGCCCCGGCTCTGGCGCGGCTTCGGCGTGATCGGCAACCGCGCCTCATCGCTGCCGGCTAGTCCGCTCTACGTCGACGGCGACCGCACCACGTTAGTCTCGGTCACCAACTACCTGAACAACTACTCCACGTCGGAGTTCTATACCTTCGACCTGGGCGGGCGTCTGCCCCTGGAGCGTTTCGTCCTGACCCTGCCGCCGGCACACCTGGTGGACAACTTCGGCGAGCCGTGGGAGAACTACGTTCCCGTGCACGGCGAGTTGTCCGGCAGCGAGTTCGGCGAGCAGCTACACGACGAGTTCACCGACGCCTCGAAGTCCACGACCGAGTTCAGCACGTTCCGGTCGGGTGTCACCTACCCGCCCCTAGACCAGGTCCTGGGAGCCGTCCAGGAAAATCTCGAGGCACCGATCGACATCGCCTTCGCCACCCAACGGCTGCGTTACGTCCGCTGGCGGACCTTTCCGGATGCGGCGGGGCAACGGGTGGCCAACGCCAAGCTGGCCTACGCCGAGTTCGAGCTGTTCGGCAACGGCTTTGCCGCCGAGTCCCGTCTGCAGACCGCTGCCGTCGACCTCGGAGAAGCGGTACTGATTGGTGGGGTCGAGCTAGGGGTGAGCGGGTGGCGGCGCGATGGCGCCGGCTGGACGGAGGACGGGGACGGGAGTCGGCGCTGGGAAACCGGCGCGCTGGTCCAGATCGATCCGGGGGAGGCAGAGGCCGTGGTGCGGGTCAGGCTGAAGACTGGTTCGACGCCGGACCCGCGGCAGTTCTTCACCTACGGCGATGCCGGCGATCTGCAGGAAGTCGATTCGGCCACCTGGGAGTCGCTGCGGCTGCGGGAGACGAGGGAGCAGCCCCGGTACATCGGCTGGCGCGGGCCGGTGGTCACCGACCTGGACAACTGGACGCCCTGGTCGGGCCAGATCAGCGAAACCGGGACGCGCCCGGACCTTTCCGTGGGGCGTTACCTGCAGGTCCTGGTCCAGGCCGCCACCAAGGACCCACGCCGGATGGTAAGGCTGGACTCCCTGCGCATCGAACTGCTGCCGCTGCTGGCCACGGAGCTGGTGGGCGAGGTGGCTCTGGTCGGCGACACCGGGGAGTCACTCCTGGCTCAGGTGCCGCTGGCGGAGCCGGTCGAGCTGGTCTACGCGATCAGGGCCGGCTTCGCCGCCGCCGCCGCCGGTTTCGACGCCATCCACATCAGCACGCCGTCGAGCGCCGAGTTCATCAGCCTGCGGCTCGGTGCGCCGCCCGTGACTGTGGAACCGGATCTGGTCGAGCAGGGGGCGGATGGACTCACCCTGTTCCTGCCGGCTGCGATCGCCGCCGACGAGACGCTGCAGATCGAGCTGCGCACCCGGCTTTACGCTGTGTCGCGGCTGCTCGAAGGGGAGGTGTTCAACCGGCGCGACGCCCACGTCCGCCAGCGGGTCGAGGCCGGCAACGCCTTGGACGCTATCGCCACCGACCGGCTGCTGCTGGTGGCCGCCGACGAGCCGGACGAGGCGATCGCGGAGCTGTCGATTGAGTCGCGCATCATTACCCCCAACGGCGACGGCGTGAACGACGAGGCCCGGATCGGGTTCGCTCTGTTCGGCGTCTTGGCGGCCGACGTTGGGGTCTGCTTCTACGATCTGGCCGGTCGACCAGTGCGGCGAATTGAATTGTCTGGCCTGCCGTCGGGCGTCGGCAGGAGGGCCGTATGGGACGGTCGCGACAACAGCGGGTCTCCGGTGCTGCCGGGGCTCTACCTGTGCCTGGTGGAGACTGAGACCGCCCGCGGCCGCAGCGCCGCAGCGCAGACGGTGGCGGTCAGCTACTGAAGGATCGACACCGTCCGCCGATGGAGTCCGGACGGAGGTGTTGGGAGCTACGCCTTCCAGTCGGGCAAGGAGTCAAGCGGGTAGATGGGTCGCGGCAGGTACTGCCAGGGCAGCTGCTCGAGGTGGGACGTGGTTGCTCCCGGAGTGTCGACGCGCACTACCTCTGAGAGCCAGGCATCGTAGAACTGCCAGTTGCTAGCGGTCTTGACCACTACCATGCGTGCGGCGCTGACCTCGATGCCGAAGCTCTCGTAGACGATCGGATGGTTGCCGCCGACCCCGACTTTCTCGGTTACCACCACCTTCACGGCCCCGATCTCCAGCAGGGCGGCGCGGCCGACATCGAACGATTCCCAGCCGAGCATGTCGACCTCGTAGCGGCCGCCGCCGATGGCGGCGACGCGGGCGCTGACCTCTACCGGCTTACCGAAGACCGGGTCCAGTTTGCCGCCCAGCGGCGTCTCGATGGTGGCGCCCGCGCCAGCCGCGGCGGCGATCTCGACGACCTTGGCATCGACCACGGGCACCAGGGCGGTGGCCTGGATATCCTGAGCGATCATCTCCCGCAGAATCACGACGCTGTCACCGGTGGCCCCGCCGAAGGTGCTGTCGCCGGTGTCGGACAGAATGACCAGGCCCCATTCGGCCGCCGCCGCCCGGTGCACCGCGTCCGCCGCCGGGATGCTCTCGAGCCGGCAGAACTCCTCCCGCTGGGACCAGGCCGCATCGGCCAGCTCGGCGGCAAGACGTTCCGCCAGCGCGGTGTCGCCGTCGGTCACGACCACCGTCGCCCATCCGGCCTCGGGAACATCCATCCAGGGCTGCATGGGGAAATTGGAGGCCGACAGGACCTCGGGACGCTGCTCGATTCGGCGGGCGAGGTCGAACCAGGCCTGCATCGGGCCGCGGCTGGTGAGGAACTGCTCCTGGTGGGTGATCAGCGGAATCTTGTGCCAGGCTATCGTCGGATTGGTCTGGCCGCGGAGGATGGAGCGCAGCAGGCGGCCGGCGAGCAGGCCGGTCTCGACCTGGTCATGGGGCTGGGTGCGGTGGCCGACCAGGCCGTCGACCATGTCGATCATCCGCTGGGTGACGTTGGCATGGTGGTCGAGGGAGATCACGATCGGCACGCCGGCCGGCAGGATGCTGCGAACCAGGGCGAGCAGGTGGCCCTCGGTATCGGGGACGCCGTCGGCGACCGCGGCGCCGTGGAGAGCGAAGTAGAAGGCGTCGACCGGCAGGAGCCGGCGCAGTCCTTCCAGGATCGCCGCCTCGAAGTAGGTCAGCGTCTCACGGGTCAGCGCGCCGCTGGCGCCGGCCCAGCCGTGAATGATGGGCAGGAGGGTCCAGTCTTCAGCGGTTTCCTCCATCGCCTGGAGGAAGCCACCGAGGGCGCCCACCTCCCGCATCCTGGCGAAAATCTCGTCGCCGCGATAGTGGCCGTACATGGCGAAGGTGTCGAGGGTGGTGGGCACCTGGCTGAAGCTGCTGGTTTCCTGGCCGTAGGAGGCGATGGCGATTCGCATGTCGTCGTCCTGAATGCTGGGTGTCAGTCCCCGACCTTGGGCGGGAATTGACTGGCTATGGACCCGCCGAGTAACAGAGCAGAGAGACAAACAAGGTCATTCGCGGGAGACTAGGGGAAAGTTTGGGGATAGGGGCGTTGCCAGCCTTTTTTCCCGTATTCCTTGTCGTTGTAGAGAGGGTGGTGGGCGACGATCTTGTCGGTGTTGGCGGCGTCGACGGAGCGCATCCACTCTCGAGTCAGCTCGGCGTCGAGGCGGCGAAGAGTGTCGGAACAGGCCGGATCGGCGAGGCGGTTGGTCTGTTCAGTCGGGTCTTCGTCGAGGTTGAAGAGCAACTCCTCGCCGTTAGCGTAGCGGACGAGCTTCCAGGTGCCGTCGAAGTTCATGCAGCCGCTGGCGAGGAAGCCGAAGATGCGCTCGCGGGGCGGGGCGCCGGGAAGCCCGAGGCCGGGCAACGGTTGCGAATCCATGTAGGAGGGGAGCGGGCAGCCGGCCAGCGCCAGCAGGGTGGCGGTGATGTCGCCGATGCTGGCGAACCCCTCGACCGTGGTGGCGTCGTGGGACCATGGCAGCCGTACGAGCAGGGGCACCTTGATGCTGGCTTCGTAGAAATCGCCTTTGCCGATCAGGCCGTGGTCGCCGAGGTGGTCGCCGTGGTCGCTGCAGAAGATCACCACCGTCTCTTCCCAGCGGCCGGTGCTGCGCAGGGCCTGGAGGATGGCGCCGACCTCGTCGTCTATCTGCTTTACCAGAGCGGCGTAGTGGGTGCGGATCCGGCGCTTATGGGTCTCGTCGAACTCGGTGTAGTCGACGCCGTTCCAGGCCCCCTTGTTGGAGGCGACGCGGTCTTCGAGCAGCTGCGGCGTCAGCCCGGCATCGGGGATCGAAGGCGGCATCTCGTTCTCGTCGAACAGGTCGAGGTACTCTGGCGAGGGGTCGTACGGACAGTGGGGCCCGGGGAAGCCGACCATCATGGCGAAGGGCTCGTCGCCGTCCTGCTCGCGGATGTAACGGCAGGCCTCGTCGCCGACGAAGCGGTCCCAGGAATGCTCCAGCGGAACCTGGTGCACGAAGGCGCCGCGATTCTCCTGGTAACCCTCGTGCTCGTTGCCGTGCATCTTGCGGTAGCCATGCTCCTGCAGGTGGCGCTGGTAGTCGTCGTCGACATCCAGCCAGCGCTTGTCTTCGCAGATGACGCGGTGCTCGAAGCCCATCGACAGCTCCCAGGGATAGAAGTGCATCTTGCCGATGGCGGCGGTGGCGTAGCCGGCCCCGGCCAGCAGCTCGGGCCAGGTGTGGATGCCGCCACCGGCCAGGTCGGGGCGGAGAAACCGCTCGTTGGTCAGCACGCCGTTGGCCACCGCGTTGCGACCGGTCAGCAACGTGCAGCGCGCCGGAACGCAGAGTGGGGAGGGCGAGTAGGCGCGCTCGTAACGCAAGCCCTGGAGGGCGAGCCCGTCGATGTGCGGGGTGTCGATGAAGCCGGCGCCGTAACAGCTGAGAAAATCGGCCCGCAACTGATCGGGCATGATGAAGACCAGATTGGGTTTTTGCCTCATGACGCAATCCCGCATTTAATAGAGCCTAGGAGTCCAGAGCCGGGCGCATCAATAACGGGAGCAAGAGATGTCAACGTCAATCTACGAGCGCGGGCCGATCGGCGGCTTTACCAGGGAGCTGCTGATCGAATACACCAAAGAGTGGGAGGGGGAGCGGTTCCCCGACGGCCGCCCGAAGGTACCGGACGACGTCATCGAGCGGATGCGCAATGTCACGCTGACGCAGGCCTGGGGCACCTGCCGCGGCGCCGAGTACAACTTCCAGTTCGAGGGCGGCTTCATGAACACGCAGCCGGGCAACATCCTCTGCGGCCGCGCCGTGACGGCCACCTTCATGCCGCGTCGGCCCGACTGCCGGCGGGCGCTCGACGAGCAGGGCGAGAAGGGAGGGCACGAGGGCGATCACATCCACTGGCCGATCAACATGCTGGTCGAGGGTGACGTCTACGTCGCCGACGTCTTCGGCAAGATTGACCAGGGGGCGGTCATCGGCGACAATCTCGCGGCTATGATCAAGGCCCGGTCGGGCAACGGCGTCGTGCACGACTGTTCCGTGCGCGACATAGACGGCATCCGCGAGCTGGACGACTTCGCCTGTTTCGCCCGCGGCTTTCATCCCTCCTACGCGTCCCCGACGATCATGCTCACCGGCCTGAACGGGCCGACGCGGATAGGGGGTTGCACGGTGATGCCTGGAGACGTGGTCCTGGCCAAGGACGACTCGGTGGTCTTCATCCCGCCCTACCTGGCCGAGGAGATGGTGACCACCGCCGAGATCGTGGACCTGCGCGACATCTTCGGCAAGTCACGCCTCGCCGACGGCGTCTACCTCCCCGGCCAGATCGACGGTCCCTGGTCCGACGAGGTGGAGAAGGATTTCTCGGGTTGGCTCGAGGACCACATCGACGAGCTCCCGGTTCCGAAACACGCCATCCAGGACTTCCTCAAAAAGCGCACCTGGTGACCGCAGCCGAACCGCGCGCTGGCAAGAGCAGGCCCGCCATGCCGAAAGTCGTGAAGCTGAAGCTGGAGCCCCTGACCCAGGAATCGTTTGCGCCCTACGGCCAGGCTATCGCCTCCGTCGAGGAGGCGAGACCGGTTGTCGTCAAGGGCGGGCTGAAGAGCAAGGAGTTCACTGTCGAAGCCGGCGACAACCGGCGCTCGTACTTCAACTACCACACCGATGCCGGGCAGGCCTATTACCCGAGCCGTCACGGACCGATCGTGTTCATGGTCGGGCGGATTGGCGCGCCGCCGCCGTCCCCCGAGGAACTGCGCGCCTTCCACTCCGATGGTAGCACCGGCATCTGTTTCTACTCCGGCGTCTGGCATGCGGTGCCGATCCCCCTAGAGCGGGACGAGCTGATCAAGAGTGTGCGCGGCGACCAGGATTTCGCGACGCACAACGTCGACTTCGACTACGGGAAGGAGATGGGTCTGGTGTTCGAGCCCGACCTCGCGGACATACCCTGGTGACAGGAAGGGAGGCGGAATGGATGCAGCGGCTGGTCCTCACGGCACTAGTGCTGGCTCTCGGGGCGATCCCCCGGAGCGCCGAAGCCGCCTACCCTGAAGCAGGCGCTTGGCCATGAATGAACGACCGAACGTGCTGGTCTTCTTCACCGACGACCAGCGCTTCGACACCATTGGAGCGTTGGGCAATCCGGCCGTGGCGACGCCGCACCTGGATGCCCTGGTCGGATGCGGCACCACCTTCACTCGTGCCCACATCCCCGGCGGCACCTCGGGCGCGGTCTGCATGCCGAGCCGCGCCATGCTGCACACCGGCCGCCGGCTCTTCGACATCGACGGCGAGGGGCAGCGCATCCCGGCTGCGCATACGACGATGGGGGCCTGCTTCCAGGCCGCCGGCTACGAGACCTTCGGCACCGGCAAGTGGCACAACGGGCGAGAATCCTACGCCCGCAGTTTCTCCTGCGGCGATGAGATCTTCTTCGGCGGCATGGCCGATCACTGGAACGTACCGGTCTACCGCTTCGATCCCAGCGGCCGCTACGGTGGCCGTCTGCCCTTCGTGCCCGACCCACACCACTCCAACGAGACCAGGTGCCGCGAGGGCGACCACATTCACGCCGGCGCCCATTCCACCGACCTGTTCGTCGAGGCGACGGAGGGCTTCCTGCGGGAGCGGGACCCGGGGCGGCCGTTCTTCGCCTACGTCGCGCTGATGGCACCCCACGATCCGCGTACGATGCCGGCCCGCTTCCTCGACATGTACGATCCGGCCGCGGTCGAGCTGCCGGCCAGCTTCCTGCCCGAGCACCCGTTCGACAACGGCGCCCTGCGGGTGCGCGACGAGCTGCTAGCCGCTTTTCCCCGCACCGAAGCGGAGGTCCGGCGCCACATCGCCGAGTACTATGCGATGATCTCCCACCTCGCCGCCGGCTTTGGCCGCCTGATGGCGGCGCTGGAGGCTGAGGGCGCGCGCGACAACACGATCGTCGTCTTCGCCGGCGACAACGGCTTGGCGCTGGGGCAGCACGGCCTGATGGGCAAACAGAGCCTGTACGAGCACAGCGTCCGCGTGCCGCTGGTGCTGGCCGGACCCGGCCTGCCGCGGGCCGAACGCCGGGACGCCCTCGTCTACCTGCTCGACATCTTTCCCACCCTGTGCGAACTGACCGCTACCCCGGTGCCCGCCTCAGTGCAGGGCCGGAGCCTGGCCGGTATCGCAGCGGGAACGGCTGAGTCCGGCTACGAGGAACTCTACCTGGCCTATACCGACAGCATCCGCGGCGTCAGCGATGGCCGCGGCAAGCTGCTGGAGTACGCCGGCGGCGAGACGCAGCTGTTCGATCTCGAGCGGGACCCGCTGGAGACCCGAAACCTGGCCGGCGACGACGAGACCAGGGTAAGTCGCATGCGGGAGACGCTGCGCCGGCTCGCGGTCGAATGGCGGGACGAGGAGCACCGGCTGGGCGCGGCGTTCTGGGCGCGGCGCCCGGACCTGGCGCAATGAGCCCATCCAGACCACTTATCGTAGAACTGCACCCAACGGACAGCTATCGGAAGGAAGACAGATGACAGCCAAGGTCACAAAGGTAGAGCGCTTCACCCTGCACGTGCCGTTCGTCGATCGTGTCCGGCTCGAGATGGAGCGGGCCGGTATCCACACCTGGTCGGAGCTGGAGATCACGCGCCTGGAGGTCGACGGCGGCATCGTCGGCTGGGGCGAGACGATCCAGAATTACACGTGGGGCAGGGTGCAGGCCGAGGAGCGTGTGATCGGGCACACGCCGTTCGAAATGATGTGGGACGACGCGCTCGGCGCCGGCCTGCAGATGGCGCTGTTCGACGCGGCCGGCAAGATCGCCGGCGTGCCGCTTTACCGCCTGCTCGGTCCCAAGGTCCGCGACTGGTGCGCGATCTCGTTCTGGGATCACGACATGTCGCCGGAGAAGTACGCCATCGAGGCTCAGACGGCGTCGGAGCTGGGTTACACCTGCATCAAGATCAAGACCCGTCCCTGGTTCGACGTGCGCGAGACGGTGCGGCGGATCAGCGAGGTGACGCCGGACCATTTCCACATCGACGCCGACTGGAACGGCTTCCTCAACAACAGCAGCAACGCGATCCCCATCCTGCGCGAGCTCGAGCGCGACTTCCCGAAGATCAAGATCTACGAAGATCCGATCCCCCGCGACGATGCCTCGGGCAACCGCCACATGCGCTCGCAGATCGAGACGGCGATCGCCCATCACTACGGCGTCATCGGTGCCCGTGAGGGGCTCGAGATGGGCGGCGTCTGCGACGGCTGGGTGCTCGGCGGCGGCGTCTCCCAGATCATGCGCCACGGCTCGACGGCGGCCGAAGTCAAGATGCCGTTCTTCCTGCAGATGGTGGGGGCGGCGCCGACGACGGCGCTGTCGCTGCACCTGAGCGCGGTGCTCAAGCAGGCCCAGTGGCCGACGATTACCTGCCACGAGCTCTACGAGCACTCGCTGCTTAAGGAGCGGATGCCGGTGGTCGACGGACATGCCCGCGTGCCGGAGGCGCCGGGTCTGGGGATTGAGCTGGACGAGGAGGCCCTGGAGGAGTACCGGGTGGAGAAGGCCGACCATGCGCTGCCGCGGCGCCTGACCGAGGTGACGCGGCCGGGCGGCACGAAGATCTACTTCAAGGATTCGGGACAGAAATGGGCGTTCTTCGGCACCGGCAACCGGCCGGTGGACGACTGGGGCAACTCGACCGAGCTTGTCGACGACGATGGCTCGGCCCAGTTCGACGACCTCTACCGGCGTGCCAGCCAGAGCCCGGTGGTGGTGGAGGTCTGAGCGGAGTCAGGCGCCAACCGGGGTGTTTCGGTTCGTGCAGGCTCTTTCAGCCCATCGGCTGGCGGTATTCAGCCGAGTCCCACCCTGGGTACTGCTCCTCCAGCAGTGCGAGGGTCTGTTCGGTGTAGTAGGGGTGGCCCGGCGGCGGGAAGCGCCATAGCCGGCGCTCTGCAGCGGTGAGGCTGCCGATGAATTCCTGGAAGACTGGGGTGTGCCTGCCCAGGTGGGTGTAGTGGCGGAAACCCTCCCAGAAGTGGTCGGCCCGGCCGAAGCTGTAGCCCCAGGTGAAGCGCTGCTCGTCCGCGCGGGTGTAGGCGGTGGCGCTGTGCCAGGTGTAGTTGGTGAAGATGGCGAGGGTGCCGGCCCCACAGACCAGCGGCACACCTTTGCTCATGTCCCGGCCGTGGCGTCGCGGGATCAGCCGCAGCGGCCCCTGATCCCCGGCAACCTCCTCGAGGTGGACCCAGAAGCCGATCTGCCCGAACTCCCGCAGCTCCTCGCTCATCGGCAGCAGCGAGTTGTTGCCGTTGTCGATGTGCATTCCGGAATCGTCGCTTCCGGTGCCGCCCCAGGCATGTCCCGGGTAGCGGCCGATCAGGCAGCCGACCCGCATATGGATGTCGTCGGTCTTCAGCCACTTGCGGGCGAAGGCGATGCTCTCCGCGTCCATCGCCGCCCGGTAGAGGTCCATCTGCTCGTGTGGGAAGCAGATCAGCAGGCTGCCGTCCCGTTGGTCCGGATGCGGATCGTCGCGGAACTGCTCCCAAGTTGGCAGGACGCGCCGCTGCGCCGCCTGCATGCTCTCCAGCTTCTCACCAGTGATGAAGTCGGGGATGATGAGGAATCCCTCGCGCTCGAGCTCCTCGATATGGTCGTCGGTAAGTCGATTCACGGCGGTCTTGCTCCCCGCGTAACGGTGTCACGTCAATCTTCGTATACTACGGCCTCGTCGGCGAACACAAAAACGGCACTGGGAAAGACTCGAGAGGATCCGAAGGAGGATGGATGGCGTTTCGCAAAGCCGCGGCTGAATCCGCGTTCGAGGGTGATCTCGGCCCGGGAAAGGTCACGATTCTCGGGGCGTCGGGACTGCGGTTGACCGGCCTGGGCTCCTTCTGGCTCGACGAGGGGCCCGACTTTGCTTGGCTCAACATCTACCGCACCCTGTGCATCGGCCGACAGCTAGAGATCACACGAGAGCGGCCGGCGGTCGTGGAGGCGGATGGCGACGCCGTTGTCGTGCGCTGGAAGCCGAGCGAGGAAGTAAATGCCACCCTCAGCGCCCGCTACCAGCTGGTGCAGTCCGATTCAGCGGTGGACGTGGAGTTCGCCGCCGAGCTGGAGCAGGACTACCCGGGGTTCGAGCTCTTCATCGCGAACTACTTCACGCCGCAGTTCAGGCCGCGCTACGCCGTGGCCGACAACCTGACCCACCCCGAGGGTGTGTTCTGGTACCAGAAGCAGTGGTGCGGCGACGGCGAGAACGAGTCGTGGGCGCGAGACGAGGCGGCGGAAGGCACCTTCGCGGACGGCCGCTGGATCGACGGTTATCCTCTGAACTGGCGTCGCGGGCCGCAGTACGCTTACCCGCTGATGACGCAGGAGCACCGGAACGGACTGGCTAACGAGAAGGGGGCCATCGTAATCATGGCGCGGCGATCGGACTGCTACGGGATATCCGGCTTCAACAGCTATCACAACTCGCAATACCTGCACCTGGGAGGGAATGACGCTCGCGCCGGTGAGCGCGTGGCGTTTGTGGTGCGCATGGTGTTGCTCGTGGGCTACCAGGATCTTCAGACAGAAGCGCTGGCTCTCTACGACGCCTGGACGGAGGGCGGGGCATGACGGCAGCCGATCTCCGCCTCGGCGTGGTCGGCTGCGGCTGGGCCGGCCAGGAGGCGATCAGGTCAGCGCAGGCAGTCGATGGTGTCAGCGTGATCGCCATCAGCGACCTGAACGACGACCTGTGCGAGGGCGCGGCGACGGCCTACGGCGTCCACCGGCACTACGGCGACTACCGCGAGCTGCTGGCCGACGACGCGGTCGACGCGGTCTACCTGGCGGTGAACCCGGTGATGCGCCACGCGATGGTGCTCGACTCGTTCGCCGCCGGCAAACACGCGCTGGTGCAGAAGCCGCACGCGGTGCGGGCCGAGCAGGTGCTCGAGTACGAAAAGGCGGCAGCGGCGGCGCAAAAGACACTGCAGTTCTGCTATTTCATGCGGCACGACCCGAAGAACCGGACCCTCCGCGCCGCCATCGCCCGCGGCGATATCGGTCAGCCCTATCACGGCCGGGTCTTCCAGAAGTACAACAGCTCCCCGGCGCCGAGCGGCGTAACCCTCTGGGAACAGGTCTACGGGCACAAGGGCGGCGTTCTGGGGCAGCACACCTCCCACGAGCTGAACCTGGTCTGGTGGTGGATGGGTAGCCCCGAGCCGCTCTGGGCCTTCGCCACGAAGCACGTGGTCAACCAGGTCTACGCCGGCCCCGAGGGGCCGGCCGAGGACTACCTGTCGGGAATCGTCGGCCTGGCCGGCGGCAAGACCCTGCAGGTGGACTGCACCCGCTGGCTCCACTGCGACCCACCGTGGATCGTGGAGCTCTACGGCAAGACCGGGGCGATCCGCGATGGTCTCATCCATCGTTTCGACAAAGATGCCACCGGTGATCCGCACACGACCGCGGAGCCCGAAGCACCGCTGGACGTGCCGCACACCGCAGAGCCGGAGGAGAAGCGCTGGTTCTATCATGAGATCGAGCATTTCGCGCTCGCGGTGGCGGGCGAGGTGTCGCCGGATGTAGATTCCCGCGACGCCTACCAGTTCATGCGCATACTCGATGCGCTGTACGATTCGGCGCTGACCGAGGAGAAGGTCGTGCTGGAACCCGCGCGGTCGGTCGAGAAGCACCCTTTCTCCGGTTTGGCCGAAGGCGCAACGAAGTGATGTCCGCGCCGCCTCGTCACCCCAATAGAACGGCGCCTCCGGCGCCATCCCGATAGGCTTATCTGAAATGGATACCATTCGCGCTACCGTCCCCGTGACCGAACCGCCCGGCTGGGCGGTGCACCAGCGGCACCTGATCGCCGCGATGGAGCAGAGCGTCCACCCCTTCATCGAGCGCTACGTACGCGAGGACGGCGAGTTCATCTGGGATGATGCCTGGGGCGGCGGCAGCCCGGACGACTACTACGAGCCCTACTTCAACTGGCCCCTCCTCTACATGATGGGCGGTGGCCCCCACCTTATGGAGCTGGCCCACCGCGGCTGGGAGGGCATCACCCGCCAGCTGACCCGCATGGGCACGGTGCAGAACGAGTACCACAAGGCGGAGGACATCTTCCACACCGCCGAGAGCGACATCTTCTTCTATTTCCTCTGCCTGGCCGATCCGGCCAACGGCGACCTGGAGCGGCGGGCGCGCAAGTTCGCTGGGTTCTACAACGGCGACGATCCCGAGGTCGCCAACTACGACCCCGAGCACAAAATCATCCGCTCACCGGTTAACGGTTCCGGTGGGCCCTCGTTTCGCGATCCTTCGAGCCGGGACAACCCGTATACCGGGTCGGAGCGCTACTGGGTGCCCTTCTTCGACGTGCCGGGCCTGACCAACTGGCAGGACACTGAGGATCCGGCCAAGGCGCTGGAGATGGGACGCCGCGTGCACGATCGCTGGGGCCGGGGCGACGTGATCGGCAACCTGGGGCAGTCGAGCCTGGTGGCCAACGCTTTCCTGCTGACCGGGGACGAGCGCTATCGCGACTGGGTGATTGAGTACACCGACGCCTGGATCGCGCGCGCCCGCGCCAACGACTGGATCATCCCCGACAACGTCGGCCTATCCGGGCAGGTGGGAGAGTACATCGACGGCAAATGGTTCGGCGGGATGTACGGGTGGACCTTCCCGCACGGCTGGTACAACATCCAGATGACGGTCATCAACGCCGCTGCCAACGCCTACCTGCTCACCCGCGACGACGCCTACCTCGAGCTGCCGCGGCGCCTGCAGGACATGATTTTCGCGATGGGGGAGCGGCGCGATGTCAAAACCGAGCACATGAGCTTGCGCGAGCACTGGCTCGGCCAATTTTCCGCGATGGGCGACGCCACCGAAACTTTTACCGTTCCCTACCGCTACGGCGACAACGGCTGGTTCGACTGGATGCCGATGACGGCGGTCTACCCGGCGGCACTGTGGAATCTGTCGATGGCGGACGCGGACTGGAGCCGCATCGAGGCCCTGCGCGAACAGGAGGCCTACGACTGGAACGAGGTGGTCTGCTTCCACAACAAGGAGGACGGCAGCCACGAGCAGCCGTGGCTGCGCTTCCTCGCCGGCGACAATCCGGCCTACCCGGAACGGATCCTGCAGGCGACGTACAAGGAAATGGCCCGACGCGTCGCCCTCATCCGCAACGAAGGGGAGGTAGGGTCGCACCACAACATCCACTTGTGGCAGGGGGTGAACCCGGTGAGTACCGAGGCGCTGATCCAGCAGACCCTGGGCGCGCCACAGCCGATCTACAACGGTGGCCTGCTGCACGCCCGACTTTGCTATTTCGATGCGCAGGCGCGGCGCCCGGGTCTGCCGCCGGACGTAGCCGCCCTGGTGGAAAAGCTGGAGGCGGACCGTACCGTGGTGCGGCTCGTAAATCTCAACCCGTGCGAGGATCGCGCGCTCCTGATCCAGGCCGGTGCCTACGGCGAGCACTCTTTCGATGGTGTGACGTACAGCGCCGCGCAGGGGGATGCGGTCGGCATATGGCATGACTACGTCGGCCCCGCGGTCCGGGAAGAGCAGCGCGAAGCAGCGGTGCGTGGTAAGCATCTGGCCGTCGAGCTGCCGGCGGGCACGGAGATCCGACTGGATCTCGGCACCCGACGCTACGTCAACGAGCCCTCCTGCGCCGGGCCGTACTGAGCGGGGGAGGACGGAGGGTAACGTGGAACCTGTTGCGATCGCCGCGAAGATCCGCGAGGAAGGGTTCTGTGTGGTCGGCGGCGTGATCCCGGACACCGAGGTCGAAACGGTGCGCCAGCGCACCCTGCAGGTGGTCGCCGCCAACGACGCGGCCTGGCAGGCCAAGCTGCAGGAGATGCGGGCCAGGGGCCATCGGGCCGGGTCCGATGGCGTGGCCGTGGTTAACCAGGTGCTCAACCACGACCAGTCCTCGGCCCCCTACCTGGCCGACCGGCGGATCGTCGAGACCGCAGAGATCTTCTTCGGGCCGTGGGTCCGCATCTCCTGCACCGACGCCGTGGTCAACCATCCGGGCAACGACCGGGGCTACTGGCACGCCGACTGGCCCTACAACCAGACCAACGCCTCCAACGTGCGGGCGCCCTACCCCGACGTGCTGATGCACCTGGCCACGATCTGGATGCTGACGGACTTTACCTCCGAGAACGGTGGCACGCTGGTGTTGCCGGGCAGCCATCGACGGGATCGCAATCCGTCGCTGGGCGACATACCGGGTTTCGACCGCGAGGCCCCCGATCCCGCCGAGGTGCAGGCGGAGGGCGCGGCCGGCTCGGTGCTGCTCTACGACAGCCGGCAGTGGCAC
Source organism: uncultured Gemmatimonadaceae bacterium (assembly GCA_964456165.1). GTDB lineage: Bacteria > Latescibacterota > UBA2968 > UBA8231 > UBA8231 > CAYWBJ01. Next base: position 15,304 of record CAYWBJ010000133.1, on the reverse strand, counting down.
GCGGTGGCCCCGAACCAGAGTGTCGCGGACCGCGTTGCGCTGATCGTGCGTTACGCCCCCTGGTGGCTCAACCTCAACCCGGCGCAGATCGGCTCGCCCGAGCACGCGATGATGGTGGTGGAGACCGGCGGCAAAAACTACGAGATGGAGCCGCTGCTGCGGGAAGTTTACGAGGCGCTGCCGGAAAACTTGAAACCGCTCTACCGGCATTTCGTAGCGGACTGACATGCTGCTGCAGGATCAGATCAGCTGGCAGAATCTTGATACCGACTGGCTCGACTTCTATCAGGCGCTAGGTGTCGACACCATCCACCTGGAGACGCGCGGTCTGGCGAATGCCCTCGGCCACGAGGTCAATTTCCTGGAGGAGGCGATCTCGCCGGCGCCGTTCGAGCAGGCGCGGCGGAAGATCGAGGCGAAGGGGATGAAGCTGAACAACGTCTTCTACGCCTGCCCGCGGGAGATCCCGCTGGGGCTGGCGGGAGCCGACGAGGCGATTGAGGCCTGGATCCGCCTGCTGCAGGTGCTGGGTGAGGCCGGGGTCCCGGCTCTGGGATGGAACTACAAGCCGATGGGCAACTTCCGCACGACCTCGGCTACCGGACGCGGTGGCGTGCGGTACAGCACCTTCGACTATGGCGAGTTCATGGGCGAGCGCGAAGTGCATCGTGAAGGCCAGATCCTGGGCGATTCCGCGGTCGCAGAAGAGGAGATGTTCGCCCGTCTTGAGCAGTTTCTGGCGGCGGTGATTCCGGCGGCAGAGAAGGCGGGGGTGACGATGGCGCTGCACCCTGACGATCCGCCGGTGCCGGAGCCGCTGGGGGGTGTAGCTCAGGTTTGCTCGACTACCGACCAGTTCCGGCGCATCCTCGACGTGGTCCCGAGCGACAGCCACCGCCTGTTGTTCTGCCAGGGTTGCTTCACGGAATTGCTGGGCGACGGTGTCTACGAATTCATCGCCGAGATGGCGGCTGCGCAGAAGATCCAGTGGGTCCACTTCCGCAACGTCCGCGGGCAGCTGCCGCGGTTCGAGGAAGTCTTTCTCGACGAGGGGGACATCGACATGCGCCGGGCGATGGAGACCTACCGCGACAACGGCTTCGCCGGCCCCTTCATGATGGATCACACGCCCACTTTTCCCGCGGGAGACTCGGAGCGCCTGGGAAAGGCCTACGCCAACGGCTACATCCGCCGCCTGCTGCAGGAAGTCTACGGGTAGGCGGCTGGCGCCGGACTCCAGCCGAGCAGACGCCGGCCGCTTGCGGCGGTTACGGCTGCAGGCCGAGATCCCGTTCCAGCTCGTCCCAGATTTCCGGATCGATCGCGGCGTTGTAGGCTTCGACGTTCTGCCGCACCCGGGCTGGACGCGAGAAGCCGATCAGGGTAGAGGCGAAGCGCTGCTCGCGCAGGCAGAAGTGCAGATTCAGGGTGGAGAAGTCGAGGCCGCGCTGCTCGCACCAGGCGGTGAGCTGCCGGGCGCGCTCGGTGTTCCTGGCGCTGGTGTAGGCGGCGTTGATGCTGGCGTTGAAGACGCCGGCGTTCTGCTTCTCCGCATGGTCCAGCACTGCGGCGGCGGCCGTAGTCACCATCAGGTTGTAGTCGTGGAAGGTGAGCAGCACATCGAACTCGCCGGTGGCGACACAGGTCTGGTGGAACTCGTGCGGTCGGCAGCCGAGTCCGATGTTGCGGATCGTGCCCTGCTCCTTGAGCTTGCGCAGCGCGGCGATGCAGGAGCTCTCATCGAGCACCTGGTCCAAATTTTTCGGATCGTGGACCAGGAACATGTCGAGATAGTCGACCTTGAGCCGGGCCAGGCTCGTCTCCAGACCCTTCATCGTGCCGTCGTACGAAAAGGCTTCCGGGTTGTCGGCGTAGGCCGTTAGCTTCGTAGAGAGGATGAGATCCTCACGGCGGTTGCCCTGGCCGAACCAGTGCTCCAGCGCGTTGCCGACGAAAACTTCGCTGCGGCCCTCGATGTAGTTGTCGGAAGTGTCGATCAGGTTGATACCGGCGTCGAGGGCGGCGAGGGTGGTTTCGACGCCCAGGTCCGGGTCGTACTTTCCGCCCCCTTCGTGACCCAGCCAGGCGCCCCCGATACCGAGCACGGGCACCTCGATGGCGGTCCTTCCGAGTACCCGTTTCTCCCACTGCTGCGCTGCCATTCGCTCTCTCCTAAGGTGTTACAGCCGGCGCATCCACCGACTCATTCCCAGTATGGCTCCCCTTCCTTCAGCTCGCGCCGCAGCACCTCGTCTACCAGCTCAATGCCCAGTCCCGGTCCGTCGGGCACGGCGATTTTTCCGTCGACCACGTCGAAACCATCGAGGCCGCCCATCTCGGCGATAAAATCGTGGGCGTAGAGGCGGGTCTCGCTCATGCTGAAGTTCCGCACCGACGCGCCGAAGTGGATGTTGGCCATGTTGTGCACCAGGCTGCCGCAGTTGTGCAGCGCTACCGGAAGTCCATAGTGGTCGGCCAGCTCGGCGATCTTGCGGCCGCCGCTGATGCCGCCGCACCAGCACAGATCGGGATGCAGCACGTCGATGCCGCCCTCGGTGATGAAGGGCATGAAGTCGCGGAAGCCCTCGACCTTCTCGCCGGTGCAGATCGGCACGTTGGAGGCGGCCCGCAGGGCCTTGTAGCCGTCGTTGAACCAGACCTGCAGCGGATCCTCGATCCAGATGGGACGCGAAGACTCGACCGCCTGGCAGAGACCGATCGCGGAGGGGACATCCCATTCGTTGTGACAGTGGACGATGAAGTCGTACTCGCGGCCGATCACCTCGCGAAAGAGGTCGTAGGCCGTCTGCACCACCGCGAAGTCGCTGGCCTTGAGCGTCTGGCTGGGAACGGCGGCCGCGAACGGGATGTTGAGGAGCTTGTCGTTGAGCAGGTGAGCGAAGTCGAGCTTGACGGTGCGGTAGCCGTGGGGGTGGGCGCGGAACCGGGCCGCCCAGTCTTCGACGGCGGCGCGGTCGGTGCCGCTGGGCAGTCCCGAGCCGTAGTAGATCTCCACCCGGTCGCGGAAGCGGCCGGTCAAGAGCTCCGACACCGGGCGGCCGAGGATCTTGCCGGCCAGGTCCCAGAGCGCGATGTCGACACCGCTGATAGTCGGAACGTGGGCCTGAAAAGTGTGCTGCAGACCCATCATCTGCTGGTAGAGTTTGTCGATGTTGAGCGGGTCGGCGCCGATGAGGACGCGCTCGAGCCACAGCAGGTTGGCGCGGGCAGCCGGTCCGGCGACGCCGGCCTCGCCGACGCCATAGAAGCCGGCGTCGGTGTCGACCCGCACGAGGCTCTGGCCGGCGGCGTTCTGGAGCTCCATTGCCTTGAGGCCGGTGATGCGGACGCGGCTGTCCTGCGATCCGGTTTCAGTCATCGATCTTCCAGCGCCTATTCGCTACGATCTGTTGTCAGGTTCGTAGTGGTATCGTAAGGCTGGGCAACGGCGGGGTCAAACCCACCAGCGGCGCACAAATCGCAAGGGGTGCGTGCTTGCCGCTTTCATCATCGGTGCCCACCCCGCAGCGCCTGCGGACAGCTCGCTTGCCCGCACTAGCGGATATCTGCGGGACTTCGGGAATCTCGTCGTGGTCGATTCATCGACAATTTGGCGAAACGCTGGGTCCAGGTCGCACCAGCATGAACCTACCGGCGTAGAGAGCCCTTGAATCCGCATTGACAAAAGCCGGCGTTTGGTTCTGTTTCGCGCCCCGCGTCGTGGCCGGCGGCAAACCGGCCCCTACCCGAATATTGCTGGGAGCGCTACCTATGAGACGCATCGGTTCCGCCCTGTCCGCGCTGTCTGTCGCCGCGGCGATGACTGCCGCTTGCGCCGAGGAATCTACCTCTGCCGCCGAGGCGGCTGCCGGGGCTCACTACGAGTATCGGGAGAAGGTGATGGAGTCGATCGGCGCCAACATGGGGGCGATCGGCGACATCATGAAGAACAAGCTCCCCCACCAGGCCAACATCGCCGTCCACGCCCGGACCATCCAGCTGGCGGCCGGCCTCATCGAAAGCGCGTTCCAAGAGAAGGTGGTAACCGGCGAGTCGCTTCCCGCCGTCTGGGAGAAGTGGGACGAGTTCGCCGCCGCCGCCAAGGCTACCGAGGAGGCGAGCGGCAACCTGGCCGCCGCCGCAGCTACCGGCGATATGGCTGCCACCGGTCAGGCGGTGCGCGCCCTGGGCAAGACCTGCGGCTCCTGCCACAAGGTCTTCCGCGAGAAGAAGGAGTAAGGTCGCGGTCGCGTTGAGGCCGATTCGTCTCTTGCCCGGCCTGGCGCTCGCCGGGTTCGTCGCCGCGGCAGGTGCAGAACCCTCGGCCGAGCGGGGCGAGTACGTCTTCCGCGCCACCGGCGGCTGCAGTTGCCATACGAATGCCGCCGCCGGCAGCGCGCTGATGGCGGGCGGGCGCCCGATTGCCACGCCGTTCGGGGCTGTCTACTCGACCAACATCACACCCGACGTGGAGACCGGGATCGGCGCCTGGAGCGACCGCGACTTCACGGTGGCCATGACCGAGGGGGTCGGTCCGGACGGCACGCACTTCTTTCCGGCCTTCCCGTACACTTCGTTCACGCGGATGACCGAGGAGGACCTGCTCGACCTCAAGGCCTACCTATTCACCTTGCCGCCGGTGAGCAATGCCACCCCTCCCCCCGATATACCGCTTCACCGCGGCTGGCGTGCCGGGGTCGCCGCCTGGAACTTTCTCTATTTCTCACCCGGAACATTCGCACCGGAGCCCGACAGTTCGGAGGCGTGGAACCGTGGCAACTACCTGGCGACAGCGCTCGGACACTGCGCCGAGTGCCACACGCCGCGCGATTTCCTGGGCGGGATGAGGCGGGACCTCGCCTACGCCGGCACGAGCGCTGGTCCGGAGGGCGAGGCGGCCCCCAATATCACGCCAAACGATGATACGGGCGTCGGTGGCTGGAACTCCGTCGACATGGTCTGGTTCCTGCAGACGGGTCTCAAGCCGGACGGGGACTCGGCCTCCGGCACGATGATGGAGCTGATCGAGAATGGGTATCAGTACATGACCGAGGAGGACCTGGCGGCGCTGGCGCTGTATCTGCAGTCGCTGGCGCCGATCGGGTCGTCGCCCTGACTAGCTATGGGCCGGTAATCGGCGGTAGGCGAGAAACGGAAAAGCAGAATCCAACTTCAGAGAAGAATATGGAACTGACACAAGCACCCCAGCTGCTCTGGCGTGGCGCTCCTCTCGCAATGACCTCCGACTCCATGGGCCCCCTGCGCAGTTCGGTGGACGCGATCGCCGACCGCGAGGAACTGCACCGCCGCATGGCGGCTGATGGCTACCTGTTCCTGCCCGGCTACCTGGATCGCGACGAAGTCCAGGAGGCGCGCACGAGTTCTCTGGAGTGCCTCGCCGGGAGGGAGATTTTCGCCGCGGGCCACCCGCTGGACGACGCCGTACTCAAGCCCGGACAGACGCTGCGCTCGGCCCAGGAGGTGCCGCCGGGCAATGCGCCCCTGCACAAGTTGCTCTACAACGGCCGGATGATCGCGTTCTACGAGCAGTTCCTCGGCGGGCCGGTGACCCACTTCGATCACACTTGGTTCCGCGCCAAGTCTTCCGACCCGGCGGTGGTCACCGACCCCCACTGCGACGTGGTTTACATGTCCCGGGGAGAGACGCGCAACCGGTACACCTCCTGGACGCCCCTGTGCGACGTGCCGTACGAGATGGGCGGGCTGATGATCCTCGAAGGGTCACACCTGCAGGAAGAGCTGCGGGCGACCTACTGCCAGACCGACATCGACATCTACTGCGAGAACGTCGGCGAGGCCGCCGCCATCATGGCCCGGGCCAAGGCGGCGGATCGGGATCTCACGGAAGAGGAGCGGCAGCAGATAACCTGGAGCACCGTGGGACCCTACTGCGATTCGGCGGAGGTTGCCCGCAACGAGGTCGGCGGGCGGTGGCTGACCGCCGAGTACGAGATGGGCGACCTGCTGGTCTTCACGATGTTCACGATGCATACCGGCAACGACAACCAGACGGATCGCCTGCGCATCTCCACCGATTCGCGATATCAGCCGGCCGCCGATGCCATCGACGAGCGCTGGGTCGGGGCCGACCTAGGCCGCCTCGATATCCGCGAGAAACGCGGGATGGTCTGTTGACCGAACATGGATTCCTCCGGGTTCAGTCCAGGTCCGGTGCGGCTCCGGTTCAGTGGTCCGGCACGGAGACGCGGACATGGGCATTGGCCCGGGCGAGTGTTTCGGGATCTTCTTCTAGCACCCGGAAGCCGTGGGCGTTGCGCGCGTTTGCCGCCGCGGACCGCTCCAGCACCGGCTGCTGCAGCGTCTCCAACTCGTCGGGGCAGAGGTGGCGCATCAGCGGCTGCAGCTGGGCCGGGAGGGCCCGGAACTCATCTTGAGAGAGCGGCCGGCCGGCCACGGTCGTGCTGTAAGTCTTGCCGGGCGCGAAGTCGTCCGCGGCCACCCACCAGGGGCACCAGCGGGCGATCGCCGCCACCCGGGCGCGGTCGCTGAAATTGTGCCGCGGGGCTGCGTGCCAGCTCCGCGAGTCCTGGACGTAGACCGAGCCCGCCCTGGCGGTCACCTGCATATCCCCGGGGATCGGCGCCGTGACGATGATGCCGTCGTTGGGCCCGCGGGGGTTGCGCCCGTCCCGGTGGGAGCCCGGGACCACCCAGGTCCCGCCGGAATCGGCGTCGACGTCGGTCAGGTACCAGATCGTCACCAAGGCCAGGGTCAGGTCGGGGAAGGGGTGGCGCACGCAGCCCACGTTCTCCAGGGCGTCCCCCATGCCGTAGGCGGAGAGGTCGTGGGGCCAGTCGGTGTGCCAGCCGCGAGAGGTGACCTGATCGGGATGGAGACCGGTGCCGAACTCGTCTGGGGAGCTGGGCTCGATCGTGCGGGTCTGCAGCTGGGCGATGCGCAGGTGGTCGTCCAAGACGTGACGGGCGAGCGTGGTCAGGGTCGGGTGGGCCATGTGGCGGGCGAAGCGGGGCATCCAGATGATGTCGTTGACGGCCCGCGGCGGATGTCCGGCCCGCCGCACCGGGCGCACCTCGAAATCGGGGTTGTCCACGGGCCCGCGACCGGCGGCGACCCAGTCGCCGATAGCCTGGGTGTTGCGCCGGCTAATGGCGCCGGCTTCGGCGACCTCCATTCGGATCGCCTCGATTTCGCTCTCCGGAATGGCGTTCTCCAGGACGCAGAACCCGTAACGACTCAGGGAATCTGCGCAGTCTCCGACGAGCCCGTCGATCGGCGCGTTGGCGTCGAAGACGTAGGCGCGGTCGCGGACCAGCTGCGCGGTCAGGGTTTCGGGATCGCAGCTCTGCCGGAGCTGCTCGCGGACGGCGTCGAGCTCCCGCTCTAGATCGGCTGCTCTGGCCCGAAGGTTGGCGATGTTTATCTCTTGGCCCATGATCAGAGCTCGCCGACCTGCCTGCTGGCGAAGAAGTCCCAGTCCCACTCGGCACCCCAGCCGGGGCCGTCCGGCGGCGCGACGTGGCCGGCAAGCGGCAGCGGCGGGTTGGTCATGCCCAGCTCGAGCCCGGAGCGCTCCTGTCCCCCGCCGAAATACTCGTAGTAGGAGGTATTGGCGATACAACAGAGCAGATGCGCGTGAACCAGGCCGTAAAGGCCGCCGCTGCCGTTGAGCTCGACGTTGGTTCCGTGCATCTCGGCCAGGTGGGCGAGCTTGAGTACGGCCGTCGTGCCGTGGGCGGCGTTGGCGCGGATCATGTCGGTGGCGCCGGAGAGCAGCCACTGGGCGCACAGGTCGACGTCGTTCATCATCATCTCGGGCGCCAGAACCGGGATGTCGAGGGTGTCGCAGAGCTCGATGAGCTTGTTCTGCTGGCGGTCCGGCAGGGGCTCCTCGAGCCAGCGGTAATCCAGCTCTTCCAGGGCGCGTCCGATCCGCACGGCTTCCTCGAAGCTGTAGATGGCGACCGGGTCGTGCATGATGTCGACGTCGGGCCCCACCGCCTCCCGCACCGCCTCGAACCAACGGATGTTCTCCCGCACCGAGTGATAAAAGTGATCCTTGACAGCCGGGAAGCCGTCGGCGACGACGCGGACGGCGTGCTCTGCCGCCGCCGCCTTGGTTGGGCCGCCGATGTTGTGGTAGGCGGGGATGCGCTCGCGGACGCGGCCGATGAGGGCGTGGACCGGCAGGTCGGCCGTCTTGCCGGCGATGTCCCAGAGGCAGTTGTCGAAGGCGGCGGCCCAGCCCGGCTCCTGATACACCCAGCGGGTGCCGGTGTGCAGCTTCTGGTAGAGCTTCTCGCGGTAGAGCGGGTTCTCGCCGATGGTCAGATGCCGGAGCTGCGCCAGCAGGCTTTGATCAACGTCGCCCAGCGTGCGCTGGGTAACCGTGCAGACGCCTTCGATTCCTTCGTCGGTAGTCACCCGCATGATCTGGGCGTGGCCGGTGCTGCTTGATGAATGGCTGTGGATCCAGCGGTCGCGTTGCATGCCGTCGAGCAGGGTCAGATCGAACAGGCGGTTGGCGTCTGTGACCTCGAAAAGGGCGATCTTGATTCCGATGATTTTCATCGGTTCTCCAGGTGGATGGTGTTGGTTCTATGGGGCGCTCAACTCGGCGAGTTATACGCGAGGTTCTCGTAGAGCAGCCAGGTTGCGGCGAGCTGAAACGAGATGTCCAGCACGGCCGAAGGTGCTGTCCTGGGGCAGTTCACCGACAGGCTCGTAGAAGAAGGTGAACCTGGCGGCGAGCGAAAAGGGCATGGCTCGGCCGGAGAAGCACAAGGACCCGAGAAAAGCCGCACTGGTCCTGATGGCTTTCGGCCTCGGCTTCTTCCTGTCGGTCCTGATCCTCCTGACTTTCGTCTGGTTTTCCGAACCCGTTCAGCCATCGCCCCCGGTGCCGGTGAGCGCCGTCGGCGCAGTGACCCCTTCGCTTGACCCGTACCCATGCGATCCCTTTTTTGGCTTAGTTTTCGACGTTGCGAGGGCCCCGTGTTCCTGCGCCTGATCACTGCAATCCTGTCCCTGGCTTCCACCAGTCTGCCGGCTTCCGGGGCGGATCTGCCGGACCGCGCGCGACAGATCATGGCCGCCGCCGCCGTCACCTACAGTACGTCGTTCCAGTGGCACTGCTCCCGGACGACGTGGACCAAGGCGGTCGACAATCCATTGATCATGGGCGGATTGTGGGCTGCATACGGCTTTGCCCCGGCCTACAGCGTGATGCGGAAGGACGGGGTTCTGGAGGTGCGCGATCCCACCGGCCTGGCCGGGACGATCTCCACCTTCCTGGGGCGCTCAGGGGAACGGATCTACGTCTGCGACGGGAGGCTCGATCACTGGGCGGTGCCGTTTTTCAACGAGGGGGAGGCGGTCTTCGTATTGAGCGCCGAAGCGGTCCGGGATTCGACGCACGGAAAGGTAGAGGTTTACGTGTGGGCAGCCTCCGGAATCGGCAATACCGTTCTGGAGCTTGGGGAGGCGATCCTGCGCAAACACATCGACAACCGCGTGACGCTGAATCTGCAGGACGCGCGGAAGATCGTCGAGACGATCGAGTCTTCGCCGGCAACCTCCGCGGCCATGCTTCGGGGCTCGCTCGCCGAACGTTTCGAGACCGTTTTCGCACCCTGACCTGTAGGGTGTGAGCGATGTCCATAACCAGGCAAAGCTGATGCAGATCGCCACCTGGAACATCAATGGGCTGCGCGCCCGGCTCGAGTTCATCCTGATCTGGCTCGAGAAGCGCCAGCCCGACATCGTCGGCTTCCAGGAGCTGAAGATCACCGACGAGGAGTTTCCGCACGAGCCGTTCGAGACCGCCGGCTACCAGGTAGTCACGTTCGGCCAGAAGAGCTGGAACGGCGTTGGGATCGCGAGCCGCAAGCCGGTCGAGGTGGTGGAGCGCGGGCTGCCCGGACAAGAGGAGATGGGAGCTCGTCTGATCACGGCGCGGGGTGAGGGGCTGAGCTTCACGACCGTCTACTGCCCCAACGGGAAAGACGTCGACCACGAGGATTTTCCGCTGAAGCTGGCCTGGTACGACGCGCTGATTGAGCACTGGGGCGAGATCCGCGCCGCTGACGAGCAGGCCGTCCTCTGCGGCGACTTCAACCTGGTTCCCCAGCATATCGACAGCTGGATGGGTGCCCGCGGTGACGGCGGTATCTTCCAGACAGAGGAGGAACGCAGCCGCTTCTGCCGCTTGCAGGATCTCGGGCTCGTGGATCTGTTCCGCTACTGCAATCCCGATGAGCAGGCATTCTCGTGGTGGGACTATCGGCGCGGTGCTTTCCACCGAGGATGGGGACTCAGGATCGACCTCGTGCTCGGCAGCCGTGCCGTCGCCGAGCGCACCGAAGCGGTTGAAATCGATCGCGAATTTCGCAAGAAGCAGGAGGGCATGACTGCGTCCGACCACGCCCCCGTGATCGCGACGCTGCGTTGAGCGCGGTGGCGGCAAAGGCGATTACCGGCCCACCGATTCTGGCGGCCGAGCCGTGATGTGCTGGCATCGCGGGGTACCGCACCGGTCTGGCCGTACCCGCTGCCTGATTTCCCCAAAGGACGACACGTGAGCGACGGAGACAGCGCCGGGAACGCACCCAGCGCGCCCGCCGACGGACCCCTCGAGGCCTTCCTGGAACCGGCGTACTTCGACGTGCACCAGCTGTTCGGCGACGAGCGTTTTCCCAACGTCGTCGTCGCCCTCGACGGCACGGTTATAGCCACCTGGGGGGTGAAGAGCCTGCTGGTACGGCGCAGCGAGGATGGTGGGGACAACTGGGGGCCGGCGATCGCAGTCGGGGTCGGCATCCACGCTGGTGGCACCACCGTCGACGAAGCCAGCGGGGACATCCTCTTCTTCGGCCATCCGGGGCATCCAGCGACAGATGGCACCCCGGTGCCGCGCACCCTTTACCGCAGCCAGGATTGCGGTCTGACGTGGGGAGAAGCCGAGGCGGCATTCGGGCAGGACGACCGTGGTTTCCTGCCCTCCTTGCACATGTCCGAGCACGGCGTCACGCTGCGCCGCGGCGAGTGGGAGGGGAGGCTGCTGCGGCCGGCGCGCGTGTACCTGCCCGGTGGTGGCGGCTATAACTGCGCTGTCTTCAGCGACGACCGGGGGAAGAGCTGGCAGGCGAGCCGGCCCTTCCCGGTGGACGGGACGGGGGAAGGCTGCGTGGTCGAGCTGAGCGACGGCCGCGTCTTCTACAGCTCCCGGCGCCACCAGTTCGCGCCCGACGAGGTCCGGCGCCACGAGAGACTGCATGCCTGGAGCCACGACGGCGGCGCGACCTGGCAGGACGCCAACTACGGCGAGACTCTGCCGGACGGGCCGCGCTACCGCGGCGCGGAAAGACGCGGCGCCAACTACAACGGTCACTTCGGCATGGCCGCCGGGCTCGCGCGCCTGCCCGTGGCCGGTTGCGACATCCTCCTCTACAGCAATGCCGACCACGACGGCCACGAGCGGGTGCGCCTGACGGTGTGGGGCAGCCTCGACGGCGGCGCGACCTGGCCGCTCAAGCGCCTCGTCGACGGCGGGCCGAGCGCCTATTCTTCGCTGGAGGCCGGACGGCCAGGTACGGCGAGCGCAGGCTGGATCTACCTGCAGTACGAGGTAAGGGAAGGCGGTGGGCGGATGGCGCGCTTCAACCTGGCGTGGCTGCTCGATGGCGAGGTGGTGGGGGAACTGCCGGATTGGCTGCGGTATCCTTGATCCGGCCGTGGGACACCGGGCTCGGCAGGCGCAGCGCGAGCAGATCGCCTTCTATGTCTTCGAGGCCGACATGAACTCGACGGAACTGACCCGGCACAACGAGCGGCACATTCCCGGCGGCGTCGTTTCCAGCCCTCGCAAAGTGACACCCGCGATCAATTTCGCCGGCGCCCGGGGAGCCTGGATGTGGGACCTGGAGGGTAACCGCTACCTCGACTACCACGCCGCTTTTGCCCCCCACATCCTTGGGCACAACCATCCGGTCGTCGCCGAGGCCGTGCGACAGGTCCTCGCCGGTGGGATCAGCCTCTACGGCAGCGGCACCAACGAGCAGGAGGGCCGGCTCGCCGAGCTGTTGTGCACCCACGTGGAGGCCGTCGACAAGGTCGACCTGTGCACCACCGGTACGGAAGCGAGCATGGCCGCCTTGAGAATCGCCCGCGCCGCGACCGGCAGGGACCACGTCATCGTTATGCAGGGTGGCTTCAACGGCTCTCACAACGACGTGGCGTGCAATGTGCTCACGCCCGTTGAGGTGATCGGTCCGCGGGTGTCGCCGGGCGAGTACCCTTACGCGGCACTGGGCGCCGGGGTCCCGGAGGTCCACCGTGAACTGGTGCACAACATAAACTTCAATGATCTCGAGTCGGTGCGTTACGTCTGCGAACAGCACCCGGTTGCCGCACTGATCACCGAGCCGATCCTGCAGAACATCGGCCTGGTGAAGCCGGCTCCGGGTTATCTCCAGGGACTGCGGGATCTCGCCGACGAATACGGCTTCCTGCTCGTGTTCGACGAGGTCAAGACCGGCTTCCGCTACTGCGTCGGTGCCTACAGCCAGCTTCGCGGCGTCAAGGCGGACCTGGTCTATTTTGCCAAGGCCCTCGCCAGTGGCTACCCGCTCTCGGCCGTGGGCGGCCGGCGCGAGTACATGGACCTGTGTGCCGACCAGGATGCCGGTCGGCGGGTGATGGTCGCCGGCACCTACAGCGGGCATCCGGTCTCCGTGGCCGCGGCGCTGGCGACCATCGACCTCCTGCTCGCGGAGGAAGGCCAGGCCTACCGTCAGCTGGAGCGCCTGGGCCGACTGGCGCAGGAGGGGATCGAGGGCCAGCTCGCGCGCCGCGGATTGGCCGCGACCGTGGTGCGTGAAGGCTCGGCCTTCTGCGTCTACTTCATGGACCACGCGCCCGTCGACTGGCACGATCTGGCCCTGCACCACGATTTCGACCTGGACGTCGCTGTCCGTCAGGCGATGATCCGGCGCGGCGTCTACTTTTTCCCGGTCGCCACCAAGCAGTGCTCCATCTCGCTGGCCCACAGCGAAGAAGAGATCGAAACCACTGTCAGTGCCTTCGGCCAGGCTCTGGACGAGGCGATACCCGTTTCCTGAGGGCGCACGATGCCACGACCACGCACCATCTACTACGACGACGCCCGCCACTTCTTCCTGTGGAACTTCGAGCCGCCAATGGACCTGCGCGACGCCCACGTGCCGGTGGACCAGGTGGCTGGTACGGCGGTGGACACCTTCATCTACGGGGTGGCGCGGGACGACGGCCTGTTCTACGGCACGAAGGCGAGCACCATGTTCGGCAGTGACCAGGAATCGTTCGCCAGCCACTACGCCTGGCGGGCCCACCACTGCCTGCAGAGCCTGGCCGACCGCGGCCTCGACATGCTCTCCCTGCTCGTCGACCGGGCCCACGAGAAAGGGATGGAGTTCATCGCCAGTCTGCGCTTGGGCGGCTACGCGACGATGCCGAAGGAGTGGAGCACCCGCGAAGGGGGCGGCGGCTGGGCGCACGACGAGGTGCGTGCCCACCTGACGGGCATCGTGCGCGAGCTGGCCCACGACTATTCCACCGACGGCGTGGAGCTCGACTTCGCCGCCCCGCCGGGTGGCTCGCCGCACTGCCTGCGTTTCGAGGACCTGCCCGCGCACGGCCACCTGATCCCGGAATGGTTGAAGCATGCCGCCGGTGTCATCCGCCAGCGTTCGGGAGCACCGGGCGTGGTGGGCGCGCGGGTCTATCCCACCGAGGAGATCAATCTGGCGGCTGGCTACGACGTGCGGGCCTGGCTGCGCGACGGCCTGGTGGATTACGTGGCGCCGCTGGTCTACGCCCACAACCTGCTCGATGCCGACATGCCGATCGAGTGGCTGGTCGAGGCGGCCCACGCCGCCGACGCCTCGGTCTATCCCATCCTGATGCCATATTACAACAACGAGCAGCGGCACTACCACGTGCGCGAGTTCGCTACGCCGGCGATGACGCGGGCGGCGGTGGCCAACTATTTCGCCAAGGGGTGCGACGGCATGTACGCTTGGTTCATGCGCTGGCCCCTGGGCGACGCAGAGCGCCGCACGCTGTCGGAGATTGGCGACCCGGACCTGGTGGCCGAGGGGGAGAAGCACTACGTGGTGAACCGGCGCACCAGGCACACCGAGTTGGTGGGGTTCGAGCGCCCGCTGCCCCTGGAGATCGCGGAAGCCGATCCGGACAGGCGCTACCAGGTGCCGCTCTACCTGGCCGACGACCCCGAAAGCCCACGGGTGTCCCGCATCACCCTCCGGGTGCGCGCCCATGGTCTGGTCAGCGCCGACAACCTCGAGCTCTGGCTCAATGGCCGCTCGCTCAAGGGCGAGACCTGTTACCGTGAACGGGCCGAGACTTTCTTCCCTTACGACCAGTGGATGGAGATCCACCTGCAGGCGGTGCGGCCGGTCCGCGGCGCCAACAGGCTGGAACTGGCCCTGCCGCGGCGGGCGGCGGGCCTGGCCGGAGCGGTGGAGATCGAGGATGTGGAAGTGGTCATCAGCCATGGACCGTACCCCAGCGGGTACTAGTGGGCCGTTAAAGGGAGCCCGCGGATCTCTTGGTGTCGGGCTCCCAAATCGCGGAAGCGAGGAAGGCAACAGATCATGTCCGAACCAACCCTGCGCCTGTGCGCCACCGTCTGGTCCCTGCGGCAGTACCCGACCGAGGAGGAGGAGTGGTCGTGGCAGCGGAAGTTTGCGGCGATCGTGGAGGCCGGCTTCGACGGCCTTATGTCACCGCCGCTGCCGGAGCTCGCCGAGCGGGGGGAACTGATCTACTGGGCGATCACCAGTCTCGGAGTTGGGCACGACCCGCGGTCGTTCTACGATGAGGCCACGGCGCTTGGTGCCGCCGGGGCGACGGTACAGCCGTGCGACGTCGACACGCCCCTGGAGGACTGCGTGCAGGTTATGCGCCGCATCCAGGAGGTAGCCCGGGAGTACGACCTGCACACCGGCATTGAATGCCACCGGGACTGCTTCACCGAGACCCCGGAACGCACCTACAACATGTACGACGGCTACGTCGCCGCGGAGGGGCGGCCGCTGCCCCTCTGCTTCGATCACTCCCACTACGCGGTCGTCCGGCACCTGCGGCATCCGTACTGGCCGGACCTGAAGGGACGCGAGGAACTGCTGGCGCCGACGCGGCAGTTCCACATGCGGCCGTTCAACGGCCACCACTGCCAGATCCCGGCCACCTTCGACGGCGAGGAGCGCACACCGGAATACCTGGAGTGGCTCGAGTACGCCCGGGA
>CAYWBJ010000132.1:0-2672 GCA_964456165.1 uncultured Gemmatimonadaceae bacterium | reverse complement strand
AGCTTCCACTGGTCCTTCCGGATCATCCGGCCCGGCGGCAGGCTGAGGGTGTTGTACATCTCGGAGCAGGTCTCGTTCGGCCAGTCCCGTACCCCTTCGCCGGTCAGGAAGCCACCTATGCTCCGACCGCGCGTCACCGGCCGCGGCTTCGCCCCCGCCAGGTCGATCAGCGTCGGTCCGACATCGACGAGGCTGACGATCGAGTCGACGACGGCGCCCGGCTCGAAGCGGCCGGGCCACGACGCCAGCAGCGGCACCCGTACCGACCCCTCGAAGAAGTTGTTCTTCCAGAACATCCCGTGCTCGCCGGCCATCTCGCCGTGGTCGGAGCAGTAGACCACCACCGTGTTCTCCATTCCACCCGAGCGCTCCACGGCATCGAGCAACGAGCCCACAAGGCGGTCGACGTAGGTCACCATCCCGTAGTAGGCCTCACGCACCCGCTTGGTGATAGCCGGGTCGAGGCCGGTAATCCCCCGGTCCTCGATCCACTGGTTGACCAGCGGATGCACGGTGTCGAGGTAACTCTCCGGCACGTGCGGCACAGGCACCCGGTCGCGATAGGACTCGAACAGCTCCTCGTCGACGATGAACGGACAGTGGGGCAGGAACGTACCGACCACCATACAGAGCGGCCGCTCGTCGGTGCGGCTGTCCAGGAAATCTACGCCGGCGGCGGCGACCTCGTCGTCGTAGTCGAGGATGAAGCTGCGGCCCGGACCGGAAAAGCTGACCGCGTGCCAGGACTGGTTCATCGCCTCGACCATGTCGCGCATCAGCTGATCCGCATCGGGACACAACAGGCGATGGTGCACGCCGGTCAGGTCGCCGACCAACCGCTTCTCGAATCCGTGCCGCTGGTCCGGCCCGGTGAAGTGCATGCGGCCGCAGCGCACGGTCTCGTAGCCGGCCAGGCTCAGGGCGTGGGCGAAGGTGGGAATGTCGGAGCCGAGGGCATCTTCGTTACACCGGGCGCCGGTATCGGAGGGATACTGCCCCGTCATGAAGGCCATCCGCGACGGGACGCACAGGGGCGAGGCGGTATAGCAGCGGTCGAAGCGCACGCCCTGCGCCGCGAGGCAGTCGAGGTTGGGCGTGCGGACAACCTCGTCGCCGGCGCAACCCATGATGCCGGCATGGTGCTGGTCCGACATGATTACCAGAAAGTTGGGTCGATCGGTCACGCCGGCTTGCCTCGCACCAGGTTACTCGCTTCGACCAGCATAGAGCACCTGTCTGCAATCCGTCAAGTCGGCTCTGGTACCGAGCTTGACCCGTCACCGTACGAGGCTGTTAATCCGTAGGCGGCAAAGCCGATCGCGGCCGACCTGCCCCACTTTCGCGCGACGCACCTCGCACCCCATGGCCCTGAACCCGTTCAAGCCATTTGCCACCTACCTGCGGCCCTACCGGCGGCGGGTCACCGCCGGCCTGCTGCTGCTGGTCGTCGCCCAGGCGATCATCACGGTGCTCCCCCTGATCCTGAAGGAGGCTATCGACCAGGCCCGCGCCGCCTTCGCCGACGGGGCCGCTCCCGGCGCCATCGACGCCGCCATGGGCCAGGTCGGCACGCTGGCCTGGGTCGTCGCCGCACTCGCCCTCGTCGGCTGGGTGGTGAACTTCGGCATGCGCTGGAACTTCACCAGCGCCTCCAGGCTGGTCGAACGGGATCTGCGCCGGGCCTACGTCCGGCACCTGCACCTGTTGCCGCTGCGCGCGATCGAGGCCGCCCAGGCCGGTGACCTCATGGCCCGGGCCACCAACGACGTCGAGGCGATCCAGCGCTTCCTCCACAACGGCTTCCGCATGACCATGATGGGACTGCTCACCTTCTTCCTTTCCCTCGCGCTGATGGCTGCGATCGACTGGCAACTGGCTCTGGTCGCGCTACTGCCGATGCCGGTGGTCGTAGTCGCCTCTAACCTAGTCTCGAGTCGCGTGCGCCAGCGCTACCGGCTCGTGCAGGAGCAATTCGCTGCCATGAGTGCCTGGATCCAGGAGAATCTCTCGGGCATAAGGGTCGTCAAGGCATTCTCCCGCGAGCCGGCGGAGCTGGCCGCGTTCGCCCAACTGAACGAGGAGTACGTCGGCCGCAACCGCCACCTGGCCATCGTCGAGGGCCTGTTCTTTCCCTTCACCATCCTGCTCAACGGCGTTTCCCTGGCCGTCGTTCTCTGGCTGGGCGGTCTTGCAGTGCTGGACGGCTCGCTGACCCTGGGGGCGTTCGTCGCGTTCAACGCCTACCTGATCCGCATGAGCAGACCGATGTACCTGCTGGGGCGCATGGTAGCCGACTACCAGCGCGCCATCGCCTCCCTCGGCCGCGTCGAGGCGATCCTCGAGCTGACCCCGGAGGACCGGGCCGATCGCCCCGGCAGCCGCCTGCACGGCGAGATCGAGCTGCGCGACGTCGTCGTCTCCTACAGCGGCGCCCCAGCCATGGACCGGGTGAGTCTGCGAATCCCGGCTGGCGGCACGCGCGGTGTGGGCGGTCGCGTCGGCTCCGGCAAGAGCACGCTGGCGCGGCTGGGTGCCCGCCTTCGCGAGGCCGATCGCGGCCAGGTCCTGATCGACGGCGTCGACGTCCGGGAGCTGCCGCTCTCCACCTTGCGCGACGCCATAGGCTACGTCCCGCAGGACAGCTTCCTGTTCTCGGACACGCTGCGGGCGAA
>CAYWBJ010000131.1:0-31056 GCA_964456165.1 uncultured Gemmatimonadaceae bacterium | reverse complement strand
GTCGTCGCCCCGTCTTTGGTCTTCTCTGTTTGCCTGTCTACGGGACGAGATGTTTTATTTCACTAGATTCGCACGAACCGACAGGTGAGTCAACCGCCTTTGTCCCATGTCCTGATCGTCGACGACAGTCCCTACAACCGGAAGTACCTTGAGCGGATCATCCGCCACCGAACGCAGCACTCCGTGGGATTCGCCGAGACCAGTCTGGAGGCGGTCGAGCGGATGGTCGAGCGCCGACCCGACCTGATCTTTCTGGATCTCTTTATTCCGGGAGACGGGATCGTGTTATTCGACAACCTGCGCGTCCATCCAGCCACCGCCAGCATCCCCATCGTTATACACTCCGCTGTTCCGCTCGATGCGGTGACCAGCATCCGCCTGCGCAAGATGCAGCACGACGGCTTCATCGAATTCCCGGTGGCAGCGACTGAGCTGGTGAACAGGATTGACATGGCGCTACGGCGGAACGCAGCGGTCGAGCGGCGGTGGGTGCCGCCCAAAGTGTAACAGGATCGACCGGCGTGGAGCTTGGTGTTATTCGCGCGCCTCGCCCGACTCGCCCGAGTCGCGCAGACGCGTGATGCGCACCGCCATGACGTCGGTGACGACCACGATTTCGCCTTCGGCGAAGGCCCGCTTGTTGATCAGGATGTCGAAGGCTTCGCCGGCGAGCTTCTCGATTTCGATGCAATCCTGCTCCTTGAGTTTGAGCAGCTCGCTGACGGTCATGTACTTCCGGCCGAGTTCGACGACGATCTTGACCGTCACGTTGTGCAGCCGGTCTTCACGCGTGACCGGCTTTACCGGATGAGCGTCTAGCTGGGCGAACTGAACCGGGGCGATGTCCTCGGAGTCGTCGAACTCGGCCTCGGCGTGGCCGTCATCGGACCAGGCCTGTAGCGCTTCGGCTACCCCCAGCTCTTTTGAGGCGAGCTCGCCGTCAACGGTTCCTTCCCCGAGGGGTACCTCGAGATGGTCCGCGTCACTGAGGGCAACGTCCTCGGCCGTATCCAGTCCGGCATCTTCAGCCGTCTCGCCGCCAACCGCGTCGTCGATGACGTCTGTTGCTGCCGAATCGTCCTCAGCTGCCTCGTCGGTGTCGCTCTCGGGCGCAGGATCAGGCACTTCGGGGGCCGGATCGACCTCGTCCTCGGGAGCCTCGATAGTCGGCTCTTCGACTGCTTCTTCGTCGACTTCTGCCATTCTACCACCCAGTTAACCGCGTGGGCAACGCAAAACCCGTGCCCGCACGGGCCGCCAATGGGAAAATACCAGGAAACCACAAGAAAATCAACTCGTTAGGTGCGATTGCGGCGGTTCCTTCAGGGTTGTCTGGTCGATCTCGATCAGGCTCTGGGAGTCAATGATTTCCTCCAAGCGCTCCACAATGAGGAAGTGATACTGCCGTGCTCTAAGATATATCGGCACGGTCGCAAGAATATCGACCGGTAGGTCCCGATGCGCGATCTCGTCAAGCATCGCGGCCGGTTGTGCGGTCAGGAGGCCGGCGATCCCACCGGGCCTTAGGGCCCGCGCGGACTCCCCGAGCGTATCGGCCCCTTTTCGGTCCGCCATTCCCACTAGGCAGTCGATGCACCCCGAATCCACAGGCCAGCCGGCGCTCTCCTGCACCCTGATCTGCCTGTTCGTGGCAGCCTGGTCTGATTCGGTGAGTCCGAAGAGCAGATGCGGCCGCGCCGCGGAAGCAATTTCCTCGAGGCCGTCATTGGAGCAGCCGACGCCGACCGCCAGATCACTTTCGCCAATCCCCAGGAGGCGGGTCAGGCAATGAGCCAGAGGTCCGTCGATGAGACCGCTGAAGCGCCATGAGAATCCACGGTAGTCAAGGGGCAGACGTAGGGTCAGAAGTGCTCGCTTGCCCTGCAGCTGCAACTGCAGGCGCAGGTGTTCGGGGGCATCCGACCGGACCAGTCCCTGTGTTGCCAACGCCGCCGCGGCACGGCGGGCCAGCTCGGCTCGATCGAAGCGGTAGGATCCGCTCATCGTCACGGTCAGCTGTCCACCGGCGGCGTGACCGCCATCGTGAGCAGACATCGCTCTGTGCAGCCGCAGTGCCGGCGAGAGGTCGAGGCGGGACAGACGCTCGGCGATGTATTCGAGACCGGGTCGGCCGACCGTGACGCCGTTCATCTCGCAGAGCACGGCCGCACAGGTATCGACGGTGCGCAACGTCGTCAAGCGCCGAGGACTCCTCTCGTAGGTGAAGAAGATCCGACCGTGGCGCTTACCTTTCTCGGTGCGAATCTGCTTTACCAGTCCCAGTTCGTTGCGCAACTCGTCCAGCACGACTTCTTCGAGGCCGCCGATGGTCGTGACCACGTAGCGGTGGAGCTTATCCGCGCTCGAGTCGACTTTCTTTGTCACGGCGAGCGTTCCCTACTCGGACCGTGGTTCGACGAGTGAGCTCCCGTAGCTCGCCGAGGCGAGCCAGGTCGTCAGGACGTCGTGCACGTCGTCGAGAGAGACTGTCTCGAGGGCGCCGAAGAAATCGTGGATTGTGCCGCCCCGGCTGACCGCCGACTGCATCAGGGAGGAGCAGGTCCCGACGTCATCGAGGTGGTCGATCAGGCTGCCTTTGGCCTTTCTTCTGATGCGGGTGAAGTCGTCCTCGTCCAGTCCGCCGGCAAGCGCTTTCTCCAGCTGGGAGAGGATGGCCTCTTCGAGCAGTGCCGGCTCATCGGTGTCGCCGCCGATGATGCAGTATGCGAACTCCGGTTCCACGTAAACGTCGTATCCGAACGTCTCCAGGTCCAGCAGGCCCTGTTCGTAGAATTCGGTGCAGAAATCCGAGGCCGGTCCGAACATCGCGTCGAGTGCCAGGTCGGCTGCCAGTTCGCGCCTGAGGAGCGGGCTACCGGGTGGGATTGACTCCGGGTCGCGGAAGCCAAGGCACAGGCGGGGACGGGCGATATCCAGGGAGCAGCGCTCGCGGCCGTAACACGGGAGCGGGTGGCGCAGGCTTGCCCGCGGCAGGGGTTCCAGAATGGCCTCCGCCGGATCGTGGCGGCTTGAGAGACGGTGCGAGATGGCCTCCAGCAGCTGGCTGGAAACGAAGTCGCCTGCGAGGAACAGGGTCATCTGTGTTGGGCGATACCAGCAGTGGTGGCAGGCGCGGAGCAGAGCGCTATCTATGCGACTTACGCTCTCGACGTTCCCGGCCATGTCGACGGCCAGCACCTCGTCTGGATAGAGGGCGCGCATCGTCGCGAAGTAGCTGACCCAATCCAGGTTGTCCCCGTAAAGCTCGATCTCCTTGGTGATGATGTCGCGTTCGCGCGCGATAGCGTCAGCGCTTAGCTCGGCGTCGAAGACGAGATCGAGCAGCAGGTCCAGGCAATCGGGTAGCCCATCGACGCAGGAGAGGACGAAGTCGGTGCCGGTGTAGCTGGTATGGGCGTTGACCTCGGCCCCGAGCGAGGCGAACTGATCGGAGATGTCCACTCCATCCCGCTCGAAGAGCCGGTGCTCGAGAAAATGAGCCGTTCCGTAGGGCAGTGGCAACGGCTCCGCGTCGGCGGCGACGGGACAGAGCAGGTCGGCGGAACCGAATGCGACCGACAGGACCGCGCTCTTGTAGTGAAACCCGGCTTTCGGCATGCAGAAGGCCCGCAGGCCTGGTCCCAGAGATGTCTCTATGTACGGCTCGCTCTCAATCGTCCAGTCCAGCAAAGCCACGATCGATCAGTGCAGGTAGAAAGTTGTGTCGAGGTCGACTCCGGCCGCGACCCGGGCGATGTCATCCAGGCCGACATGACAGAGTCCGGCCGCCAGCCCGGCAGCCACATCGCCGCCCGTGAGCCAGCCGTGCAGGCCCAGGCGCACCAGACCAGCTCGACTGTCCCCGAGCGACTGCAGGCGCCGGGTGGCCAACCCGCGAACCCGATCCAGTTCCTGCTCGGTGACGCCGTCCTGCAGCAACTCGAACTCCACCGCGATCCGGTGCGTTGCCTCTGTCACGTCCCCCACATCGATGCCAGCTTCTACGAACAGGAAGCCGCCCAGCGGATCGAGCTGTGACTCGATGGCGTAACATAGTCCTGATGACTCGCGCAGGCTCTTGAACAGCCGCGAGTAGGCGTCGCCTCCGAGCAAGGCCGTCATCAGCAGGAGCGGAGCGTAATCGTCGCCGCCGAGCCTGGCCGCAGTGCGGTATCCCTGGACCAGACGCCCCTGGTGCAGGCGCTGAGATTCGGTTTCGTGCAGTGGAGGCTTGCGTGCCGGACGCAGCTCGGGCAACTGCAGCGGGGTGCTCTCGCAGCGCTCGTAGCCGAAGGCCTGTTCGCACAGTCTCGCCGCCTTGGACGCGTCGCACGGTCCGGTGACAAAAATCTCCATCGGCGCTCGGTTCAACAGCTGTCGGTAGGTCTCGTAGAGCTGGGCGCCGTGGACACCGGGCAGCTCCCCTGCCGCGCCCATGGCCGAGACCCCGGCCGGCTCGTTGGCGCACATGAGCTCGAAGCAGCGTCGATGGGCGTAGGCTGTTTTGTCGCTGTAGAGAGAGCGTATGGCCAGATCCAGCGCCCGCTTCTCCTGCTCGACGTAGTCTGGACGGAAGCCCTCCTCCCCTGCTGGTGAGCCGACGACCTCGGCGGCAAACTCGAAGAGCCGGGACAGCAGTCCCGGTTCTCCCACGAGGTGTCCGTTGATTACATCGAACGAGGCGTGCACGACCTGCTGGTCAGCGACCTGCTCGACATCTACGGCAAAACTCGCTCCATACATATCGTCGAGAAACCGGTTGATCGCGCGCATATCCGGCCAGCGCCGCGTGCCCCGCTCGAGCAGGCGGCCGATCAGGGCGATGCGGGTCGCCTTGCCCGGCTCCAGGCCAGTGCGCAGGAACAGGTCTATCGTCGTCGACTTGAACTTGTCGGTCTCGTGGAGAAACAGAACCGCACCGTTGCCGAGGTAGTGCTGGCTGAATGCGGCTCGAGGCGCCGGCATCACGGAGGCCGCCGGGGTGCTTTCCAACTCTTGGGTCATGGCCGAGTTTACGCTTCCGCCATCGAGCGCTTACCCGCGCCGACAGAGAGAATTTCAGAATGATGAAGCCACTCGACAACGTTCGCATCGTTCTGGTGGAACCGGCCAGCCCGGGCAACGTCGGCGCCGTCGCCCGTGTCATGAAGACGACCGGGCTGAGTCACCTGGCACTGGTGAATCCCGGTGAATGGGACACGCCGGAAGCCCGCTGGATGGCTCACGGCTCCGAGGAAGTTCTGGATCGCTGTCAGACCTTTCCCGACCTCGAGAGCGCGATCGCGGATGCCCATTTCGTAGTCGGCTCCACCCACCGGCTCGGGCGCTTCCGCGATGTCGTTACCACACCCCGTGAAGCCATCGCGGAACTGGTGCCGCTGGCGGCGGACCACACGATCGCCCTTGTCTTCGGACGCGAGAAGGATGGACTCTGGCGGCGAGAACTCCTGCTCTGCCATCAGCTCATCCGCTTTCCATCGGCCGTCGCTTACCCCTCTTTCAACCTCTCCCATGCGGTTCTGCTCTTTGCCTACGAGTTATTCTACGCGCTGCGGGATGCTCCCGCCGGTTCCGGGCAGCCGGGCAACCTGGCGACGGCTGCCGATCGCGCCCGCGCCTACGATCACATCGGCGAGGCGATGCACGCCATAGACTTCCGTCCCTACAACGACGACCCGGACAACTTCGCCCGTGCCCTGCGGCGTTTCTTCGACCGGCGGCCTATGGAGAAGCGCGACGTGATGGTGCTTCACAAGATGTGTGCACAGATTCTGATCTTTGTCCGCCGGATGAAGGGGGAGATTCGGCCATCCCGCGACCAGAAGCCCGAGCAGGACGACGGGGCTTCCTAGAGCTTATGGATTGGCATGTATTGACCGGGGACAAAAGGTCCTCCTCCAATTTTGATGTTCGCGGATTAATTTTGGCGAGAGCGAACTCCCCAAAGACAGAGCACGCCGCAAGATGGAGAAGGCCATGCGGAAATGTGCGAAGATGGTCGCGCTGAATCAGCAAATGGATTCGATCACCGTCGCCCTGGCAACGCGGGTAGCCGGGATGGATCGGCATCAGAATACGCAAGGGATCACTGGAACGTGACACTAGGTTCAGGTTGCGGACTCGATGAGCCAGCGATCGAACCAGGCTCGGGCGTGTTGTTCCATCGCCTGGGTGAACTGGTGGCCGATCCCCGGCGCCGACCACTGTCGCAGACGCTCCTCGGCGTCGAGGATGCGGTAGGCGACAGCGGCAGCTGCGTGAGCGCGGTCCGTTGCGGCCACCGGCACGTAGGTGTCCGCTTCGCCGCCGAGCAGCAGGAGCGGTCGAGGGGCGATCAACCTGGCGGCGACGGCGGCGTCGGCGTACTCCAAGCTGGCGAAGCGCTCCTGGAAGGCCCGTTGAGCAGCCCTGGCGTCGGCGCCGGCGGCAACCAACTCCCTTGTGATCGGCAGTCCCGGGAATATCAGGCGCCAGGCACCGGCGGCAAATATCTCGTCCCAGGCGAGATGCCCGCCGGCCGATGCCACCGCCGCAATCCGGCGATCTAGGGCGGCCACGAGCAGGGCCTCCATTCCTCCCATCGACCAGCCGAGCATCCCGATGCGTGCAGTGTCGACTTCTGCCCGTGTGCCGAGGTAGTCGATGGCGCACATCAGGTCGTAGACGGTTTCGCCCCAGACGCGCGCCAGTCCCTTGGTCTCGATCGCAGCCCCCAGGTCACCGGGTCTGTCGCCATCATAGGGCCGGTCGATGGACATAACCACATAGCCGGCGTCGGCCCAGCGTGGCATGAGCCCTTGCGGCTGCAGCAGTTCGCTCTTGCGGCTTGGCCTGCCGGGCATGTAGAGGACGGCGGGCCGCGGACGGAACAGGGCGAGCTCGGAATAACAGAGGAGAGCGGGAATCCGGTCGCGGTAACGCCCTTGGAAGTGGATGCGCTCGAAGACTAGGTCCCGCCGTCTCCAGGTTTCGGCGACAGCGGCGTCGAGACGGTTGCGGAAGAAGGGTACGTCTAGGGCCGCGCGCAATGCGCCTACGTCGGCCTGGGGCTCCGGTCCGCGGTCGCAGCCACTGACCCAGGCCAGGACGGCTAGCGCCGCCACTGCGGCTCTCATTTGCCGCTTTGCGCTACCTGCTCGAGGTCGTTTTTCACCATCATCCCTACCATCTCCTCGAAGGAGACCTCCGGTTCCCAACCCAGCTTCTCCCGTGCCTTGCTGGCGTCGCCGAGGAGAATGTTAACCTCGGCAGGTCGGAAGAACTTTTCGTCAACTACGACGAATTCCTCCCAATCGAGATCGACGTAGCCGAAGGCGACCTGGCAGAAGTCGCGAATGGACCGATCGACACCGGTGGCGATGATGAAGTCGTTCGGTTCGTCCTGCTGGAGCATGAGCCACATCGCCTTGACGAAGTCCCCCGCGTAACCCCAGTCCCGGCGGGCGTCGAGATTCCCCAGCGCCAGGCTCTTCGCCTTCCCATGCTTGATCATGGCCACGCCGTGCGTGATCTTGCGCGTCACGAACTCCAAGCCTCGGCGCGGCGATTCGTGGTTGAACAGGATCCCCGCGCTGCAGAACATATCGTAGCTCTCGCGGTAGTTGATCGTGATCCAGTGTCCGTAGAGCTTCGCGACGCCATAGGGACTGCGCGGATAGAAGGGCGTGTCCTCGTGCTGGGGCGTCTCTCGCACCTTGCCGAACAACTCGCTGGTGCTGGCCTGGTACATTCGGATCTCGGGATCGAAGCTGTGCAGGCTCTCGAGCAGCCGCGCGACCCCGAGCCCCGTAATCTCCCCGGTCAGCAGCGGCTGCTGGAATGACGCCTGCACGAAGGACTGGGCGGCCAGGTTGTAGACCTCTATTGGTCGGGCCTCGCGCAGCGCTGATGTCAGTGAATTCTGATCCAGCAGATCGCCCGAGAGAATGTGGAGATCGTCCTGGATGTGGTTGATGCGTTCGAAGTTGATGGTGCTGCTGCGGCGCACCAGGCCGTAGACCTCATACCCCTTTTCTAGCAGGAATTCGGCCAGGTAGGAGCCGTCCTGGCCCGTGATTCCCGTGATCAGGGCTCTCTTATCCGGCATTTCGGCGCTGTCCTCTCGATAGGTTTTTGAGGCAGGTCGCGCGGCTCAGGCGTATGCTGATACGGGCTGACAGGAACAGACGAGGTTCCGATCTCCCTGGGCATTGTCTAGGCGTGCCACCGCGGGCCAAAATTTGTGGTTGCGCAACCACGGTACTGGCAGAACCGCCTGCTCGCGACTGTAAGGAAATTTCCAGGGATCGGCCAGCGCCATCCCTAGGGTGTGCGGTGCGTTCTTCAGCAGATTGTTCTCCGGATCGGCTTCGCCGCTCTCGATAGCCGCGATCTCACCGTGAATGGAGATCATCGCGTCGCAGAAGCGGTCCAACTCCCCCTTGGACTCGCTCTCCGTCGGTTCGATCATGAGCGTGCCGGCTACGGGAAAGGAGACAGTCGGGGCATGGAACCCGTAATCCATCAGGCGCTTTGCTACGTCCTCTACCGTGATGCCCGCGGTCGATTTGAACTGGCGCAGATCGATGATGGCCTCGTGGGCGACGAAGCCATGCTCACCGGTGTAGAGTACCGGAAAATGGGAATCGAGGCGCCGGGCGATGTAGTTGGCGTTCAGGATAGCCGTCCGGGTGGCGTCCCGCAGGCCATTGGCTCCCATCATCTTGAGATAGGCCCAGGAGATCAGCAGGATGAGGGCGCTGCCCCACGGGGCAGCGGCTACCGGACCGGTAGCCCGCTTGCCGCCGGTTTTCACCAGGGGATGTCCGGGAAGGTAGTCTGCCAGGTGCTCGGCTGTCGCTATCGGTCCCATGCCAGGCCCGCCGCCGCCGTGTGGAATGCAGAAGGTCTTGTGCAGGTTCAGATGGCAGACGTCGATGCCGATATCGGCCGGGCGACACAGGCCTACGAGGGCGTTGAGGTTGGCACCATCCATGTATACCTGACCGCCGTTGGCGTGGACGATCTCGCAGATGTCCGTGATGCGGACCTCGAAGACCCCGTGGGTCGATGGGTAGGTCACCATCAGTGCGGCCAGCCGCGCTGCGTTGGCCTCTGCCTTCCGGCGCAGGTCGTCGACATCGATGTTGCCCTGCTCGTCGCAGTCGACAACGACGACCGCCATGCCGGCCAGCACGGCACTGGCCGGAGTCGTGCCATGGGCCGATGCCGGGATCAGACAGAGGTCGCGGGCGAAATCGCCCCGTTGCCGGTGATACTCCCGGATGACGAGCAGACCGCTGTACTCTCCCTGTGCGCCGGAATTGGGTTGCAGAGAGACGCCGGCGAACCCGGTGATCTCGCGGATCATTCCGCCCAAGGAGGCAATGAGGAACTGGTACCCGCGGCACTGGGTGGTCGGCGCGAAGGGGTGGAGGTCGGCGAACTGAGGCCAGGTGATCGGCAGCATCTCGGCTGCAGCATTGAGCTTCATCGTGCAGGAACCGAGTGGAATCATGGACGTGGTGAGAGATAGGTCGCGTGCCTCCAGACGCTTGATGTAGCGCAGGAGTTCCGTCTCGGAGCGGTAGCTCGAGAACACCGGATGGCTCATGAAGCTGCTCGCGCGGCGGTGCTCTGGGCGCAGGGATTCTGTGGGCGGCTCCTTGACGTTCGGCCCCTGATCGGAGCCGGTCAGTACGTGCAATAAGGCCTCGATATCGGCGAGTGAGGTGGTCTCGTCGAGTGCGACAACGCAGCCGTCGGCGAATGGTCGTAGGTTGATCTGGCTGGCGCTGGCGCGCTCGGCGATCCCGGCCACCACTTCCGCGCTGCCGCGCAGCCGCAGGGTGTCGAAGAACTGTTCGTGAACCACTTCGAGCCCTTGCCGTTCGCATCCGCCGCACAGCAGGCGGGTCAGTGCGTGCACTCGGGTGGCGATCCGGCGCAATCCCTCGGGCCCGTGATAGACTGCGTACATGCTCGCCACGACTGCCGGCAGGACCTGGGCCGTGCAGATGTTGCTGGTGGCCTTGTCCCGCTTGATGTGCTGCTCCCGCGTCTGCAGCGCCATGCGCAGAGCCGGATGTCCCATGGCGTCGGTGGACAGACCGATGATGCGCCCGGGCAACTGGCGCTTGTACGCCTCGTGGGTCGCGAAGAAGGCGGCGTGCGGGCCGCCATAACCCATGGGCATGCCGAATCGCTGAGTGCTGCCGACAACGATGTCTGCACCAAACTCGCCGGGAGGGCGCAGCAGGCAGAGACTGAGGAGATCGGCAGCAACGGCCGTGAGACCGCCGACCTGCTTCACCTGGTCACAGAAGCTGGAATAGTCTTCCACGGCGCCCTCGGTCGTGGGATACTGCAGCAGGGCACCGAAGATCGGCGTATTGAAGTCGAATGTCCGCCAGTCGCCGACTACCACCTCCCAGCCCCGATAGTCCGCGCGCGTCTTGACCACCTCGATGGTCTGCGGATGGCAGTCGTAGGCCACGAAGAAGCAGTCACTGACAGGCTTTCGTGGAACGCTGCGGATCATTCCCATCGCCTCGGCGGCAGCTGTCGATTCGTCCAGCAACGAGGAATTAGCGATCTCCATACCGGTCAGGTCGATCACCATGGTCTGGAAGTTGAGCAATGCCTCGAGCCGTCCCTGCGCAATTTCGGACTGGTAGGGGGTGTACTGGGTGTACCAGCCCGGGTTCTCCAGGATGTTGCGCTGGATCACCGCTGGGGTAATGCAGGCATTGTAGCCGGTGCCCTGGAAAGAGCGGAAGCGCTGATTGTTGGCACCGATCTCGGCGAGTGCCCGGGAGAGCTCGTGTTCGCTTATCCCCTCTTCCAGGTCCAGGGTATCGGCGACCGTGCGGATCGGCGCGGGCAGGGTCCGGTCGATAAGCTCCTCGAGGCTGGCGACTCCGAGGAATTTCAGCATCGCCGCGATCTGGTCGGAGTCCGGGCCGATATGCCGGTCGCTGAATTTGTCAGTATATGGGTAGGTCTCGCTCATTTTCTTCGCTGCCGCGGTCCAGACTCACCGCGGCTGGGTCAGCCCTCCTTCTTAACGCGCGACGGCACGAAGGGGGGGCGCACGATCTCGGCGGAACACCGTTTGCCTCGGATGTCGACGAAGACCGGATCCCCTCTCCTGCCGTACGGCTGATCGATGAAGGCCAGGCCGATTCCCTGTTTCAAGGTCGGGGAGAAGGTGCCGCTGGTGAGCTTCCCCACGGTCTGTCCGTCGACCCCTTCCACGGAATGTCCTGGTCGCGGGATCCCCTTTTCCAGCAGGCGTACACCGCGCAGGCGCCGGTTCAAGCCAACCCGTTTCTGCTGGACAAGAGGGGCCCTGCCGACGAAATCAGTGGCCTTGTTCAGCTGCAGGGTCCAGCCGATGCCGGCCTCCAGCGGGCTCACCGACTCGTCAAGCTCGTGGCCGTAGAGACAATAGCCCATCTCGGTCCGCAGTGTGTCGCGGGCGCCCAGGCCGCAAGGTCGAGCGCCCGCTGGGACCAGGCGGTCCCAGATATCTGCAGTCGCGCTGCTTGTGGCAATGATCTCGAACCCGTCCTCTCCGGTGTAGCCGCTGCGACTGACGATTACGTCAGCACCGCCGAAATCACGCGGGGCGGCGGTGTAGTAGCCGATCTCCCCGAGCGCCTCGATACCGATGTCCGTCAACACCTTCTCGGCATCAGGTCCTTGCACCGCAAGCATGCCCGAGGCGGGGGTTCTGTCTTCCAGGGTGATTCCCGCCGAGCCCTCGGAGAGTTCGCTGATCCAGGACCAGTCCACTGCCGTCCGTGCGGCGTTGACCACCAGGATGAAATCGCAATCGCCGTTGCAGTAGAGGAGGGCGTCGTCGATAACGCCGCCCTCCGCATTGCAGAGGGGGCAGTAGATGATCTTCCCGACAGCCAGGCCGGACACATCGCCTGGCAGCAGGAAGTCGAGAAACGCGCGGGCCCCGGAGCCGGAGATCACAAATTGGCCCATGTGCGAGACGTCGAAGAGGCCGGCCCGCTCGCGCACGGCAGCGTGTTCCTGGCTGATCCCGGAGTACTGCACCGGCATGGACCAGCCCCCGAACGGAACCATTCGGGCTCCGAGGTCGACGTGGCGCTGGTAGAGGACGGTGTGCCTAATCTCGGGATCGGCAGTCAAATCAGCCCGTCTCCGCTGCCGCCTTTTTCCGTGAAATGCGGTACCAGAGGTCATCGGCCTGTCGGGCCAGCTCGTCGGGCGTGCCGTCGTTGTCGATGACGATGTCGCCGCGGCGGACTTTCTCCTCCAGCGGCATCTGATGGGCCATACGCTGCCCCACCTCGGCTTCCTCGAGTCCGGTCCGCCGTGCGACACGTGCCTTACTCACGGGTGTGGAAGCGCGGACGACGACGAGAAGATCGAACCGCTCTAGCTCGCCCCACTCAAACAGAAGCGCGGCATCGACGACCACCACCGTACCTGGATGTTCAGCACAGCTGTCGACCCGAGACCACAGTTCGCGCGCTAGGGGAGGATGGACGATCTGGTTCAGGGTATTGCGGCTTGCGGTCGAGGCGAAGGCCAGACGGCCCAACTGGCGGCGGTCGAGGATGCCGTCTGGCGCTACTATGCTGGAGCCGAAATGCTCGATCAGCTCCTCTTTGACCGGGGTCGTCTCGATCATCTCGTGCCCGATGCAATCGGCGTCGACCAGATCGGCACCCCGATCAGAGAGGAGCTGGGCCAGGGTGGATTTCCCCGCCCCTATGCTGCCGGTTATTCCTACTATCATCTCGACGCCCGCAGGCCGACCGTCGGGGCGATGGCCGAGGCCGCCTACGCCGAACCGGGGAACAAAGAGCCAGCGTCTACTTGCCGCCTTTCAGATACCTGAAAAAGTCGGTGTTGGCCGGCTGCACCAGAGTGGACTTCTCGGTCAATGACACCTCGTAGGCTTCCAGCGTCCTGGTGAACTGGTAGAACTCCTCGGCTCCGGTGTAGGCCTTAGCGTATATGCTCATCGCTTCGGCGTCGCCCTGGCCATGGATGATCTGGGCCTTCTCCTTGGCCTCGGCGGCAATCTGTGCCGCTTCGAGATCGGTCTCCGCACGGATCTTCAGCGCGGACTCCTCACCTTCAGAACGATACCTGAGGGCCTCGCGCTCGCGCTCGGCCCGCATGCGGTTGTAGACGGAAGCCTCGTTCTCGGGAGGCAGGTCGGCGCGCTTGATGCGGACGTCGACGACCTCGATTCCGTAGGATATTGCCCCTGCGTTCGAGCGCTCCGTTACCTTGCGCATGAGTTCCTCTCTGTCCTGAGAGACGATCTCGGAGAGAGTGTGTTGGCCCAGCTCGTTCCGCAATTCCGAATAAATGATGTCGTCGAGACGGGCCAGCGCCCCCGAGCGGCTCCGCATCGACTTGAGGAAGACCAACGGCTCGACGATTTTCCACCGGGCGAAGTTGTCCAGGACGATGAACTTCTTGTCCTTGGTCGGAATCGTCGATGGATCCGAGTCGTAGTCGATGAGCCGGGAGGAGAACATGGTAGCCTTCTGGAGCGGGTCCGGCAGCTTGAAGTAGAGTCCGGGCTCGGTGTAGACCTGGACTGGCTCGCCGAACTGCAGGACGACGGCCTGCTCCCATTCATTCACCTTGAACATGACCATGTTGGAAGCAAACAGGACGACGACGATGCTGACGATCAGGGCAACTGGATTTTTCATTATTTTGGTACCTCCTGGCCCAGGTTCAGCAGGTTCAGGAGTCCGCCTGCTCCATCGGTATCGATCACATATTTCTGCATGCCGGGAAGGATTTTTTCCATGGTCTCGATGTAAAGACGCTTCTCGGTTACGCCGGGCGCCTTGCGATACTCGGCGAACACAGCACCAAAACGGTCGGCATCGCCTCGGGCTGTTCGCACACGATCAACGCGGTAGGCCTCAGCCGCTTTGACCTGCTTCTCAGCTTCGCCGCGCGCCTTGGGGATCACGTCGTTCTGATAGCCGCGCGCCTCATTAACCAGGCGCTCCCGGTCCTCCTTCGCGCTGATAACGTCCTTGAAGGCTGCCGCCACCTCGTCTGGCGGCACGACCTGTTGCAGCAGGACATCACGAACGGTCAGGCCGCAGTCGTAGGTGTCGGTGAACAGACTCTGCAACTGCAGCTTGATCTCGTCCTGGATCACTCCCTTGCCTTCGGTGAGAGCCTCATCAAGGGTGTGCTTGCCGATCACCTGGCGCAGGACTGCCTCGGCGGCGTCGTGAACCAGTCCCCCGCCCCGGGATCTCTCGAAGACACCCAGCTGCTCGACATTGAAAAGTGCCTTGACCACGTCATTGACGCGGTACTGCACCACCAGCTCCACATCGATGATGTTCTCATCGCCGGTGAGCATGAGGGACTCCTTGGGTACGTCCTGGTAACGCGCAGGTGGTCCGGGATCACGAATGCGGAATCCGATCTGGGTACTGTAGACCTGTGTCACCGACTTCTTGAAGACCTCTTCGATCGGACTGGGCAGGTGGTAGTGGAGACCCGGTTCGGTCACCTCGGCAAGTTTCCCGAAACGCAACACGACGCCCTGCTCGTCTGGGCCGACCTTGTAGACGCCGCTCAGCACCCACAGGACGGCGATTGCCGCCACAACGATGTACGCAGTTCGCGGGGTGAAGTTGAAGGGCGGGACCGGTTTCCCAGAGGGAAAGTCGAACTTCTGCGGCATCTTGCTCTCCTGATCCTGTGCCGTTTAAATGTGCCGGGAATGTATGCCGCAACCAACCGCATGTCAACGCGGTCAACGATCGCTTTTCGGATAGTTCGCGAAGCGGGGGGAAGTTGACAGACCGCAGCTTGATGAGTACCGTACGACCGCGCTAATATAGCCTCGCAGAGAACGGAAACTCGACTTCGAAAATGGCCATCGTACCCGTAGTGATCGAGCAGACCGGACGCGGAGAACGGGCGTACGACATCTTCTCCCGCCTGCTCAAGGAGCGCATCATCTTCATCGGCTTTCCAATCGATGACAGCGAGGCCAATCTGATCATCGCTCAGATGCTGTTCCTCTGCTCCGAAGATCCACAGAAGGACATAGCGTTATATATCAACAGCCCCGGCGGCAGTATCACCGCGGGGCTGGCGATATACGACACCATGCAGCACGTGCCCTGCGATGTGGCCACGCTCTGCGTCGGACAGGCCTACAGCATGAGCGCGATCCTGCTGGCGGGAGGGACCAAGGGAAAGAGGAATGCCCTGAGGCATTCACGGCTGCTGCTGCATCAGCCGTGGGGAGCCGTCGGCGGGCAGGCAGCCGACATCGAAATCCACGCGCGGGAAATCGTCGAATGGCGGGATCGCCTAAACCAGATCCTGGTCGACAACACCGGGCAGTCCCGCGAGCGCATCGAGCAGGTCACCGAGCGCGACTATTTTCTCTCTCCCGACGAAGCCATCGACTTCGGCCTGATCGACAACATCCTCACGCAAGCAGAGGACATACCGGCCGCGCGCGACTGAGGGAGTCCGGTATCGGCTTCCCTCCCTACGGTCGCGGTCTGAACGCCATCACCTGATCGATATCCGCCGCGTCCGTCAGTAGCATCAGCAGGCGGTCGAGCCCGAGAGCGATACCCGAGGCTGGCGGCATGCCCGCATCCGCCATGCGCAGGAATTCCTCGTCGATCGGCATCTCCGGCAGTCCCGACCGACGCCGCGTCTCCTGTGCCCTGGCAAAGCGATCCCTCTGCTCAGCGGCGTCGTCCAACTCCGTGTAACCGTTGGCCAATTCCAGTCCACCTGCGTACAGTTCGACCCGCTCTGCGATGTTGCGGTCGTCCGGCTTCAACCGCGCTAGAGCGGCCAGACGCGCCGGGTAGTCGACTAGGAAGACCGGACCCAGATCGACCAGGGCCGGCTCTACGCGCTCGACGAGAACCTTGGCGAACAGGTCGTCCCATGCGTCCCGGTCGTCGCCGCTGACGATTCCGACCGCCTCCATTCGGTTGCGGAAGGCGCTACGGCTGTCGCACTGGTCCAGATCGAGCTCTGCGTAACGCAGGAAGGCTTCGTGGACGCTTAACCGTGGCCAGCTGCCGCTCAGCTCCAGTTCGGTGCCCTGGTAGACGATCCGGGTTGAGCCGGTCACCTCGCGTGCCACTGTCGCGAGGAGGCGCTCGACGTCGGCCATAATCTCTCTGTAGCTGGCGTGGGAGCGGTACCACTCCAGCATCGTGAACTCCGGGGAGTGCGTGCAGGTCGCGTGCTCCCTGCGAAAGCAACGACAGATCTGAAAAATCCTATCGAAGCCGGCGCCAAGCAGGCGCTTCATAAAATGTTCCGGGGAGCTCTGCAGAAAACGATCCCCGTGGACTGCGGCGAGCTGAAAAGGCTCGATGTGGACTTCGTGCCCCGGTGCGGGCAATAGCGTGGGTGTCTCCACCTCGATGAATCCAACGTGGTCGAAGTGGGCGCGCACCACCTTCAGGAGTTTGCTCCGCAGGTGCATGCGGCGGGTGTGGATACTGCCGTCAGAATGAAAACGGTTCCAGTCTGACGCCCGTTGCCACGCGTCGCCCAGCGGTCGCTGTAGAACGTCAAGTTGCCGGACTACGAGGTCCTCGCCCTGCCGCAGGCCCGAGATCGAGACAATGTCCCCGGCCGCTGTTGCCGTCCGCCCACGCCTGTCGAAGGTCACTTTCTGGCGGACTTCGCCGACCTGGACGATCGCATCGTCGTTACCCACTCTGACGACGCGGCCCCTGATCGAAAACGCGCTCCTTCCATGGATCGTGGGGTCTGGGCTGTTACTGGAAGCTTCCTGATTTCTCGGCAAGATGCGGGCGGGCAGGGGAATTTCGAACGTCCGGGGTCAACGGCGGGTTAATTCGGAAGGGCACGGCGCCTCGGATACTGGAAGCCGGCGGAGCGCAGCAGGGGCCGCTCAGGCTCGGCGCTGGCGGTAGACGTAGGTCGGCGGCGCCGAGCCTTCGATGAAGTTCCTGGTGACGACGCACTCCTTGACATCATCGCGCGCGGGCAACTCGTACATGATGTTGAACATCGCTGTTTCCATTACCGCCCGCAGCCCCCTGGCACCCATCACTTTCTCTTGCGCCAGTTCGACGATTTTCTCGAGTCCCTCCTGCTGGAAGCGGAGTGCGACACCATCCATCTCGAACAGCTTCTGATACTGCTTGGTCAGGGCATTGCGCGGCTTGACCAGGATGTCCATCAGGGCTTCGTCGCTGAGGGCATTGAGAGTGCTCACGACGGGTAGGCGGCCGATCAACTCGGGGATGATGCCGTACTGCACGAGATCCTCGGGCTCTACTCTGGCCAGAATGCGCCCCAGGTCGAGCTGCTCGACCGCGTCGACGGTGGATCCGAACCCGATGGCCCGGCGACCGATCCGCTGATTGATGATGCTGTCGAGGCCGTCGAAGGCGCCCCCGCAGATAAAGAGAATATTCTTGGTGTTGATCTGGACTAGCGGTTGTTCCGGGTGTTTGCGTCCGCCCTTGGGTGGCACGCCAGACACGGTGCCCTCGAGAATCTTGAGCAACTCCTGCTGGACCCCCTCGCCGGAAACATCCCGAGTGATTGACGGGTTCCCGGATTTCCGGGCGATCTTGTCGATCTCGTCGACGAAGAGGATTCCGCGTTCTGCCTGGCCCACATCGTAGTCTGCGGCTTGGAGTATGCGCACCAGGATATTCTCCACATCCTCGCCCACATAACCGGCTTCGGTAAGGACGGTGGCATCGACGATTGCGAATGGCACCTGAAGAATGCGGGCGAGGGTCTCGGCGAGCAGCGTCTTTCCGGTTCCGGTCGGTCCGATCAGGAGGATATTGCTCTTGCTAAGCTCGACATCCGAAAGTCCGGAGTAGACGCGCTTATAGTGGTTGTAGACGGCGACGCAAAGAGCTTTCTTTGCCCGCTCCTGACCGATAATGTGCTCGTCCAGTTGCTCCTTGATTTCGATCGGCTTGGGCAGTGGGCTGCCATTGAGGTTGGGCTCCTGCTTGTTCTCCTCCTCCAGCACCTCGTTGCAGAGCCCCACGCACTCGTTGCAGATATGCACCGACGGGCCCTGGATAATGTTCTCGACCTGGTCGACTCCCTTACCACAGAACGAGCAGCTCACCGAGTTCCTGGGTTTCTTGACCATCTATCCCCTGCCTGGTGGTTTGTCTTACCAGTTATCCGACGCTTCGCCTTATGACCTTTCACCCGATGCCGTCGCGGCGGCGGCATCGTCGGAAGCTGCGGCTTCGCCGTCGGCATCGCTCGCCGCGCCCGATCTTTCAGGTGGGGTAGGGCCTTCAGTCTGGGGGCTTACCTCGGGTGGTTCTCCGTCCGCCGTCGCTCCGCTGGTGCTCGCCCTCCCGACATCAGCAGCACTGGCCTCGACTTCCTCTGCCGTGCCCTCCTCGGACGGGGGCGAATCGTTCTCGGGCCGGCCGACCTTCATGACGTTGACGGCCTGAAAGCCCTTCGCCGTCTTGGTTACCATGAACTCGACCTCTTCTCCCTGGCCGATGGAGCGCTCCCATGAGGAGATGTCACGCCAGTGGACGAAAACGTCGACGTTGCCCTCGGTGGAGATGAAGCCGTACCCTTTGTCATTGTTGAACCACTTCACTGCCCCGCGGATCCAAGTGTTCTCGGCGAGTGGACCAGCCTTGTCCTGCCCGCCCTGAGGCGCGCTCTTCGCAGAGGGGTTGGCACTGCGGCCGTCTCGTGACTTGACTCCGCTGCATATCCTCCTCTTTGCTTCATCGGCATTCTCTGCTTTACCCAACAGCATTTCGAAGGCGTTCACCATTCCTATTAAGTAAGCGCTATCGACGCCGTAGAGGTCCCGTGCTTCGGCAACCTTCTCGGCAAAGGCCGACAATTCGGAATCGTTGATCTGCAGGGATACTATCACCGGCTGTTCCTTCCTTCGTTGGACCGCTGCGGCCGAGCGCGATCCTATTGAATTCTATAGCGCCGAACTCCTTCGAGAATCGTCTGAGTGCTGACCTTGATGATTCCAGTCATCGGCACCGCGATGAGCATTCCCTTGAGCCCCATAAGTTGTCCCCCCACGAGAACGACAAACAGGACGATGAGGGGATGCAGGTCGACACTTTTCGCCAACACGACTGGCTGGACCAGAATATTGTCGATCAGCTGGATCAGGGCGAACACGATCAATACGTGTCCGACCATGCCGAATCCCCCTCCAGTCGCCAGTGCCACGATCGATGCAGAGACGATGCCGATGATCGGGCCGAGGAAGGGAATCATGTTGGCCAGTCCGGCGATGATGCCCACCGGAAGAGCATACGGCACCCCAATCAGCATCAATCCTCCAACCGAAAGTGCGCCGACGACAGTGGTGGCCAGTATGAGGCCCCGGATGTAGCCGCCGATCTGACCATTTATCTGATGCAGCAGGTTCAGACACAACTCGAAATAGGCGTTGGGCACGAGTTCGATGACGCCGCGGGTGATACGCTTCCCCTCCTTCAGCAGAAAGAACGCGACGAAGGGAACAATGACGGCGAAGGTCAGGCCGGAGAAGACCCCGCCCAGGACTTCGCTCGTTCCCCCCAGGAGCTTCTCGGCAATGGTGCGCCCCTGTTGCCTAATCCAGTCGGAGATGTCGAATTCGCCCTCCACTCCAAGACTGCCCATCACGCTGCCCTGGACCTTGTCTACCTCATCGCTGAGTCGGGTGATGATACTGCGCCCGGCGCGTCCGAAGTCTATGCCGGTCCCGGAGAATTCGATGCCACGCACCAGTGTCGAGTCGCTGAAGTTGCCAGACCAGAATGGGTCGTTGGCCGCGAGGGGCGTGTTGCCTCGCAGCCGCAATTCGAACGGTTCGGCCAGAGAGGGACTAGAGATCAGCACGTTGGTCGCAGCGGGTTTCTCGTCGGGACCCGGGGAAAACCTGAACCGGAGTAACCGACGCTCACTCGGTCCGACCTCGAGAGGGAATTCTATATGCCCTTCGAGACTGAACGGTGCGCCTTCCTCGATCGCCGAGATTTCGGTCAGCACGATATTGCGGTCTCTGAGATTGGTTATAGAGAAGTCCCTATCGACTTCTTCCTTGACGAGGAACTGCTCACTCAGATCGATCATTTCCCTAGTGAGCTTCGAGCCTGCCTGCCACAGACCAAGGATGAGCCCACTGAAGGCCAGAATGAAGATGAGGAGTATGCTGAGCACCCTGGACAGGCCTCTGGCCTCGAGGCGATCGACGAGGGGCGCGAGCATGTAGGCGAGCAGAAAGGCGAGGATGAAGGGCAGCAGGATACCGCGGATCTCGAACAGAAACCAGAACGCGACCCCGAGAAGGCCGACTCCTATGAGGATCTTGAACTGCCTGCCGATTACGGCCGAATTTCCCTGTTCCATCGCCTTTGAGGCTTCAGCTGAGGCTTTAGCGGCCAGCTTATCCGCCTTCGTCTTCCTTGTAGGAGGATGCCTCCTCAGCGGCTATTGCGGAGGCCGCTTCCTTCTCCGCTTGTCTCCTGGCGGGGTCTCTGGCCTCTTTCAGCAGGCGGTTCGTGTGCCGCAGTCTGACGGAGATCATCTGCGACAGTCGCATCACGATCTTCAGTCCCAGTCTCGGATCGCTTTCGATGAGTTCAAGCAGATCGGGCCTGAAGAAACCGACGACCTGTGAGGGTTCGCGGGCGATCGCGGATGCCGTGCGCGGTGACTCGTCGAGCAGGGCCTGCTCGCCGAAAAAGTCGCCCTCCCCGAAGGTCGCCAGGTGGAGAGTGCTGCCATCGCCGTCGGCCTGCACAATATCGACACCGCCGGAGAAAACAATGTACATGCCGACACCGAGTTCCCGCTCCCGCACGATC
Organism: uncultured Gemmatimonadaceae bacterium; assembly: GCA_964456165.1. Taxonomy (GTDB): domain Bacteria; phylum Latescibacterota; class UBA2968; order UBA8231; family UBA8231; genus CAYWBJ01. Next base: position 10,213 of record CAYWBJ010000131.1, on the reverse strand, counting down.
GATTCGTCGGCTTTATACGAACGCTGGTGGAGGATACCTTCGATCTTGGCAATTTCTCCCCGGGTCAAATCCTCAAAGATCGGGACGTTCTTGAGGATGTTGTAAAACGCGTCCTTCTCTTTCGAACTCTTGCGAAAGAGGTTGCCCCAGAGCGGATCGTCGGCCATTTCGGTTGCCCCTGATTAAATGGCCAAATGACCCCGATTGTCGCAGGGTCGTTTGGCGTGCAGACGAGCCGCGATTCGACTCGTCTACGCGAAGGGGTGGAGCTCAGTTGGCCAGCGCTGCGTCGAGCTTCTCGGCAATCTGCTGCTTGGGAACAGCGCCGATTAACTGATCGGCAACCTTGCCTTCTTTGATGATCAACAGAGTGGGGATGCTGCGCACCCCGAACTCGGCAGCCGTTTTCTGCGCGGAGTCCACATCGAGCTTGCAGATCTTCGCGCGGCCCTCGTACTCGGCTGACAACTCCTCGACGATCGGGGCGATCATGCGGCAGGGGCCGCACCAGGCCGCCCAGAAATCGATCAGAACCGGAACGTCGGACTCTAGTACTTCGCTCTGGAAACTATCATCGGTAACCGCGATCGGTTGACTCATTTGAATACTCTTTCGGCTCCCTTCAGGCTGCACGCGGGACTCGACCCGGTGCCGTAACATTGTTGTAACTCACAAAAAAATAAGGAAGTTAACTGACTTTCATTGGCGCGGCGATCAATATAACGAGTTCAAATTTTACTGTCAACCCTGGGACCTGCTGCGCCCGCGGTCAGAAGGCGAATCGCCGCTGCACAGCGCGTGGAGCAACACGGCCATGGTGTTCGTCTGTTGGCGGCGGCCGAGGGATTTGAGACGCCCGTCTGCCAGGAGCAGTGCCGACAGGGCCTTCCAGAGTCTGTCTGGGGCCTGGTTCCTGGCCTGTCGGGCATAACTCTCCACGAAAAAGGGAGCAACCCCGAGATGGGAGGCCAGGCCGTTGCGAGAGTTTCCGCTGGTTGCCATGAACTGGCGAGCGCGGAGGAGCAGCTTGAAGTGCCTGACGACCATCGCCAGGATGCGCGCCGGGTCCTCGCCGCCGGTGAGCAGTTCGTGCAGCAGGCGCTGGCAGCGTGGGTAGTCACCGCTGCCAGCGGCGTCGGCGAGTGCGAACACGTCGCCACCCTCTGAAACCGCTACGGTTTCGGATACGGCTGATGCAGTGATCGGCTGCCCCGGGCCGAGGTACGTCTGCACCTTGTCGATCTCGCCTGCGAGCTCGCGGAGGTTGTTGCCGATGTAGAGCTGCAGCAGGTCTACGGCCTCGGGCTCAATGGCGATCTTCTGCTCCCGTGCAAACCGGTGGATCCATGGACCAACCTGGTTGTCGAACGGTGGGCGAAACTCGATTGCATGGCCCTTGGATGCCATCTGCTGGAACAGTCGCCGCCGCAGGTCTAGCTTAGCCCCGACCGCAATGACGATGCTGGTTTCCGATGGGAAGTCAACTATCGGTTCCAGATCTCTGCAGTCGGCCACCGGAAGTCTGTCACAGTCCTTGAGGACGAGCAGACGGTGAGCGGCCATCATCGGGTAGGAGTTGTAGCCGCGGAGGAAGTCGGTCGCCGCGAACCGGTCGCCGTGGAAGACGCTGCGGTTGAAGTCGGGGGCCTCGGGCGCGAGAGCCTCTTCAAGCCAGCGCAACTGGCGATCGCGACCGAAGTCCTCGTCGCCGTGAAGCAGGTAGAAGCTCTTGCGCTCGCCGGAAGTCACGGCGCGCCGGAGCTCTTGGATGGCTTGAGCCGCGTCCCTTTTCGCCACCGTGCCCCCTGCGCAGGTTGTTTTGCTCTAATCTACTTCCCGGAAATCGGCGTCGACGATGCGATCGGAGTCGGACTGTGTGCGACCCTGAGAGCCTTCGGGGTTATCCAGACTGCGTCGCGAGGACCTGGTGGCCACAGCAACCACCAGGCGATATACCAATCCCCCAAGGACGATTGCGAGGGCGATCTTCAGCATCGATCCCGCCGGTCGGTCGGTCGGATGAGGGGCTGGCCCAACCTACTCGCCGGGCCAGACCAGAGGGAACGGAGCGGGGTTGTCGGCTCGTTCCCACTGGACCTTGAGCTGGCCGTTGTAGGCTGAGGTCACCTTCTTCTCGATACGACCGATCTGCTTCATCGCGCTGGGGACGAAGGTCGGGAAATCGGGCTGCACCAGCTTGATCAACGAGTTGTCAAGAGTGCGGACCAGGCTGTTGTGCGCCGCTCTTATCTTCTTGTCTTTCGGCACATTTACCGCCTCGAGATCTTCCTTGTATTGCTGGATGACCTCGCGGATGTCCTTAGCCATGTTCGTCATACCCTCGGTCTGGAGGTACTTGCGGTACTGGACGAGAGTCTTGTGATGTTTCTGCAGCGGCGCCACGGCGGTGACATAAGGGGTGAGTTCGTCAACTTCCTCTCCGCACCCCAACAACATGAAACTTAAAACTGCCGACAACATTGTTCTCATGGCTGCACATCTCCGCCCTTGGTCACGTACGCGGTTTGGTTGGGATCAACGTAATACCGGGGCCGATCTCGGTCAAGCTTGTGACCCGGGTTTCGCAGCGGCTCCCGCTACGGCCGCCACCGACGGCCGCGGTCCGTTGCGCATGGTGTAGAGGGCGCCGTTCAACTCGCCCCCGATCAGTAGCACGAGGGCGACAAGGTAGGCGCATAACAGCAACACGATAACGCCGCTCAGCAGGCCGGTCACGATGGTGTAGTAGCTCAGGCTGTCGATGAAGAAGGTGAACCCGGCCGCGATTGCCGACCAGAGCAGCAGGAAGAGCAGGCTGCCGGGGAGCACGTCGATCCACCGTTGCCTGATGTCGGGAGCGAGACGATAGATGCAGGCGACCACGGCGACCGTACCGATGGTGCCCGTGGCGCGGCGGCTAAAGGCGAGGATCGTGGGTACGGCGCCGCCCTCGAACCAGCGCTCAGTCAACCACTCTTCTAACTGGGTCCCGAAGACGAAAAGGTTGAAGAGTATCACCAGAGAAATGCCTAGGCTGACAACGAGGACCAGCGACAGCGCCCGTCGCCGCCAGAAGGACCTGCTTTCCTTGACTTCGTACGCCCGATTCATCGCGCTCATGGTGGTCGACATGCTCGCAGAGGCTGGGAACACGACCCCGATGACGCCAAAGACGAAGAGGCTCTGGTAGGCATTCCAGAGGTGTTTCACGTTCTCGTCGACCGCTTTGAGAATCGGTACCGGCACTACGATTCCCAGGTCGATGAGCCGCTGGGTGAACAACTCGGGGGGGATCCCGGTGACAACAAGTGAAGCGGTCAGCACCAGAATGAAGGGGAAAATAGCGAACACGAATTCGAACGCCATCGCGGCGGCGACGTCGGTGCAGTCGTGTCGATAGGAAGCGCTCGCTGTTGACCGAACTATTTCCTTCCACCGAACCTGCCGCAGGTGTCGCATCGGTAGGTTCGGCATCTATCGCGCGGCAGGATTGAGCTGCTCCGCAATCGGGACAAAGAGATGGCCGTTGGTGGAGTAGGCATCTGCCCCGTCGATAGTGGCCTTTCCATGCCAGTCTGTGAAGGTACCCCCTGCCTCTTCGAGGATCGGCAGGAGCGGACCACAGTCCCAGGCGTTCATGATCGGGTCAAATGCGGCCTCGGCTCGCCCGGTGGCCACCAGGAGGTGGCCATAGCAATCGCCCCAGCTGCGGCAGAACCGGACGGTGCTGGTCAGGCGGTCCCAGGCCGCCGCCTTCCCGTTCTCTGCGAAGCTGGTCCAGTCGGTATAACAGATGGCCGCCTCTTCAAGGTGGTCTACTGAGGAAACGCGGGCCGGCCGGCCATTCCACCAACACCCCTCGCCCCTACCTGCCCAGACCATCTCCTGCAGAGCCGGCATGTTGACGACCCCCACCTGGACACCGCTGGTGTCCCGCATGGCTATGAGAACCCCGTACAGGGGAATACCCTGGACGAACGACTTGGTGCCGTCGATCGGATCGATGATCCAGTCGATCCCGGTAGTGTTGCCCTGCACGCCATACTCTTCGCCCACGAGGCCATCGCCGGGGAAAAATCGTTCAATGGCGGTGCGGATGTACTCCTCGGCGCTGCGGTCTGCGACCGTGACCGGGCTGGAATCCGCTTTCCACTCCGTCTCTACGCCTGATTGGAAATATCGGAGGGTGATCTTGCCGGCCTGCCATGCCGTTTCGACCGCAAACTCCATGCGGCTACGGATCTCGGACACTACAGTAACCCGGCTCAGAATTGGGTAGCCAAGTGGGACTTGTAACGGTCGGGGTCTTTTGCAGCCTGCCGGTAGTCGGCAGCGTCGAGCGCTCCAGTAAAACCGCACCGGGAACAACTGCCGAACAAGAACTGCTTGGGATCTACGGTGTCGAAGTCCGCTTTACCCCAACGATACATGAGGAGATGGCCGTCTCCTTGGGCGTCGGCCGCCCGAGAAATGTACCGCTTCAGACGGGGGTAGCTGTTCTCCTCTCCGTAGATGGGGGATGAAATCTCAGAGCGCCGGCAGATATGCTGGATTTCCTGTTCAGTCAACATCGTACGTTCCGCACTCGCGTCTGGTCCAACATCCCCAGCAATGGAAATTACTATTAATCAACAGCAGAGACAATGACCAGAAACGAAGGAGGGGGCGCTCTGCGCCCCCTCCTTCGCCTATCGGAACGGATCCTTCAACGCTTCAGCGCGGGACTGCCGGACGACCCGACCTTCTCCTCTCCTTGAAGCTCGGCCAGGACATCTCGCACTTTGCTGCGAAAGCTATTGATGCGGTCTTCTACTTCCTCGATCGAGCGGAGTAATTCCTCCTCCATGACCTCGGTAGATGCCATTTTCCTTCCTTTACGGCGCTCGGGACAAGGGGAAGGAACGATGTGGGGTTGGGGTAAATCACGATCAGCTGGAGTAAGCCCTCAGGTGGCTGCAGCGGTCGGGGTGCCGCAGTCGATGCAGTGCTTGCTCCTTGATTTGGCGAACCCGTTCGTGGGTGAGTGAGAAACGGGCGCCGATCTGATCCAGCGTCATCGGGGCTTCGCCATCAAGGCCGAAGTAGAGACGCAGAATCTCGGCCTCGCGACCGCGCAGGCCGAACAGGGCCGAGTCGATCTGGCCGCGCATGCAGCTTCGTACTACCATGCTGTCCGGCAATTCCTGGGTGTCATCGGCGATCACATCCAGCAGGCTGTGGTAATCCTGCTCGTTGAAGCTGGCGTCCAGCGAGCGCACGGATCGCCCGCACAACATCGTCTCCTTGACCTCGGCGACTGGAACGTCGAGGCGGGCGGCGATGGCTTCGGCGTCAGGTAGGTCGGCCTGCTCCTGCTGTAAAAACCGGGAAGCCTTCGAGATCTTGCAGAGAAGGCCCACCTTGTTCAGGGGCAGTCGCACCGTGCGGCCCTGCTCTGCCAGAGTCTGCAGGATGGCCTTTCGAATCCACCAGACGGCGTAGGATATAAACTTGGACCCTTTGCTTTCGTCGAAGCGCTCGGCGGCGGTGATCAGCCCCATGTTGCCGGCGCTTATCAGGTCGGCGAGAGCGACACCCCGATTCTGGTATTCCATGGCGACGCTGACCACGAAGCGAAGGTTCGCCTCGACGAGCCGGTTGCGCGCCTCTTCGTAGCCTTCACTGATCCGCCTGGCCAGCGCCACCTCTTCGTCAGCGGAAAGGGGCGACGAAGAGGCGATCTCGGCGAAGTAGCTGCCGATAGAGTCCTCCATATCCGAGTACGACCCGTTGGTCACCTCCACCATACCCAGAGAGTCCCTTATTTGAAGGCCCGCAGAGCGCCGATACGCTAAGAAAAACAAACATAGCCGGAGGAAGAAACAGTGTCAAGAAAATTGTGTATAACAGTCGAGTGCAAAACCAGTTACGTCGAATCGCCAAGCCAGCTGTCGTAGCTTGCTGTCTGAATGTCGAGCAGCTGGTCGATGCCACTTGCCCCCACGTCCAGCAGCCTGTCCGCCTCATCACGGGTATACGGCCGCCCTTCAGCCGTACCCTGAAGCTCGAGGATGCCACCATCTCCGTCCATCACCAGATTCACATCGGCCTGTGCACGGGAGTCCTCGCTGTAGTCAAGGTCGAGCAAGACCTTGTCGTCAACCAGCCCGACACTTACCGCCGCCGCCCTCCGAATGATAGGAGATGAACTTAAGACATTATTTCTAGTAAGGAGATCAATAGCTTGTTGCAGAGCAAGGTAGGATCCTGTTATAGAGGCTGTTCGCGTACCCCCATCTGCCTGGATGACATCGCAATCTACATAGAGTGTGCGCTCGCCGATCTGGTTGAGATCGACCGTTGCCCTCAACGCGCGTCCGATGAGACGCTGGATCTCCCGCCCGCGGCTGTTGACCTTGCCGGTGCTTGTCTCGCGAGCTATACGCTTCGGTGATGAACCGGGAAGCATCCCGTATTCGGCAGTGAGCCAACCCTTGCCTGTTCCGACCAGGAAAGGTGGGACACGATCCTCGAGAGCAACGGTGCAGATGACCCGCGTCTTTCCCATCTCGATCAGGACTGCACCGGGCGCCGATTCGAGATAGTTTGAGTGGATCTGAACTGGCCGTAGCTGGTCGGGGTCGCGGCCGTCCGCGCGCGTCTTACCCATGGCCATTACCTGCGGCTCGACTGCATGTGGAGCCGATAGTCCATGCCGTCCATTTCGACCATGTGGCACATCTCCACCAGCCGGGAATAGATGCGACCGCCGAAGAGTTGCTGGAAATCGCCTAGCGCCTGGTTCGTCGTTACGATGGTGAACTTCTCGGCGCCGTAGCGGGCGTCCACTAGGTCGTACAACATCTCCTGCTCCCATGGGGTATCGCGCTGCACGCCGAAGTCGTCCAGCAGTAGGTATGGAAGGTTCACCAACTCGTCGAAGATCTTCCAGGTCTGACCGTATTCCTCGCTGGACTCAGAGTAGGTATCGCGCAGCTTGTTGAAGTAGGAGCGCGACAGGTTGACGAATCGACCCGGACGGCAGCGGTGGAGAATCAGCTCGTTGAGCATAATGCAGCCAAGCAGCGTCTTGCCGGTCCCTGGCGGCCCGCGCAAAAGAAAACCCCGGCGCGGTTCTTCGCCGCTGTCCACCAGCGTGGAGACGTAACTCTGAGCTACTTCGGCGAAGGGAACGACATTGCCATCCGGTGTGCGACTTGTGAAGTCGTCCTGGAACTTCCAGCGAAAGCGCTCGGGAATCGAAGCCTGCTTGAAGAGCCGGCTGGTTTCAGCAAGCCGCCGCCGCCCCCGGCGACAGGGACACCATGCGCTTTCGGCATCCTCGTTCCAGTAGCGGTAGGGAGTTCGTCCGCCGCAGCGACAGACCGCCTCAGCACAGGGGCACAGCTTCAGCGCGCCGGTCCGTCCGACCTTAACCTCGTTGTCGTAATAGAGGAGCAACCCGCCGCAACGCGGACACGGTGGGGCAGTCGTTGTTCCCGAATCAGGGTGTGGCAACGGCATTTCGGACGGGTCGGAACGCGGCCTTCCCACTCAAGCCCCTTCCTTGGCGAGGGCGCCTATGGCGCGCTCCATATCCCGCTCCATTTCGCGTTTAGCTATGGCCTCGCGCTTGTCGTGCCGTTTCCGTCCACGTGCAAGAGCCAGTTCCACCTTGGCCTTGCCCCGCTTGAAATACAGACGCAATGGCACCAGGGTGAGCCCGCGCTGCTCGGTCCTGCCGATCAGACGTCGTATCTCCTCGCGATGCAGTAGCAGCTTGCGCGGGCGCTCAGGTTCGTGGTTGTAGCGGTTCCCCGGTTCGTACGGACCGATGTGGACACTGTGCAGGACCACCTCACCCTTCTCCACAGCAGCGAAGCTGTCCTTCAGGTTGACTTTGCCGGCCCGTAGGGACTTGACCTCGGTCCCCACGAGAACGATGCCGGCCTCGAAGGAATCGAGAATCTCGTAGTCGTGTCGCGCCTTGCGGTTGCGCACAATGTCCACTATCCCCCGCGGCGTTTCACTCTTGTTCGTCCTGTCGCTCATCTCGTTGTCCGTTCGGGACTTGACCCCGTCATCGACGGCACATACATTTTGTCCCCTGATGCCGAAGTGGCGAAATTGGTAGACGCGCTGCGTTCAGGGCGCAGTGGGCCTTGCGCCCGTGGAGGTTCGAGTCCTCTCTTCGGCACCAGTTTTTCAAGTGAAGATCAAGTATAAGCAATACCCCTGCGTTGCCAACTGCTCCCCTATTCAATCTAAGACCAGGGCCCGTGCACAGCGGGCCCTTTTTGTTGCCATTCGCAGACACCAGAAATCTCGGATGCTCTTTTCCTAGGCGGTAAGCGGGGGTAAGCCAGATACCTCCCCTGTCCCGTTCGATAAACTTAGTTCAGCCGGGCCGCCTCTTGGACACGTCGAGCAACTCCAGGATAGCGTCGAGTTGGGCGAAACGCGGGGTCATACGGGTGTCCCGTTGCCGGCTACTTGCGACCGACCAGTTCAACTGTTGCATGCCCGCCTCGTAAGGCGGTGAAATCGATTTACGGGGTGGATAGGATCTATAATGAAATTAGCCTATCAGAGGCAAACGAATTGGCGCATGTTGCCGTTCGTCGAATCAGGCAATACAATACCGTGTGATCAACCCTTACCCGCCCGCAATTGTCACGGAGAGAGCAATCGATGGCCAAATTCCTGCACACCCGCATCCGCGTTGGCGACCTCGACCGTTCGGTGAACTGGTACTGCAACCACCTGGGCTTCACTATCAAGAGTCGGTCGGACAAGTCGCCACACGGCAACCACGTCGCCCACCTCGAGCTGCCGGGGAACGAGCACACCCTCGAACTGACCTGGTCCGCCGACTATGAGCTTAGTGTGCCAGAAGACCTCATGCATACGGCGATCGCGGTTCGGGACCTGATCACATTCTGTGACCAGCTCGAGAAGGCGGGACTCGAAATCTGGCCAGGCAACTGGCGAGAGGAATTCAAAACGGGTCGAAAGATGGCCTTCATCGACGATCCTGATGGTTACGAAGTGGAACTGCTAGAAGGTTGACTCCGACCACTAGTCGTTGGTGTAAATACCTGCCTTTTGGGTTAAATAAAACAAACTTGTTCTCCAGTCAGGACTTGATCGACGTTCCAAGAGGGACTGGCGCGAGCCGATTTCCGCCAAATCGCACTACACCGCTCAAGATCTCCCCCTTCCAACCGATATATGTAATATCATTTGATAAGAAATGGTCGTGTTTACCACTAAGACAAGGAGGTCTTGAACATGGCAGCGCGAAAGGCCAAGCTAATTGGCATTGAGGATGCAGCGCATCTTTTCGGAAAGTCGATACACCAGATGCGGCAGTACAAGTCGAAGGGCTTGCTAAAGGTCGCCGATTGCGTCGGGAACAAAGACCTTTACAACATGGCAGAGGTAATTCTGCTGAAGCACCTGATTCGCGAGTTACGGGTCAATGAGGGACTCTCCCTTTCGCAGATCTCTCGAAGGCTCGACCAGATGATGGGAAGAGCGGCATAGAGAGCCAACACTGGCATCGCATCGCTTAGACCTCCCCTACTTCGCGTCTGATGCTCTTCTCCTCAGACGCGCATCACGACAATCAGAAAACGGGCCTCCTTTTTCTGATTGTCGTGGTGGAAAATTTTGACGTGTAGATCCGCTACCGCCGGATTCGGTCGCACGCCTCGTTGACCACGGCCAGTACATCGTCGCAGAGACGACCTACCCAGGCCGGCAGTCGGACGGCGCGATCGGAGTGAAAAACGGCGGCGAAGAGGCGCCGGACCCGGCCCGCCTCGGCCTCGGTCAGAGGCCCCTTGACCCCGAGGATCTGTGAGGCGTCGAGGTCTCGCATCGCGTTAACGTCGATGATCGGCAGGTAGCGCTGACCTTCGGCCGCAGCCAGGCGCCGGGCCATCTGGTGAAGTCGTGCCTCCTGCTTGACGTATTCCTCGCGCACTCTTTCCTCTTCCCGTCGCACTTCCGCCACCTCCCTTTCGAGCTTGATCCTCCGGCTTCGCTCCTCCCGGATGTTGTCCGCTTCGGCCCGCGCCTCGCGTAACTGCTTGGCCAAGCGCCGTTCTGTCTCTTCGACCTCGCGCAAACGCTGATGGGCACGACGGTCTCGATCCTCGGCGAACTCTAGATCTGAGGTCAGTTCGGCGATCTTGGACTTTGCAGCCTCAGCCTCGCTCCGCAGCCGCTC
>CAYWBJ010000130.1:0-2080 GCA_964456165.1 uncultured Gemmatimonadaceae bacterium | reverse complement strand
GGTGATCAGCGAGGAGACCAACGAGAAAAGCTCGGCCGAGAGCGGCACCGAAGAGCAGGCGATCCGCAACTACGAAGTCAATCGCGAGGTGCGCAACATCATTGGCTCGGTCGGCCACGTGCACCGGCTCTCAATGGCGCTGACGATCGACAAGACCAAGGTGGTGATCAACCCGGGTACGGAAGAGCCGGTGGAAGAGGATCGACCGCAGGAGGAAATCGACAATCTGGCGCAACTGGCAATGGAAGCGGTCGGCTATGACGAGGGCCGCGGCGACCAGATATCCGTCTTTCCGATGACCTTCGACAAGACTCAGGACATCCAGGCCAGGAAGGCGCAAAAAAGCCTGGAGCGCAAGGAGTTCTGGACTGAGATCGCCATCAACGTGGCCAAGATCTTGGGTATTGTCGCTGCCCTTGTCGTCCTCCGTTATGTGATCCAGGCGATCGGCCGTGGCGTCGGCGCCGAGGAGGAGATGGAGGTGCTCGGCGAGGTGCAGGCCGATGTGGAGGAGGAGGAGGATTTCGAGCGGCCCGAGACGCCGCACGAGATGACCCTGCGGCGGGTACAAGAGATGGTGCGGGAACGGCCCGAGGATGCGTCTAAATTAATTCGCACGATGCTGCTCGAGGAGAGCACGTAACGAGGGCCTTGTACCAAGGCCGCGCAGTGAGAACTGAGCCATGCGTACAATGACTGCATTGACCGATGGACTGCCCGATGCCGGGCCTTGCCCGGGCGGCTGGATGAACCCATCGAACGAGGATTCAAGCCTGTGTCCAAAGTGATTCGCACGCCCAGCGTGCGCGGCTCCGTCGTTACCCTCGGTGAAGCGGAACGGACGTTTGCCCCGGAATCGACCGCCGAGAAGGAGAAGCCGGTGATCGACCTGGCCGCTCTCGTCATCAATCGCACTGCAGCCAGCGAGACAGCGCTCAACCAGCAGTGGCAAGAGCGTCTCGACCAGGCGGTAGCCCAGGTCAGGGCGGAGGCCGCGGCGGCGGCCGCGGCGGCCTCTTCGGAGTGGCAGCGCAAGACAGAGGAAGTGCATGCGCAGCGCTACCAGGAAGGCTACGACCAGGGCGTTGCCGATCGCGAGGCGGAGGTCGCCGAGGCGCTCGAGCGTCTGGACGCGCTGCACGAGGCGATGAAGCAGGACAGGAGTCAGGTGCTGCTCGAGGCGGAGACGTTGGTGATGGAGGTGGCCGCAGCTCTGGCCCTGCGGGTGGCCAAGATCCGAGTGGAGGAAGACAACAAAGCTTTCGCTCACGTTATCCGCACGGCACTGGAGCACCTGAGCGAGCAGAGCAATCTGATCATCAAGGTCAACCGAGAGGACATGGCGATCGCTCAGAAGTTCGCCAGGGCGTGGGCGAAACGGGTAGGCAATGATGCCATTCTCAAGGTCCAGGCGAGCGATCACGTCGGTCGCGGCGGCTGCATGATCGAAGGTCGCGAGGAGAGCGTCGACGCCCGTCTGGAGGAGCAATTCAACGTCCTGCGCGAGGCACTCAAGAACGAGGTGTTCGATCAGTTTGGTGAGCGCAATGAATAGCGCCCGGCTGTTGTCGACGATTCAGCGGATCGATCCGCTGACCCGCTACGGACGGGTCCGGCAGATCGTTGGATTGATCGTGGAGAGCGTTGGCCCACCGGATGTGGCCCTGGGCGAGTTGTGCATCCTGGGCGACCCGGAAGCGGAGCACATGCAGGCGGAAGTCGTCGGCTTTCGCGACAGCCGGGTTCTGCTGATGCCGCTGGGTCAGATCGAGGGCATCCGGCCGGGCACGATGGTGTTCCCGACGCGGGCCCCGCTCTATGTTCCCGTGGGTGACGCTCTGCTCGGACGTATCGTAGATGGCCTGGGCAATCCCCTCGACGGAATGGGAGATATCCACGTGCTGGAGCGCCGACCAGTGCACAGCGAGCCGCCCAATGCCCTGAGTCGGCGCCGGCTCACCGAACCCATCGGGACCGGCGTGCGCGCCGTCGACGGCATGGTCAGCTGCGGCAAGGGGCAGCGCGTCGGAATCTTCGCCGGCAGCGGCGTTGGTAAGAGCACGCTGCTGGGCATGATCTC
>CAYWBJ010000129.1:0-5880 GCA_964456165.1 uncultured Gemmatimonadaceae bacterium | reverse complement strand
CCTATATTCCGTTTCTGCTTCGTTCGATAAACGGTTCAAACGGTTCAGTGGTGGGTGTAGCTCAGTTGGTTAGAGCACCTGGTTGTGGCCCAGGAGGCCGCGGGTTCAATTCCCGTCACTCACCCCAGCTTCTGATGGCCTTCTGCGGCGCCCGGCGTCGTCGAAGGCCATCCTGGTTCTAACCTGTCGTGCCGGCCACATCTTCCATCCTCAGCCGCAGCCGCTTCTGCCAGGTTCGCCGCGAGCAGGCCAACGCATCGCGGTCCGTGGTCTTCACCAACGGCTGCTTCGACTTGCTGCACCGTGGCCACGTCGAGCTGCTCTGGGAGGCCGCGTCCCGTGGTGACGTCCTCATGGTCGGGGTCAACAGCGATGCCAGCGTCCACGCTCTCAAGGGGACGGGACGACCCCTGGTTCCAGAAGGCGACCGCGCCTGGCTGCTCGCCAGCCTGAAGCCCGTGTCCTACGTCTGCCTCTTCGACGAACCCAGTGTCGAATCCCTCGTCAGCGAGCTGCTGCCTGACCTGCTGGTCAAGGGCGGCGACTACGAGGTGGACGAGATCGTGGGGGCCCGGGCCGTGCTGGCAACCGGCGGGCGGGTTGAAACCTTATCCTATTATAAGAATGCTTCCACGTCGGCTTTGATCGAGCAGATCCGGGAGGCGCCGGATTGAACCCCACCGCCCAACCGGCCGCTACGCCTGAGACGCCGGCGGCACCCGAGGATCTGTTCCGACCAGGCGCAGATTACAGCGTCTGGTTCGTATTCCACACGCGGCCGCGCTGCGAGAAGAAGACGGCCCAAGCTTGCCGCGACCTGCAGATCCGTCACTACCTTCCCCTGTACGAGAGCAGACACCGGCGTGACAAGCGATCCTATTCCTTCGACGTTCCCCTCTTTCCAGGCTACCTGTTCGGCTGCTGCGACCGCGGTCAGCGGGTGGCACTCCTGCGCTCCGGCTACCTCGTCCGCACCATCGATGTCCTCGACCAGGCCCACCTGCTCGACGAGCTGCACAACATCTACCTCGCCTGCCAGGGCGGCGCCGACCTCACGCTCTTTCCGCAGCTCAAGCGGGGGCGCCAGGTTCAGGTGCTGCGCGGTCCCCTGGCTGGCGTCTACGGGCGCATATCGAAGCGTAAGGAGGCGCTGCGGCTCGTACTCAACGTCTCCATCCTCGGGGCCGCAGTAGCCGCCGAGGTCGACATGGAAGACGTCGAGCTCATCTGAAACACCCGCCGCGTCCGCCGGCACAGCCGATGCGTGAGCTCAAATTCGCCAGCACCTGACCACCGACCTATTATGTGGCCGCAACCAGTGCCGATCCACTCTTTGGTCGCGCATATCCGGTCCAGCCGACAGTGAAATTGAAGCGCTTCTTCCACTGCTTTGTCTTGCTCCTGGGCGCCACCCAGCCCCTGTCTGCTGCCATAAACCTCAAGCTGGCATAGGAGCTTCCGGGGGCCTGGGCCGGGCGCGGAGCATGGGCCGACTACGACGCGGTTACGAGCAACAAAGGTTTGCTATCGGAGTCTGGGGTTTGCTATCATAAAGGGTTAGGCGCCGCCTTCGGGCGCTCCCCAACGGACTTTCCCGGAAAATCATGAAGCCACTGTTGCCTATCCTGCTGATCCCGGCCCTGCTCCAGGCCGGAGGTACGGTCTTCGCCCAGGTCACCAAGCTGACGTACGGCGGCTCCGGTGACACCTGGAGCGAAGTCTCCTCCCTGAACGTCCTGATGGACGCCGCGGCCGGCGGCCTACAGCCACTGGAACTGCGGCCTGACGTGAACATCGTGCCGGTAATCTTCGGCGCTCACGAAGAGACGCCGTGGGAGCTGTGGCAGAAGCCCCCCAATCCGCTGTGGGAACCGGGCATCCCACGGTTCTGGCGGGGTTCCGGCAACTACGGCCCCAAGACCCCGGGACCGACGACCACCGTTCTGGTCGACGGCAACCCCAACACCTTCTGGAGCCAGGAGAACTACGGGCCCGGCGGCTGCAAGATGTTCCAGGAGTTCCACACCATCGCTCCGGGCGGCGCCCTACCGCTGCAGCGCTTCGTCCTGCAGCTTCCCTCGGAAGGAGTCGTCGACCTCTTCGGCGAACCGTTCGCCAACTACGTGCCGAAAGCAGGCCAGTTGACCGGCGGCTGGCACGGCACCGAGAAGCAGGTGGCCGAGGAGCAGGCACAGGATATCACCGGCTACAACAACTCCGCCTACAGACCGTTTAACGACGTTCTGGGGGACGTAAGGAACAACCTCGATGCGCCGATCGTGATCGATTTCCCTCTAGCCTACTACTCCCACGTGCGCTGGCGTACGTGGCCCGAGTTCGACATCCGCCCCAACTGCGGGTTTGTCGAGAAGCTCGGCTACGCCGACTTCGAGCTTTACGGCAACGGCTTCGCCGCCGAGTCGTTCCTCCGCACCGGCCCCCTGGATCTGGGCAACCCCGCTATTCTCGGTGAGTTGGAGGTCCACACCAGTCAGTGGCGGCGGCAGCCGGGACGCTGGGAGGAAACACTCAATGCTAGTGGCGAACTCGTGGACCGCACCTGGATTCAGGGCGATCTGGTGCCGGTGGATGACGCTGATGGCGAGGTGCTAGTACGGGTCAAGACGGGGGTCACCGACGACCCGCGGCGCTATTTCACCTACACCGACTTCGGCGAGCTGGAGCAGGTCACCCACGCCAATTGGGACGGCCTCGAGAATTCGGCTCTGATCAGCTGTCACGGCAAGTGCTCGCCCGGTGGTGGCCGTCTGGAGCGGCGCGATCCGGGCTGGCGCGGACCGGTGGTCGACGACTACGAACACTGGACCGCCTGGTCCGGACCCAATCGCGGCGGCACAACGCGCCTGGCCCTGCCGAAGGGTCAGTACTTCCAGATTCTTGTTTCGATGGTATCCCACGAGCCGACTGACGCGGTCCGCCTGGATTCGGTAACCGTCGAGGTCCTGCCCCTGCTGGCCCCCACCCTGGTAGGCGAGGTCGTCGCCGACCAGGACGATGACGATGCCACTCTAGCAGAGGTGCCTATCGGCGAATCCACAGCGCTGACCCTGGCCATCCGCGCTGCTTTCGAGGGTCGCCGTACCGATGGCTTCGACGCAATTCGCATCTCCACCCCGTCACGCCCGGAGTTCGTGAATTTCATGCGCGGCGAGCCTCTCCAAGAGATCGACCTCGGCACCAACGCCATCGCGACCGACGACTCCGGCCTCACCATCTACCTCGACCGCCCGGTTGTCGGGGACGAGGAACTGCGGGTGCAATTGCGGACGACGCTCTACACCGTCTCCGAGAGACTTCAAGCACAGGTTTTCGAGAGCGGCAATGAACTCGTGCGGCAAGTAGTCGACGAAGGCAACGCCTCCGACGAGCTAACCACCGATCAGCTTCAGATCGTCTCCGATCGCGACCTGCCGGACGCCATTTCCAACCTCGAGGTAACCCCGCGACTGCTCACCCCCAACGGGGATGGCAGCAACGACGAGCTGACGATCCACTACGCCATGTTCGGCGTCCTCGACGCCCAGGTCGAGGTCGGCATCTACACCCTGTCGGGCCAACCGATGCGCAGGATAATAGTCGACGGCCAGCAAGCCGGAATCAACCCTCCAGTGATGTGGAACGGCCGAGACGATCAGGGGCGGTTGCTAGCGCCGGGGCTGTACGTCTGTCAGGTCGAAACCGAGACCAGCCGCGGGCGCTTCGCCACCGCCATCCCGGTATCGGTGGCCTACTGATTGCCGTCCTCCGACATGACGGAAGCGGAACCCTACCGCTTCGACGTTAGCGGGTTCATCATCCCCAGCGGCGCCATGCCGCCGGGCGTCTTCCACGAAGCGGTCGGCGATATTAGTAATCTCCAGGTAGCCGGAGAGAACCAGCGTCCAGTCGCGTCACCAACCCCACGGTGACAGGTCTGACCTGGTGTCACAGTTCAACCAGGCCCTCCACCGTTCCCGGACGCTGCCCATCGCGCAGGCCGCGGCGCTCGCCACTGTGGGGAAGGCGACGCTGCCGGCCTCTCCGGCGGCCGAAGGCTGTGATCCGGCCACTCATTTTCATCAGCGCACCAGCACGAGCTTGCGGCTCTCTGCCCTGGAGCCGGCGTGCAGTCGCAGGAAGTAGATTCCGGTTGCCAGCTCGGCAGCCGCCTCATCGCGGCCGTCCCAATGCAAGGTATAGCTACCCGCCGAACGCGACCCGTTAATCAGCAAAGCCACCCGCTGGCCGGCCAGGTTGTAAATCGCCAGCCGCACCGCCGATGCGCTCGGCAGGCTGAAGCCGATCGCGGTGCTGGCATTGAAGGGATTCGGGTGATTCGGGTGCAGCTCAAGGTCCGCCGGCCGTTCGATCACCTGATCTTCTATCACGGCGGTATCGACCACCGGCGCCGCTTGCATCACGAGCCTCACGTCGTCCAGGAAGAACCGGCCATCCAGGTCGCCGGCAAAACTGAACAGCAGCAAGGTCGACGCGTCGCCTACCGGAATCTCGATAGCCTGCCACTCCCGCTTGCCCAAGTCGATCGCCCGGTCGCTGACGAAACCACCCGACTCGGGGATCCTGCGGCCGTTCAGCCTGATGTGAAAGTCACCACCCACTACTCCACCCGGATGAAAAGCCACGTGCAGGCTGCGAAACCCACGGACATCCACTGGGCGGTTCGACAGCAGCGTCAGCTTCCAATCTCCCGAGGGTTCGATAGCCGTCGCGGCATCCCCGCTGAAGCGGTTAGCCGCCGATTCCGAATCCACGTTCGCCGCCGTCGCGTTCAGCTTCCAGCCGGTCTGCAGCCCGTCGTCGAGGATCAGCCGATCGCGACGGGGCAGCAGGAGGATATCCCGCACCAGCTTCTGTTCCACTCTGCCGCTGGCGGTCTCCTGAGACAAGAGGATGCGCAATTCCTTCAAGCCGCTCTCCTCCGTGGCGGTGAAGTCGGTGTCCAGCCGGTAAAGACCCCCACCCAGGGCATCGAGCGGTACTGCCGCCGGCCCGCCGAGCTCGCGCAGGTCGGCGACAATGCGTGGCACCTCCGCGCCGTCGTCGAACTTGTGAAGGTAAATCGTAGCCGCCAGCCGCAGCCGTCCATCACCGGCAATGGTGTCAGGCGGTGCCTGCTCCCAGGTCGCGAGAAGCGCCCGGCGGTCGATGCCGGAGCGCACCCCGGCGTAGAGGAACTCGTGCCAGCGCAGACTGCCCATATTGGCGACATTGTGCACGGCGATCTCGTCCCGGTGACGGTCCAGCTGCAGCAAGGCAGCGCGGAACTCGTCGACGGGCCCGCCCTTCTGATGAGCGCGGAACGCCCGGCTCGCCGCCCTGGTGAGGTCGTAGTTGTCCAGCCCCATCTGCAGGAAGCGTACCTTGGCCTCGGCGTCGTGGTCGCCAGACGCTGCCGACCGCGCTGCGGCGAGCAACTCGTTGCCGCGCTCGACGGCCGCGTCTGGAATGAAGAGCTCGGTCCAGCGATACGTCCGCAGCTCCGGGTTGTCCCGCATCGGCGGCCTGACTTCCGGGCTGGTCTGTTGCTCGTAGTAGGCGGCGATCGTCTCGGGGGAATTGGTGACCTCTTCCCAGTGATCGAAATAGGCTCTCACCGCGTCGGCGGCAGGGCCGAAACCGCCGAAGTATTCGTCGACGACGGTCTCAACCGGCCAGTCGCCGCGGTGGTGCATGCGGGACTGCACGTAGAGGCCGAGGCCCTGAGTACCGTAGGCGGCCGAAATCTGGTCGAAGTCGGTGATCGTCAGTCCGGTCGAGTACACGTGGGCGAAATAGCGGCCGAAATGACGCGCGTAATTCACCGGGCTGTTGTGGCCAAAGTGGAAGAAGTTGGGGCGCAGGTAGGTCTCGGCGCCGGTG
>CAYWBJ010000128.1:0-4603 GCA_964456165.1 uncultured Gemmatimonadaceae bacterium | reverse complement strand
TCGACCGTGTCCTTGTCCAGATCTGCCAGCATCTCCATCGCCGGCCAGCTCAGCCGCGCCTCGGTGTAGCGCATGGCCGCCGGCGGATACCCGTCGATCGAGCCGAAGTTGCCCTGGCCGTCGACCATCGGGTAACGCATGCGGAAGTCCTGCGCCATGTGCACGAGTGTCGGGTAGACGATGGCCTCGCCATGCGGGTGGTAGTTGCCGGAGGTGTCGCCGGCCACCTTGGCGCACTTGCGGAAGCCGCGGTTTGGGGCCAGGCTCAGATCGTCCATCGCCACCAGGATGCGGCGCTGCGACGGCTTGAGGCCGTCGCGGGCGTCGGGCAGGGCCCGGGCCAGAATGGTGCTCATCGAGTAATCGAGAAAGGAGGTCTTGAGCTCTTCCTCGATCTTTACCGGGACAATCTTCTGTTCGCTGTGTTCGAGCATTGGTTGGGTCGGTTTCCTCGCTTAGAAGCCCGTCAACGGGCTCAGATGTCCAGGTTCTTCACGTCCAGGGCATTGGTCTCGATGAACTCGCGGCGCGGCTCGACCTGCTCGCCCATGAGCAGGGTGAAGATGTGCTCGGCTTCCACCGCGTCGTCGAGGGTCACCTGCAGGAGGGTCCGCGTCTGCGGGTCCATGGTGGTCTCCCATAGCTGGTCCGGGTTCATCTCGCCCAGGCCCTTGTAGCGCTGCACCTGAATCCCCTTGGCATCGCCGTTGCCTCCCAGGCTGGCGATGTGGGCATCTCGCTCGGCCTCGTCGAAGGCGTAGTGTTCTTGCTTGGCCTTCTTCACCAGGAACAGGGGGGGCTGGGCGATATAGAGCTTGCCTTGCTCGATGAGGTCGCGCATGTAGCGGAAGAAGAAGGTCATGATCAGGATGCGGATGTGGCTGCCGTCGACGTCGGCGTCGGCCATGATGATGACCTTCCCGTAGCGCAGCCCGTCGCTGTTGTAGTCTTCTCCCAGACTGGTCCCCAGGGCGCTGATCAGGGGCAGCAGCTTGTCGTTGCCCAGCACCCGGTCGATGCGGGCCTTCTCGACATTGAGCGGCTTGCCGAACATGGGCAGCACCGCCTGAAAGTTCTGGTCTCTCGCCTGGGCTGCTGAGCCACCGGCCGAGTCGCCCTCGACCAGGAAGATCTCGGTCAGCTCGCGATCTTTCAGCGAGCAGTCGGCCAACTTGCCCGGCAGCGAGCCGCCGTCGAGCACCCCCTTGCGACGGGTCAGCTCGCGGGCCTTGCGCGCTGCTTCGCGTGCGCGCCCGGCCTCAATGATCTTAGCGATGATGCGTTTGCCGATGTCCGGGTTCTCGTCGAGGTACTCGCCCAGGGCCTCGGCCGTTAGCGATTCCACCAGCCCCTTGACCTCGGAGTTGCCCAGCTTGCTCTTGGTCTGCCCCTCGAACTGCGGCTCCGGCACTTTGACGGAGACGACCGCGGAGATGCCCTCGCGCGTATCCTCGCCGGCCACGGTGAACTTGATGTCCTTGGCCAGATTGTTGCGGGAAGCGTAGCCGTTGATCGTCCGCGTCAGCGCGGCGCGAAATCCGACTAGGTGGGTGCCTCCTTCGGTGGTCTTGATATTGTTGGCGTAGGTGAACAGGGTCTCCTGGTAGCCGTCGTTGTACTGCAGGGCCACCTCGACCCCGACGCCGTTGCGCTCACCCTGCAGGTGAATCGGCTCCGGATGCAGGGCGTTGCGGCCCTCGTTGAGGAAGCGTACGAACTCGACCAGGCCGCCCTCGAACAGGAAGGTCTCGGATGCGCCGGTGCGCTCGTCGGTGACGACGATCTCCAGACCCTGGTTGAGGAAGGCCAGCTCGCGCAGGCGATGGGAGATCGACTCGAAGTCGAACTCCACCGTCTCGAAGATCTCGGCGGCAGGCTTGAAGCAGATGGTGGTGCCACTGTCACTGCAATCACCGACCATCTCCAGCCCGGTTGTGGGCACGCCCCGGGCGTAATCCTGGCGGTGTACCCTCCCCTCCTGCCGTACTTCGGCCACGCACCATTCGGACAGGGCGTTGACGACCGAGGAGCCGACTCCGTGCAGGCCGCCGCTGACCTGGTAGGCCTTCTTATCGAACTTGCCGCCGGCGTGCAGCATGGTCATCACGACTTCGACCCCCGACTTCTGCTCTCCCTCGTGTTGGCCCACCGGAATGCCGCGGCCGTCATCGCTGATGCGAACACTGCCGTCGGCCAGGATGGCGACCTCGACGCGGCTGCAGAAGCCGGCCATAGCCTCGTCGACGCTGTTGTTGACGATCTCCTTGACCAACTCGTGCAGCCCGCCCTCGCCGGTGTCACCGATGTACATTGCCGGCCGCTTGCGCACACCCTCAAGCCCTTTGAGGACCTGGATCGCCTCGGTGTTGTACTCCTCAACGCTTTCGGCCTCTCGCCCGCTGTCGGGCATCTCCGGCGTCTGGCCGTCGTCCTTGGGTGCCGGTTGGCTCATTGGCTCGCACTCCTTTTGTCGATCTGCTCGTTTACCAGCGCCAGGTCCCGGATGGTGTCAGCGCCAATCGCGGTGTTCAGGCGCATGACGATGTCCCGCTTCATCAGACTCAGCTGGGCCCGCCACACCGCGGACGGAACGGCCACATCCATTCGGCCCTGGCGCACCCGCAGAGGCCGGCTGTGAGCGGCCAGGGTCGCGCCTACAACGTCGTTCCAGACCTGACGGGCCCGGAACTCCCGCAGCCTGTCGGCGATGCCCAGGTCGGCAACCACGGCTTCCAGCAGGCCTTCCAGCGACTCGCCTCGACTTTGGCGGGGCTCGTCGCTACGCCCGTGCTTCCGCCAACTCCAGGGTCTCGAACCCGCTTGCCTCGGCGAGTCGCTTGGGTGCAGTGACCAGGACCTGTCCGAATTCATCGATCATCTCCATTAGCGTGGCGCTGCGCCGGTAGTCGAGCTCGGAAATGACGTCGTCGAGCAAAAACACGGGGCGTTGTCCACTGTTGGCCTCGAGAAAACTGACCTCAGCCATCTTCCAGGCGATCAGCATGGTCTTCATCTGTCCCTCCGACGCGAACGAGTCGGCCTCGCGCCCGTTGAGCAGAAAAACCAGATCGTCGCGGTGAGGGCCGCTGAGTGTGTGGCCCTGCATACGCTCCTGGAAAGCTTTTTCCCTCAGTCCGCCGAGCAATTCCTGCTGCAACTGAGCGTCATCGCCGGCGGCCGGGCCACGGTACTCGATGCTGACCGCCTCGCCTGCGGGTGCGAAGGGCGCGTAATAACTGCGAAACGATTCGCCGAGAACCGCCAATGAGCGCAGCCGCTGGCCCCGAATCCCGGCACCTACCTCGGCAAACTGTTGATCCCAGACTTCCAAGTCGGCTGGGTTGGGCGGAACACCCCGCCGCTTGGCCGATCGCAGCAGCTCATTGCGTTGGGCCAAGGTGCGGTTGTAGCGCTGCAGGCACTGCAAGTACTCGCCGCTGGACTGGGACAACAGAATGTCGAGGAGGCGGCGACGCTGCGCGGGAAATCGCAAGACCAACGTCACGTCCTCCGGCGAGAAATGCACCGTGCGGAACAGACCGATGACCTCCGAAACCCGGCTCAGCGCCGACTGGTTGCAGAAGGCCTTCTTGCCGTTGCCGGCGCCGTAATAGATGCGCAGTTGCCGTGCTCTCTCCCCTTCCCAACAGTGACCTTCCACATCGAAAAAGCTGCCGCCGTGGGGCACAGCATCGCGGTCCTTGGCTCCGCGGACCGATTTCCCGATGGACAGATAGGAAATCGCCTCCAGGATGTTGCTCTTTCCGACCCCGTTGGTGGCGACGATGACGATCCGGTCTGAGGATAGGGGGAGTTCGAATTCCTGAAGATTGCGGAACGGCTGCAGCCTGAGTTCACGAATCCGCACCTAACCGCTCGGACGCAACGGCATGAGGAGGCAGAAGTAGTCCTCACCCTCCGCCAGGACCGTTGGACGCAGCAGACTGGCGGTAACCGAGTTGAGCAGGTCGATGGTAACCTCATCGCCGTCCATCTTGCGCAGGATCTCCATGAGATACACAGCGTTGTAGCCGATCTCAATTTCTTCCTGGCCGTAGCTGGCCGGGACCATCTCGCGGGCTTCGCCGCCGATTTCCTGGCTGGTGGCCGAAAGTTCGACACTATCAGGGCTCAGGGCCAGGCGCACCTGATGCGTGTACGAACTGGCCAGAATTGAAACCCGGCGCACAGCCGGCAGTAACCGATCATTGGCGACGACTAGCTGCTTGTCATTCTGCTTCGGGATCACCTGCTCGTAATCGACATAGGGTCCCTCGATCACGCGGGAAGACAGCTGCGTATCACCCAGATCAAAAAACACCTGACTGGCACCAACTACGACCCGGGGCGCCTGGTGATCAGCACCTAGAAGTTTGACTAGCTGGGTACACAGATGTGTCGGCAAGATCACGTCGGCCTGGCCGTCACCCACTTGCGCGCTCAAGTCGGCTTCCTGCCGGTAGCGCGCCAGGCGACTGCCATCGGTGGCCACCATGTAGACACCGTCGCCGTCCAGGTGCCAGAGAATGCCGTTGAGGACCGGCCGCGTCTCATCGCGTGAGACGGCAAAGGCGGTCTTGCCGATCATCTTGGTCAGCAGCTG
>CAYWBJ010000127.1:0-4423 GCA_964456165.1 uncultured Gemmatimonadaceae bacterium | reverse complement strand
CCCACTTCTTGACCGAATCGCGCCCGGCGTCGGGGACGACCCGCCCGCCGCCATCCTGCCCATCCCGTCTGATGCCTAGCGGGCCAGGCCTTAGCTTCGGTCGCGTGTACTTACTTACTAGAGCGACTGCTATCATCCACCGCCAAAGGCCACGTGCAGGCGACCTCGGCCTCGTCCTGGACGAGCTGCCTCCGGGCGCACTCAACGCCATCGCGGACGTCGGGGTCGGCCACACAACCCTGATCGCCGGCGACTCACTGTGAACCGGCGTCACCATCATCCTGCCCCACGAAGGTAATCCGTTCCAGGAGAAGGTTCCGGCCGTGGTATTCGTCGGCAACGCATTCGGGAAGCTTTTCGGCTCGACCCAGGTCATGGAACTCGGCAACGTCGAGAACCCCATCGCCCTGACCAACACAACACCCTTAACGTAGGTCTGGTGGCCGACGCCCTGATCGATTACGTGTTGTCCCTGACGGGCTACGAGAAAGTTCGCTCGGTAAACGTCGCCGTCGGCGAGACCAACGACGGCTGGCTCAGCGCGCCCTCTTCGGCATGGCCCACACTGGCTCCACCTTCTCCGACGACAGCGGCGACTACGCCATCGCCTACTCCACCGCTGCCGAGCTCCGCATAGTCGATGATGGGTCCGGCATGACCGGGGCTCCAGTACTCGCCAACGCAGCCGCCGATCCTCTCTTCCTCGCCGCGATCGAGGTCAGCAAGGACGCCAACGCTCTGTTCACGGCGGAAACGGTCTTGAGCCGCTACGGCACTGTTCTGGCTCTACCGGTGGAAGCGGTCATGCATCTGCTACGGGGGTCGCAAAGCCCCGCCCACGATTAGGCCCCCTCACCAGACCCACCTAAATTAGGCCCGACCCAACCAATCCATGGAGTTTCCGATGAGCCGCGCCAGCGACACCTACGCCCGCATGAAGGGACCAGTGGTCCCGATCAACCTCTGCTTCAACGAAGACGGCACCGTCAACTACGACGCGGTCGCGAGCTACGTCTCATGGCTCGCCGAGCAGAAGACGGCCATACTGATGCTCACATACGGCAGCAGCGAGTACGCCGCCCTCAGCGACGAGGAGGTATTTGAGCTGACGCGGACGGTCGGCAAGGCGATCGACGGACGCTCTTTCTATATATCCTCAACTAAGTACTGGAAGCCGTCCGACACGCGGAAGTTCATCGCCCACGCGGATGCCTGCGGCGTAGACGCGGTCAAGGTGCAGGTGGATCACATGAACCAGACGGCCGCCGCCGTCCCCCGTTACTTCGACCAGATTGAGGGCGTCAACGACATGCCACTGCTGATGTGGACCATCTCGCAGCCGATGCTGCCGGTCGCGACAGCGACCGAGCTTTCGGCACGGGAAAACATCATCGGGATGAAGAACGACGCCGACATGTTCGCCGGCTACTACGACTACACCCGCGGTTCCGTCGACAACGACTTCGGCGTCATCAGCGGCGGCCAGATGCGCAACTTCGCCTTCGGCTACAAGTTCGGCTCCCCCGCCTACCTGTGCCCGATCGCGCCCTTTCGTCCTGCCATCGCCAATGAATTCTACCAGCTTCTGGTAGATGGCGACGACGACGGCGCCTGGGAACTCGTCTTCAAGTACGAAGAGCCGTTTCTCAACTGGGCCGTCGACAAGAACTGGGTCGGGGTGATGAAGAGCACTATCCAGCTCCTCGGCTTCTACCCCAACAACATACTCGGTCCGCCGCAGCCGCCACCCGATCCCGGTCTGCTCGAGGAGGTCCGCCAGAAGATCGAGGGGCTGTTCCCCGCACCCTGACCGAATGCAGGGAGACCTCACCCGCTACACGGAGCCGCAGCTGGCCCGAGAACACGTCGACCGGCTGCTCCAACTGTATGCCCAGGAGGAGGTCGCCCGCCGCTTCGACCTGCTGGAGGAGTGGCTCGGCCGGTACCACAAGACCAACCACGACGGCACCGTCCTCACTCGGTCGCTCACCGAGTACCTGTCGCAGCGGGCCGACTTCGCGCCTTTGCTCGACCACCTCAGCCAGCTGCGGAAAAAGACGCGCAACGGCGGCTTCGACATCGGCAACCGGCTACAGCGAGACCTGGAGTTCCGGCGCTTCGAATACGAGTACACCCGCATCCTCGAGCCCCTGACCTACGTGCTGCACGGGCGGTACGATCCACCGCTGTCCACACCGGAGCTGTTCGCGGAATTCGAGAGGCTGAAGGAACTGCCGGAACCGGCCGCGGAGGAGTTCAGCCTAGATGAGAGGCAAAACCTGGAGGTGCGGCGCGCAGCCTACGAGGCAGCCGGCTTTCTCGCCTTCCTGCGAGAGTTCCGGAGCCGGACGAAACGCCCTATCCTGCTCATCGGCAACGACCGCTTCGGCCGTCAGTGGTTCGTCGAACCGCTGACGCCCCATCTCGGCGGCGGCTTCGACATCGAGTATCAACGCGTCCGTTCCGGAACCTCGACGCGAATGAGCATCCCGTCGCCCTTCCCCAGGTCAACGGTCGCCCGGCTGGACGCGGAAATGCCTCACGTGATCATCGCCGACGGCTGCCATGCGCCCGCCCGGGAAGACATCCTGCCGTTGTCGCGCGGCCTCCGGGCCTACGGCCACTGGTTCGTCGCCTTCAACGACCTGCGCTGCGACGGGGATCTGTCGGCCTATGGCGACGAATCCGGTTTCGGGGAACACTACCTGAGAGCGTTGCGGCGCTGGCATGACTTCGCGGCCATCCGCGAATTCATCGAGGACTGGGTGCATCCAGGCCCAGCCTACTGCGTGTCCTCCTGGGGGCCACAGCTATATGCGACCGTGCAGATGGGTGACGAGCCAATGCCGAGGAACGATGTCGAGCTAGCCGGCGACCGGCCCCTGGTCATCCTCGCCAACCCCATCGACTATCGCACGGCCGGTGACGACATCGCCGACCCGCTGCGGGGCACGACGCCGCGCTACTTCGACGATCCGGATCAGCACTACGCCAACGAGGTCGTCTTCGGCTTCGGTCCGTATGGCCTGGAAACGCGAAGAAAAGGGGTGAGCACCGAGAAGTTCGTCCGCACGGTCCAGAAGGCAATCGCGGCCGAACTTAACAAGCTGCTTCCCTGATCAGAGAAGTCCACCTCGACCGCCTACTGCCGGAACACCGAGTAGACGGTACACGGGCAGCTTCCGGAATCAGCTTATTTGGTCCATATCTGGCAAGGACAGGACTGCCGGCTTGGCGAGAGAGTCTGACCTGCCCCCTGGATTGTGCCCAGTTCTGTAGTTAGGAATTGGGTCCTTATAAAGGGGGCATCATGGCCAGAAAGCGTTATTCCGCAGAGCAGGTTACCGGTCACCTGCGCCAGGCGGAGATTCTGATCTCCGAGGGCAAGACAATTGGTCAGACTACCCGTCAATTGCGTATCAGCGAACAGACCTACTACCGTTGGCGCCGTGCATACGGCGGCATGGCAGTGGATCAAGTCCGGCGCCTGAAAGAGCTCGATCTGGAAAACCAACGGTTCAAGAGGCTGGTCGCCGACCAGGCTCTGGACCACTCGATCCTGAAGGAAACCGCTCGGGGAAACTTCTGAGACCGACGCGGCGACGTCAGACGGTCGAGCACGTCTGGGCCTATGATTTCGTGTTCGACCGAACGTGTGAGGGGCGGCCTCTGAAGCTGCTGAATGTCGTCGCTGAGTTCACGCGTCAGTTTCTGGCCATCGAGGTCGCTCTCAAGCAAAGCGCAAGAGCCGGTTTACAAACGTCGGAACGCTATTTATCGACCGGACAGTCCTTTTGATAACGCTTACGTCGAAAGCTTCAACGGCAAGCTCAGAGATGAACTACTCAACAAGGAGATTTTCGCGACGTTGGAGGAGGCAAAGGGGTTGACGGAGAGCTGGCGTCGGGAATACAATCAGGCCCGACCACTTAGTGCGCTCGGCGATAAACCACCAGCGCCCGAAGCGACGCCAGGACCGTTATCATCAACCGCATCCTAACTCTGGATGTGGCCACATAGATGGGGGCAGGTCAGGGTGGTACAAGCCACTCAAGTTCGCCTCTCCAGGCAACCCCATTCCGCCAATCGACGAACCCCAATCAGCAGCCCCGGTCTCGCCCGCCGAAACCTGCCTGCCTCCACCCCGTCAGGAACGTTCCGCGACCGTCTGGACCGAAGTAGCGATAACCCTATTTATTCTTCCTAGACGCAAGGCGTCCGCGCTGAAATTCGCTTTTTGCAATGAGGAGAGAAGATGGCTGACGAATTCTTTGCAGGTGAGGTGCAAGCGGTAGATGTCCACGGGCATTACGGAGACTACGACCACGACAAGATTTCCGAACTCCAGCGCGAGTTTTTTGGTGCAAACGCTGAGGAAATCCTTAGGCGTGCTTGGCATGCGCGCACGCAATTTACAATCGTG
>CAYWBJ010000126.1:0-8090 GCA_964456165.1 uncultured Gemmatimonadaceae bacterium | reverse complement strand
CTCCTCGACCATCCGGGGGTTCGCCTTGCCCCGCGTGGCCTTCATCACCTGGCCCATCAGGAACTTGAGCGGCTTGTCGTTGCCGCCGCGGATCTTCTCGACGGCGGCGGCGTTCTGTCCGATCACTTCAGCGACGATTTGCTCCAGCTCCGAGGTGTCCGAGATCTGGGCCAGGCCGCGTGCCTCGACGATGGCTCGGGGAGAGCCTCCCTCGGCGCACAATGTCCCCAGCACTTCGCGCCCAGCATTCTGATTGATCGTGCCGGCATCGACCAGCATGCTCAGCTCGGCCAGGGCCTCCGGCTCCACGGCGATTGTGTCGATGTCCGTCTCGTTCTCGTTGAGCAGACGGAAGAGCGGGCCGGTGATCCAGTTACTCACCGATTTCGGATTCGCGCCGTCGACTGCAAGCGCGCGCGCGGCGTAGTCAGCGACAGCGGCGTCCTCCACCAGCAAGCTGATGTCCTGTGCGCTCAGGCCGTAGTCGGCGGCGAACCGTTCGCCCTTGCGGTCGGGCAGCTCGGGCATCTGGGCCGCCACCCGGTCTATCCATTCCTGTGTAAGGTCGACGTCGATCAGGTCCGGTTCGGGGAAATAGCGATAGTCCTCGGAGGTTTCCTTGCTGCGCTGCAGCTGAGTAATTCCGGCCGCTTCGTTCCAGCCCATCGTGACCTGCTGCACCGCCTGGCCGTCCTCGATCAGGGAGACCTGGCGGCGCACTTCGTAGTCGATGGCGTTCCGTACGGAGCGGAAGGAGTTGAGGTTCTTCACCTCCACCTTGGTGCCGTACTCGGTCGCGCCGCGGGGCCGCACCGAGATGTTCGCCTCGCACCGCATGGCCCCTTTTTCCATGTCGCCCGACGAGGCGCCGAGGTACCGCACCAGCTGCCGAATCTTCACCAGGAAGGCGTCGGCCTCGGCGGCCGAGCGCAGGACTGAATCGGAGACGATCTCCATGAGCGGCACGCCGGCGCGATTCAGGTCGACCAGGCTCGCGCCGGCTTCGTGGACCAGCTTGCCGGCGTCCTCCTCGAGGTGGATGCGGATGATCCCCACCTCGAGGACCCCATCCTCTGTACGGACCCTGACCAAGCCATCGGTGCAGAGCGGGAGTTCGTACTGGGAGATCTGGTAGCCCTTCGGCAGGTCCGGGTAGGTGTAGTTCTTGCGGTTGAACACGCTGTGGGGATGGATCTGGCACCCGACTGCGAGTCCGGTCATGACGGTGAGCTCCATCGCCCGCTCGTTGATCACCGGCAGGGCACCCGGCTGGGCCGTGCAGACCGGACAGATGTGCTCGTTGGCGGGAACCTGGAAGTGGTCGGCGGCACAGGAGCAGAACATCTTGGAGGCAGTCTGCAGCTCAACGTGGACTTCCATGCCGATGACGGTCTCGTACTCCACTGGTCTCTCCTTGTCAGGCAAAAATCACGTGGCGCTGGAGGAAGCGCTCCAATGCCGAGTAGAAGGCCTCGACGGTCTTTGGCCGGCGCCAGCCGTGGCCTTCGCCCTCGTACAGGTGGTACTCGTGGGGGACGCCGCGACGGCGCAGCGAGGCGACGATGTCATCGGCCTGATCCCGCGGCACGACGTTATCATCGGTGCCGTGGAAAAGGGCGATGGGATCGGCCAGTTGGTCGGCAGCGAACAGGGGGCTGCGATCCCGGTAGACCGCGCTGAACTCGGGAAGTGGTCCCAGGAGTGAATCCAGGTAGTGGGCCTCGAACTTGTGGGTGTCGGCAGCCAGGCCGAGCAGGTTCGATATCCCGTAGGCGCAGACACCGGCCCTGAAGAGACCGGGGTGCAGAGTGAGGGTCCGCAGCACGGTGCAGCCTCCGGCACTGGATCCCATGAGCACCAGGCGGTTTCCGTTCGCCCGTTCAGTCTTGGTCATGAACGCGGCGGCGGCGACGGCGTCTTCCACGTCGGCGACGCCCCAGCGGCCCGCCAGCGCTTCCTGATATCTCCGGCCGTAACCGCTGCTGCCCCGGTAGTCGAGATCGAGAACGGCATAACCGCGGGTCGCCAGGAACTGGGCCTTCGGATTGTAGCAGACGTCGGAGCGTCCGGTCGGCCCGCCGTGGACCATGACCACGGCCGGGGGCAGCCCCTCGGCTTCGAAGTCAGCGCTCGCTGGCGGATAGAGCAGTCCGTAGAGCTGATCGCCCCCCTCGGAATGGAAGGTCAGCGGTTGGGTTTCCGCCAGCGCCGCTGGCGGAATCGCTTCGCCGGTAGTGCGGGCGAGTATGCGGCAGGCGCCGCCACGCTGGCTGCTGCTGACCGCGCGGGCGCTGATGCGGGCGCCCGAGGCGATGCCGGCCAACCCGTGCCCCCGCGGTGCCGCCGCGATCTGCTCGATACTCGCGTAGTCGCCGAACTCCGGCACGGGTGTGACCACACCACCGACAAGGTCGATGCTCCAGAGCTGCCGATCGTCGGGGGCAGCACGGGTGAAGTAGAGCAGCTGGCCGTCGGCGCTGGGCGCAAAGACACGCATGCCCTGGGCCCATGCCGGAATCCCCACGTCGCCGTCATCCTCGGTGAGGCAAACCCTCTTTTCCGAATAGATATCGTGGCGCCACAGGTTGCTGTGACCCCTCTCGTCGGAGGTGTAGAAGACTGTCCGACCATCGGTGCCGAATTCGACCTGGAAGATGGCGACGCGATCGCCGCCGGCCAGCACCTGGGACTTACTCAGTCGGGGTGGATGGTGGCGTCCGCGTTGCAGGTGCCCGAGCACCAGGCGGCTGCCGTCCCAGGGCATGTTCGGGTGATCCCACTCGATCCAGGCCAGGGAGCGACCATCCGGATGCCAGGCCGGCTGCATGTAGAAGTCGGCGCCTTCCGCCAGGCGCTGAGGCCAGAGACGACCCTGGCTGTCGACGATAGCGAGCCGGTCGGTACCGTTCTCACTGTGCACGTAGACGAGCCACTGGCCGTCGCGAGACAGGCGGGGGGAGGCGGCGTGGCCGAACCCGGGGGTGATCGGCGTGGCCGCGCCGGACTGCAACTCCTGGCGGTAGATGCGGCCATCCGCCTCCACGAAATAGGCTATGCCGCGGCCGACGGTGAAATCCCCTCCGCCGTAGCCGACGCGGGCGCGCACCGACAGCGATGTGGTCAGATCGCGGGGGGCGTCACTCGGACCCTGGCAGACCAGGACGCCGCGCTCGCCGCGTCGCTCCAGCCAGACTAGGCTCTTGCCATCGGAGTCCCAAGCCAGGTCTCGAATGCTGGTTTCCTGGGCCAGGTCCGCCGGCTGCAGCGGGCTCGGCCACAGGCCGAACGGTCGCCGCTGCTTCACTCAGACGCTCTCCATAAGCTCGATCTTGATGTTGTCCGGCCCCTCGATGAAGACGATGTGGCTGCCGTCGTCGATCTGGACCGGGCCGAACCAGATGTTGACGCCGTGCTTCTCAATGTCCGCCAGGGTCCCCTCCCAGTCATCGGTGGTCAGGGCGATGTGATCGTAGCCTTGGTAGCGCTGGAGCTCCATGTCGGCGAACTCTCGATCGGTGACGGTGATCTGGGTGCCACCTACGTACACGTAAATCCAGTTCGCACCCCCGCGCACGAAGGGCTCGCCCGCTGTGGCCCCGAAGAAGGTCTTGTAGAACTCCACGGTAGCGTTTACGTCTTTGGTTTCGTGATGGACGTGGTTCAGCGAATATGACGGCATTTAAGCCTTCCTTTCCGGGTGTTTTTGGCCGGCCGGGAGATCCTCGTCCGGTGTTTTACGGGGATGGGCGGGGCGGGAAACGGCTGTTGAAACTTGCCCAACTGACCGAAAGTGTCAATAGAGCGGTCGGTTGCTCAGGCCTCTGTCGGGCCTTACACTTGGCGCAGGTGCTCGGAGCAACGCCCGGTACTGCCGGGCGATCCGCCACAGGAACTCGATGGCAGAATCAGGAACCGCGCAGTTGGTAGATCCCGAGTGGGCAAACGTCTTCCGTGACGAAAGGACCCACGAGGAGTCGGTCGAACAGGCTCTGCGGCACATCAAGATGTTCTCCCTGCTCAGCGCTTGGGAATTGTCCCGCCTGGCCGGCATCGTCCACGTGCGCAACTTCAAGGCGGGTGAAACGGTGATCCACAAGGGAGTGGAGCAGTCCGGGTTCTACATGGTGCTGAAAGGGTCAGTCGACATCGTGCGCGAGAGCCTGGACGGCTCGTGGCAGTCGGTAGGCAACCTGGGGGCCTATGAGCTACTGGGCGAGTTCGCCCTCCTCGACGGCACGCCCCGGACCGCGTCCATCGTTGCCGCCGAGACCAGCCAACTGATAGGATTTTTCAGGCCCGATCTGGTCGAGATCCTGGCCACCAATCCGGAGCTGGGCTGTAAGATCCTGCTGCGCCTGGCCGAGGAAATGAGCCGCGGTCTCGCTGCCGACTATCGGAAGCTCCGCGACCAGGGGTATCCCTTTCCCGGCGGCGTGGATGAGGGCGAGCTGCTGAAGCAGGTCGATCCGACGCAGGCATGACTCCCAGAAAGAAGAAGACCAAGTCTCTGCTGACCCGGTTCCTCAAGAATGGCGGAAAAAAGAAGGGTAAGTCAGGGACGAAGGGCCGCTCTAAGGACGCCGGATCGGAGCAGGGCGGGACTGCCTCGCAAAATGCTAAGCCGCTGACCGCCCGGGAGCGCTCGATCGCCGAGATCAAGCAGATGAAGAGGATGGGGGACAACAGTCCCGAACGCCTGGCCCGAATCCTCTCCACGATGCTGAGCAAAGAGCGGGCGAAGAGTGAGCGCGACCAGGAGATGTTCGATCAGATGCTTTGGGGCATCATTCGGCGCAAGGAGAAGAAGGAGGATGAGGGGGGAGAGGCGCCGCCCGGGGGAGCGGCGGGCCAGCCACCTCCCTGACCCCACTCAGGCCTGGCCGGCCGCGATCCCGCGCATGTAGGCGAGACTGGCCGCAGCGATAGTGCGCGGGTCCGGCTCGAAATCGAAGACCTCGACCGACACGTAACGCTGATAGTCTAGTTCCCGCAGCTTGCGGAGGATGGAGGCGAAGTCGGTGTCGCCGAACCCCGGTCCGCGCATGTTCGCGTCGTTGACGTGAACGTGGTAGAGATGGCTGTTCGCGTCCGCCTCTACGAGCTGCTCGACGACCGGGGTGTCGAAGGTCGAACCACTGCAGACGTCGACCATCGTGCGGAAATTTGGGTGGTCGATCTCGGCTACCATGCGTAGCGCCGCGGCTGGCGAATCCAGGAAGTTGGTCTGTTTCCGGCTCAGCGCTTCGATGCAGAGCACCACGTCCCGCTCGGCGGCCAACTCGGCACAGCCGGCGAAAGAGTCGCGGGCTCGCTTCCAGCAGTCGTCGAAGTTCCAGCCTTCCTGAACGTTCCGTTGCTTCGGCGAGCCGATGACCATGACTTGGCCGCCGAGATCGCCGCAGAAGTGGATCAGCGACCGAACGTAGTCGTGGGTGCGGCCGCGGATGGCTTCGTCCGGATGGTTGATGTAGAGGCCCTCGGGACTCAACAGCAGCCAATGAAGGCCGATGATCTCGACCCCGACGGCGGCCGCGGCGTCGCGAATCTCGCGGCGGCGGCCGGTGCCGATCTCCTCGACCGAAGGCGCTATCGTGAACGGGGCGATCTCGACGCCGTCGTAGCCGATGGCGGCGGCGTAGTCAAACACCTGCTCCAGCGGCCAGTCCTGGAAGTACTCGTTGCAGGTTCCGAATTTCATCAGTTCATTCCTCGTGCGTTTCCCCGGGCCTCGCCCGGACGGAGGAGGAAGATAGGCCGTGGTTCCCCGCCATCAAGAAGCGGGGTCACGAGTTCTCGAAGGAGTCGGCGTGCGCGTCAGCTACTGCCCAGACTATTACGTGCCGCTCCCCGTGGGGCATCCGTTCCCGATGGCCAAGTTCCCCGAACTGCATCGGATTCTGAGCGCGGAGGGGTTGATCGCTGCCGCCGACGTGGTCGAGCCGGAGGAGGCGACGTGGGAGCTGCTGGGGGTGGTGCACACCAGCGACTACCTGGACTGCCTGCGCACCGGGACACTCGGAAGAGAGGCGGAGCGCCGGTTGGGGCTGCCCTGGTCAGCCCAGCTGGCGCGCCGCTCCCGACTCGCGGTGCGGGGCACTCTCAATGCAGCGGAGATGGCGCTGGAGGATGGCATCGCCGCCAACCTGGCGGGCGGAACGCACCACGCCTTCGCTGGCCACGGAGAGGGGTTCTGCGTCCTCAACGACGTGGCTGTGACGGTTCGCCACCTGACAGCGATGGGGCGCATCCGCCGATCCCTGGTGGTCGATCTCGACGTCCACCAGGGGAACGGCACGGCCACGATACTGGCGGATGATCCGGCCGCCTTCACGCTGTCAATGCACGGGGCCAACAACTATCCGTTCCGGAAGACGGAATCGGACCTGGACCTACCGCTGCCGGATGGCACCGGCGACGGCGCCTACCTCGAGCTGCTGGCCTCACAGTTGCCGGCCCTGCTCGAGCGCCAGCGCCCCGACCTGGTTTTCTACCTGGCCGGGGTCGACGTGCTGGAAGGCGATCGCTATGGCCGGTTGTCGCTCACCCGGGAGGGGCTGCGCCGACGCGACAGACTGGTCATCGCCGCCGCGGCCGAGCGCGGTACGCCAATGGTGGTTCTCATGTCGGGAGGGTATGCGCCGAACGCGACTGACACCGCCGATCTGCACGCCATCGCGCACCGGGAAGCGCGCGAACTCCTCGGTTGAGAACGAGCGGGGGGTGGGCTGGCACAGCCCGCCCCCTTGTGTAAGGCAATGAAACAGCGCCTACTGACGATGCTGCTTAACTGAGGCCTAACTGGCTGCCTCCATCGCGGTCGGCAGCTTGGCAGGATCACGGAGTCGGCGATTTGGACGCCGTTTCCGGTGGCCCATCCGCAATGATCATGTTGCCGTCGTCGACCATCAACCCGGTTAGTTGCTGCACATCTGCATCAGCAGGTCGCCGTAGGCGTCCCGCATCTTTTTCAGCGCTCGGTTGCGGAGCTGCCGCACCCGTTCCCGGGTGAGTCCGATCTCCCCGCCGATCTCTTCCAGGGTCTTTGGATGGCATGTCATCCCAAAGTAGGCATCGACGATGTGCGACTCGCGCCGGTCGAGGAGCTGCATACACTCTGCGAGGGTGGACTTGATCGCTGCCGATTCCATCGCCGCATCGGCGGTGGGGACGGGAGCCTCCAGCAGTTCGTGCAGGTCGTCGTCGCCGCCGCTGAAGGTCGGTGCGTCCAGCGCGACATCCGGCTGTCGCACATCGAGGGCGTTGCGCACACGGCGGAGGCTCATATCGGCATGCCTCGCAAGTTCTTCCGGTGTCGGCTCGCGATCTAAATTCTGAGCCATGCGCCCCATCACCTTGTCAAGCTGGTTGAGGTCTGAGAGTTGGCTGGCGGGAAGACGGGTGATCTTACCGTGGTTGGAAAGGGTCTTCAAGATGGCCTGGCGGATCCACCACACGGCGTAGGTGATGAACTTGAAGCCGCGCTCCGCGTCGAAACGATCGACCGCCTCGAGCAGACCCGCGTTGCCGTCGGAGACCAGTTCCATCAACTGCGGCCCTTCGGGCCGCATGTACTCGCGCGCGAAGCGGCCAACGAAACTCAGATTGGCCCGCAGCAACTGATCGAGAGCTTCGTCGTCGCCGTTGCGAGTCCGCTTCACGAGCCGAAACTCCTCCTTCTGGCTCAGGGGCTCTAGATCTTTGATCTGGCTCCAGTAGTGGTCGAGTGTATCGAATCTCGGTACACTGCTGTGGTTTGCCGCAGTCATCTAAACTACTTACTCCTCGATTACAATAATTCGGCAATAAAAAATAGACAAAAAAGAAACAAAAATAAATATAGAAATAAAATAATAGACAAATAAGAGAAATATTATAAACTTGTAAATTAGGCGACCTCACAAAACGTTTCGGTTGCAGATGAGGGCT
The DNA here is from genome assembly GCA_964456165.1 of uncultured Gemmatimonadaceae bacterium. Taxonomy (GTDB): domain Bacteria; phylum Latescibacterota; class UBA2968; order UBA8231; family UBA8231; genus CAYWBJ01. The sequence continues at coordinate 164 of CAYWBJ010000126.1, read as the reverse complement.
ACGGTCAGTTCATTATGGAAAGCTCGCAAGACAGAAAAACGGCCTCCGGCGCCGATCAGCCTACGGAGGGATGATCAGTTGGCGCTATCAGTCGCCCGCGCTTTCGCCCCTGGAAACGTCTCCTCCGTTATCAAGATCGTGCCCCATGACGACCCCACGCGCAT
>CAYWBJ010000125.1:0-11299 GCA_964456165.1 uncultured Gemmatimonadaceae bacterium | reverse complement strand
GGGCCGGTGTGCCAGCCCTGGTAGGAGAGATCGGCGAGCTGGAAGGCGCCTGTCAGGCGCGTCCCGCCTGGGGTCAGATCGCCGTCTCCCGACAGCTCGCCCAGCATCGTCCCCGACAGGCCGGGAAGGAGCCGCGCCATGTCCAGCGGCTGCACCCTGGTCACCAGCGTGTCCAGCCGTCCCGACGCACCATCCACGCGGGCGTTGACGGCCAGCTGTTCCCCCTCCAGGTTGAGCCACGCCCGCAGCTCCTGGCCGTGCCAAACCAGGCCCAGCTGCAGCGGACCGAACGCCCGCTCCGGCAGCGGCAGCCGCTCCATCGCGAAACGGGTGGCGAGCGAATCCGGCCGCAGTTCGCCTTCGACCCGAATCGGGTCGGAAGGATGGCCCAGGAGAAGTTGCGGCTCCAGCGTTCCGACCAGGTCGAGGGCGTACGAGCCGTGCGGGTCGACCATTCCCGCCGCAGTGACTTGGCCCAACTCGGATTTGATCTCGACTTTGGCGCTGTTGTCTCTGGTCAGCTCGGCATCAATCTCCAAGTCGACGGCGCCTCCGCCCAGCTGCAGCGCAGTCGCGTAGAGCTCCAGATCAACGTCGTAGCGGTGCTCCTCCAACCGTCCCCACAGACGGCCACGGCCGGCCAGCATCCCGCCGATTTCCTCCCCCGTCCAGCGCGCCAGCGCCAACTCGTCGACGGTCAGCTCGAGGTCGACCTCGCCCGAGCCGGCGTACCGGCCCGAACCGGTGACACGCCCTTCGCGCAACGCTATCGCCAGCTCTTCGATCGCGACCGCCTCCGACCCCAGGAACACAGTCGCGCCCACTTCGGTACGCCCCAGACCAGGCGGGTCGCCCTCTGCGTCCAGCCGCAGCTTCAACCCCAGCGGCGCGACGGTGCCGTCCACCTGCAGGCGGCTCCGGCCCAGTCCGGTGTCGCCGTCGGCCAGGCGCAGGTCACCTGTGACGGCAAGCGGCAGCCCAGGTTGCATGGCCAGCGCCCCGCTTGCTTCCAGCTCCAGGTTCAGGGTATCGACGCGCGAGGTCAGCGTCAGTCCGTGAATGCCGATCACCGAGGGAGAAAGCTCGAAGCGGGCGTCGAGCTTCCCCGTCGCCAGCAGCGGCTCGTCGGCGGCGGCGGAATAGCTCCAAGCATCCGCGGTAACGGTCAGCGTGGCGGTCGCGGCCCGATAATCCAGCGCAACGCCTTCGGCGTTCAGTCCGGTTCCGGCCGCGCGATAGCGGATACCAGCATCTTCGAAGGCCAAGTTTGGCAGGTAGGCAAGCGGCAGTCGTCCGGGCGGCCCGGGCTCCGCGGATTGTGATGCGGTCTCTCCGCTTTCGCTCAGTTCCACCAGAACGCCCTTGGCCCGGACCGAATAGGCCCAGGGCGCGATCACGAGGCGCTCGATCGCCACCGACGTGCCAGGCGAGTCTGCAGCTTCGCTGGACAGCCGCAACCCCGCGAACCGGACGGTCCCGAGAAAGCGCCCGCCGACCCGCTCGGCCGCCAGCTCCCAGTCGGACGCGAACTGCTGCAGTGCCGCCAAGGTCAGCCACGGGCCCAGAGGCGTGAGCAGGAACAGGAGCGCCCCCGCGACGATCAGCCCCACGAGCAGCAAGCGCGGACGAAACGTCATCGCCTGATATCCCCTCGAGAGCGTCCCTTTGCCAGCTCGGAGTTTTCCAAAGCGCTACTTCCAGGAAACCTTCTTGAGGCCCTTGGCGACGCGAAACTCCGACTTGGGAATCTTGGACGCGGAGATCGAGGTGACCTTTCGGGTGCTCTGGAAGACCTTTTTCTCCTTGTCTTTGCCCTGCTTGACGAACACCTTGATCTGCAACTGCATGGGAAAGCCCTTCACCTCGTCGCAGTTGTCCACCACGTCTCGCAGTTGTTCCAGACCACTCGCGTTGATCGACGCATAGGAGCTATCCGTGGACAGGTCCATCTTGAAGGTGTCGATCTCGTCGCTGCCCGGGAAATCTGTTGCCATCTACGCCTTGTCCAGGTATCGGTTGACCCAGCGCACCTTTTTCGAGCTGCCCTGGTAGCAGCGCGCCCGCATCTCAGCGGCGACCAGCTGGCACTTTATGCCGTTGATCTTCTTGGTCTCATCCAGCGACTTGACCTTGAAGGCAATGTCCGGCTTTGCCATCGGCATCGGCGGGAGGTTCGCCTTCTTGGCGGCCGCTTGCGACTCGGACAACCTTTTCTGGGGATAGGTGTCGGCCACGTGGTTGATGTCGTAAAGGCGCTTGCCGTCGATCTGCAGGATCGTGCTCGCGTCCAGGCTCTGCCTCTGCTTCTCCAGAGCCTTCGCCGTCTTCTTGTCCGCCCCTCTGGTGCTACGGACCATCTGCTGCCGGCCCCTGATGTAGATCTTGTTCACGGTCTTGAACTTGGACTTTTTCACCAGCCCCGAGCTGGTGATGTCCTCTACGTAGGTCACTTCGGCGGCGGCGGCAAAGCGACGCAGATGGCAGTGAGCGTCAGCAGCGAAAACGGCTTGATTCGCATTCAGGCTCTTCTCCGGTCAAGGCTAGAAGGACTCGGCGGTATAGCGGAAGACGCGCAGCCGCTCTGACCAGAAGTCTTCGGCGAGGCCGGCCTTGCGCTTGAGCTGGCGCAGAAACACGGCCGCTTCCGGCACGGCTGCCCAGACGCTGGGCAGCAGGGTGCCGCGGTTGTGGTCCATCTCCATCAGCAGGCCGTCGACGCCCGACCGCACCTGCCGGAGAAGGTCTTCCTCGGACGCGAAAGTCATCTCCTCGCGTTCGCTCAGCACCGATATGGAGATCGCCAGACCGTCGCGCTCGGGCACCGCCAGCGGCGCGAACCGGGGATCGCGAAATGCGGCCCCGTGGGCGTTGATGGCGACGTCGGCCACCAGCGGCCGGATCGGATTGGGGGATCCGATGCAGCCGCGCAGCGCGCCGGCGGCCTTCAGGGTGACGAACGTGGCACGGACGGCTTGGAGCTGCAGGGGGTAGTCTTCCACGGCCGGTTCCAATGCCGCGCCCTGCGCCAGGCCGCAGTCGATCGACTGGCCGGCCACCTGCAGCAACGCCGTCCTGTGCGCGGCGGCAATGCCTGCCGATTCAGGCGAATGCATAACTGCCGTAGCCGACTACCTGGTCCTTCGGACCCGTCGTGTCGCCCGAATTGCGCAGGTCGACCTGGCGCGCGGCGAGACCGTGTCGTCTGGCCTGCGTCAGCAGCCCGCGGATAGCCCGGGCGCCGCAGGCCATCTCGAGCCCCAGGTGCGTCCCTGTCAACGCCAAGATCGCGTCGGAGGTGTTCGCGTCGATGCGGCGGGCGGTTTCGTAGTCGTGGAAGTGGCTCAGATCGGAGCTGATCACGATCAGAGTTTCCTCGCCACCCCACAGCCGCTCGAGCACCTCGGCCACCGCCGATGGCGTTGCCTCCCCCACCAGCAGGGGAATCAGCGAGAAGCTCTCGAGAACCTGCTGCAGGAACGGCAGCTGGACCTCTAGGCAGTGCTCGAACAGGTGGGCTTCTTCCGCCACCTCGACCTGGTCGAGCTCGGCAACTTGTTCGATCGCCGCCCGGTCGATCGACACCGGGCCCAACGGGGTCGCAAAGGCGCTTGCCGCCGACGCGGCCAGACCGCGCACCGGCACGCGGTGCGCCGGCCCCAGCATGACGACGCGGCCTATCGTGGATCGAGCCGACGCCAGGCCAGCGTACGCGGAGGCCGCCACCGTACCGGAATAGACGAAGCCGGCGTGTGGTGCTATCAAGGCCTTGGGAGGAGGCCCTGGGTCGTCCCCGGAGCCAGCCGCCGCCAGCAGTTCGTCGACCAGATCCCGCAGCTTCCGCGGGTCATCCGGGTAGAAGCGGCCTGCCACGGCCGCCTGTCGCACAGTCGCCATCGCGTCAAAGCTTCTCGATAGGGATCTCGATATAGATATATATTGAAAACGACCGCGGCTCCCACTGTCGGGCATAGGCCGCGGCTCGACTAGATATAATGTCTTCCCTCTGAGAGCAGCAACTTGACTTTTGAGACGGATCGATCGCTACACGCCGAACCTGCACCGACCCCCGGGCGCTACTGGCACCTGCTCGATGATGGACGGGTCCAGTGCGACCTCTGTCCCCGCTACTGCCGTCTCAACGAGGGGCAGCGGGGCCTCTGCTTCGTGCGCGCCCGCCAGCACGACGGCATCCAGCTCGTCACCTACGGCCGCAGCAGCGGGTTCTGCGTCGATCCCATCGAGAAGAAGCCTCTCAACCACTTCTATCCGGGCACCCCTGTCCTCTCATTCGGGACCGCCGGCTGCAACCTCACCTGCAAGTTCTGCCAGAACTGGGATATCAGTAAGTCGCGCGAGACCGACACTCTGGCCGACGAGGCCACCCCCGGCCAGATCGCTGCGGCAGCAGCCGCCCTCGGCTGTCGCAGCGTCGCCTTCACCTACAACGATCCGGTGATCTTCCTCGAATACGCCGTCGACGTCGCCGCCGCCTGCCACGACCGCGGCATCGGTACTGTGGCGGTCACTGCCGGGGAGATCTGCCCGGAGCCGCGGCGGGAGTTCTACGGCTGCATGGACGCGGCCAACGTCGACCTGAAGGCGTTCACCGACCGTTTCTACGAGAAGATCTGCGGCGGCAAGCTTGCCACCGTCCTCGATACCCTGGTTTACGTCGCCAGCCAGACCAACGTCTGGCTCGAAACCACGACGCTGCTGATTCCGCAGGAGAACGATTCCACCACCGAACTGGAGGCCATGACCCGCTGGGTCGTCGCCGAGCTGGGGCCCGACGTGCCCATGCACTTCACCGCCTTTCACCCTGACTGGAAGATGACAGACAAGCCGCATACGCCGGCGTCGACCTTGACACGAGCGCGCGCCATCGCGCGGGACAACGGCGTGCGCCACGCCTACACCGGCAACGTTCACGACCGCCGCGGCGCCAGTACCTACTGCCACGCCTGCAGCCTCAAGCTGATCAGCCGCGACTGGTACGTTCTCCACGACTGGAACCTGACCGCCGACGGGCGCTGCGGACGCTGCGGCACGCCCTGCCCAGGGCGCTTCGACGGGCCACCCGGCCGTTGGGGCGCGAAGCGGCAGGCCGTTCGCCTGCGCGACTTCTCCACCTAGCTAGGGGCGCGTCCCAAGCAGTAACTTGTGAAATTCTGACGCCAAGACCGCGGTTCACCGTAGAACGCAGAGAAGCGGAGTACCCGGTGGGCACCCCGCTTCTCGACTTCCGTTCGGCGCGTTCAGCTCTTAATCGCGATCTTCCGCGCCCTGGCCTCCTGCACCTTGGGCACGGTCACCGCGACGACGCCATTCCTGAACTCGGCGTCGATGGCCTCACCGTCGAGTCGATCCGACAGGGCGAACTTGCATTCGAACTCACCACTCCTCGGTGCGTCCTCGCCGAGGACGCCGGAGATGCGCAGCCTGTCATTCTCAACCGTCACATCGAGGTCCTCCACGGCGACGCCGGGCAAGTCGGCGACTACGACCACCGCCTCATCCGTTTCGTAGATGTCGGTTCGCGGGGTGTGGATCGCCTTGTCGACCTGTCCGTTCGCTGTCTGCAACGCCTTGGTCCGAGCAGCCATTTCAATCCTCCGTCGATGGGATTCATTTGCGGATCGGGCCGACGGCTGATCGCGCCGGCCGCCCCGTGGGTGATTGTCGGGTTCAGGCTGCCGCCTTTACCGCGATCTTCTTGGGCTTAGCTTCCTCCGCCGCTGGCAGACTGATCGTCAACAGGCCGCTCTTCAAGCCAGCTTCGACCTTTCCCGCGTCGGCGTCACGCGGTAGCGTCAGTGACCTGCTGAACCTACCTATCCAGCGCTCCCGCCGTTGATAGGTCTCCCCCTCCCTCGACTCGTCCGCTGCGCGAGACCCACTGATGGTCAGGGTCGATCCCTCGACAGAGATGTCGATCTCCGCGGCTCCGAACCCGGGCAGTTCGGCGGTCACCACAGTGCCGTCGGCGTCGGTCCGGACGTTGAGGGCAGGGTAATCCCCAACCCCGAAGAAGGAACGGGGGATCTGCTCGGACTCGGGGAGGCCGAAACCGGTGAAGGGGAAGGTGCTCAAGCTTCTCGGCGTGCTCCTGAACAGCGTCGGCAGGTAGTTGGTCGGCAGCATTTTCTCATCCTCCGCGTTTGATGTTGGGTGTCGCTGCTGATCGCACCTTGCCTTTCGCAAAGCCCGTGCCAATCTCCGAACCCGAGGCAGTAACCTATTATTTTACAGAATGTTAAAATCATTCCACCGTTGGCGGTGCCCATTACTAGCGCGGCGGCGCAACGACGTTTAAGTGTCAGATTGACAGTCCTCATTCAGTCCCGCAGAGGAGCCTGCCATAGTGACAGGTCGCCATGGCGAATAACGGCGCTCGGATTGGTGTCTATGGCGGAAACCGGCCCGGCTTCACCGGTGGCCGATTCCACCTTCGACCCTTATCTTTGCGCGGTCACTCAGCACCGCATCGAGACTCGCCCTTAAGTTGACGGACCTATCCTACCTCGGCCTCGAGCACACGGGCCGGCTGTACCGCAATCTGTCGCCGCCCCGGCTCTACGAGGAAGCAATCGCCCGCGGTGAGGCCCAGGTGGCCGACGGCGGCCCGCTGGTGGCTGAAACCGGCAGGTACACCGGCCGCTCTCCGGACGACAAGTTCATCATCGAGGAGCCGTCGTCGCGGGACGACATCTGGTGGGGGCAGGTCAACCAGTCATTTCCGGAGAGCGGCTTCGACGCCATCCTGGCCCGCGTCCTCGAGGTCCTGTCCCGCCAGGACCTGTTCCTGCAGGACTGTTACGCCGGCGCCGATCCGCGGTACCGCCTGAGCACCCGCATCGTCACCACGTTTGCCTGGCACAGTCTGTTCGCCCGCAACATGTTCATCCGCGAGGCCGATCCAGCAGTCCTGGCCGGATTCGCGCCCGACTGGCACCTGATCTATGCGCCCGGATTCGAAACCGAGCCAGGCCGCGACGGCACCAAGTCGGAGGCCTTTATCCTAGTCCATCCGGGACGTCGCCTCGTCCTTATCGGCGGTACGCGCTATGCCGGCGAGATGAAGAAGTCGATCTTCTCGGTCCTCAACTATGTGCTGCCGAAGCAGGGCGTGATGAGCATGCACTGTTCGGCCAACATGGGCGCGGCGGGCGATACGGCCCTCTTCTTCGGCCTGTCCGGCACCGGCAAGACCACCCTGTCCGCCAGTCCCGACCGCGTCCTCATCGGCGACGACGAGCACGGCTGGAGCGACCGCGGCATCTTCAATTTCGAGGGAGGTTGTTACGCCAAAGCGATCAGCCTGAGCGCGGCGGCCGAGCCCGAGATCTACGCCACGACACGGCGCTTCGGTACCGTCCTCGAGAACGTAGTGCTCGATCCCGACTCCAGGATTCCCGATCTCGACGACGACGGCCTGACCGAGAACACCCGCGCCTCGTACCCCATCGACTTCATCCCGAATGCCAGCGACGACGGGCTCGGCAACCATCCCCGGCATCTGATCATGCTCACCTGTGATGCCTTCGGGGTTTTGCCGCCCGTAGCCCGGCTGTCGCCCGAGCAGGCGATGTACCACTTCATCTCCGGCTACACCGCCAAGGTGGCCGGAACCGAGCGCGGCGTGAAGGAGCCGACGGCGACGTTCTCGCCCTGCTTCGGCGCCCCCTTCATGATGCTGCATCCCACCTATTACGCCCGCATGTTGGGCGAGAAGATCCGCAGCCACGGCACCCGCTGCTGGCTGGTGAACACCGGCTGGAGCGGCGGCGCCTATGGCGCGGGTGAGCGCATCAGCATCGCCCACACCCGCGCCATCGTCGACGCCATCCTGGCCGACGAGCTCGACGCGGCGGGCACCGACGTCGATCCGTTCTTCGGCATCGCGGTGCCCCGATCCTGCCCCCGCGTGCCCGCGCCGGTGCTGCAGCCGCGATCTACTTGGCAGGACCCCGTCGCCTACGACGAAAAGGCCCGCCACCTCGTGCAGCTTTTCACCGAGCACTTCCGCGGCTACGAGGACGAAGCGACCGACATCGCCACCGCCGGTCCCAAGGCCTGATTCACTCCTGCAATGGCCGCCGTCTTACTCCTCAGCGGGGGCATGGACTCGACCACCTGCCTCTGGTGGATGCGCGAGCAGGGCGTCGCCGACATCCACGCCGTGACTGTCGACTACGGCCAGCGCCACCGCGTCGAGCTCGAGTATGCCGCCGCGGTCGCCCGCCGCGCCCGGGTCGCCGCCCACAAGATCATCCGACTCGACCTCACCAGCATCGGCGGCAGCCCCCTCACCGACGGCGCACTCGACGTGCCGGCGGCGGCCGAGGATCGGCAGGCCATCACCGTCGTCCCCTTCCGCAACATGCTATTCGCCACCGCCGCCGCCGCCTATGCCGAAACCGCGGGGATCCACGACCTCTACCTGGCTCCCGTACGCGACGACTACGAGGCCTACCGCGACTGCCGCCGCGAGTTCTACGACGGGCTCGAGCGGGCCTTGCAGCTGGGAGCGACCGCCAACACCGCCTTCAACCTACACACCCCGTTTGTCGCCAGGTGGAAGTCGGAGGTCATCGCCATCGGATTGGAGCTGGGTGTCCCCTACGCCGATACCCACACCTGTTACGCAGGCCGGCGCCCGGCCTGCGGCCACTGCGACGCCTGCACCGAGCGCCTGCAGGCATTCGCCGCCAACGGCGCGGCCGACCCCCTCGCCTACGAGGAACAGGATTCACCCACATGACGACAGCCTCCGAGATCCCGGACGAACGCGCCGACCGCCTGCCGGTCTGGCGCGACGACGGGCAGGCTCTGCAGATCAACGAGATCTTCTATTCCATTGAGGGGGAAGGACTGCGGGTGGGCCAGCCCACCACCTTCGTGCGGCTGGCCCGGTGCAACCTACGCTGCGCGTTCTGCGACACCGAGTTCGACAGCTATACCGAGATGGAACTCGAAGAGATCGCTACCGAGGTCCAGCGTCATCCCGCGCCCTGGGTCTGCTTCACCGGCGGCGAACCGCTCGGTCAGAACATCGCCCCCCTTGCCCGCCGCCTCGTCAAGGCCGGCCACCGCCTGCACATCGAAACCAACGGCGTCGTCGCGCCCGATCCCCATCTCTTCGACCTCATCGAGCACTGGACCGTGTCGCCGAAGCGCCATCCCGTCGTCGACGGGTTCCAGCGCATCACCGAACTGAAGTACGTGGTCGGGAAGGCGTTCTCGGAAGATCGCGTCCAGGAGGGACTGGCCGACGTCATCTACCTGCAGCCCGAGTCTTCCGAGCCCCGCTTCGTGCAGAAAGCGGTAGAAGTCCTCACCCGACACCCCGACTGGCGCCTCTCCTGCCGCGTCCACAAGGTGCTGGGCCTTCCCTGACCGCCCGGTTCAAGCCGACCAGCCGCACCGGATAGGTCAGGCCGGCCGCAGCAGGTCCTGCTCCAGCACGTAACCCAACCCGCACGCGGGACAAACCGGCTCCTCCGGCAGCACGACGCCGCAGCGGCACATCCACCCGGTCTGCCGCGCCGGCACGCCGTAGATCAGGGCGTATGGCGCCACGTCCCGGGTCACCACGGCACCGGCGCCGATGAGGGCGTAGGCGCCGATCGTGACTCCGCACACCACCGTCGCGTTGGCACCGATCGTCGCGCCCTGCTGCACCAGCGTCTCCCTGAACTCGGTCTTGCGCTCGATGAAGGCGCGCGGATTGATGACGTTCGTGAACACCATCGACGGGCCGCAGAATACCCCCTCTTCGAGAACCACGCCGTTGTACAACGAGACGTTGTTCTGAATTTTGCAGCCGTCGCCGACGACAGTGTTGTTGTCGATGTAGACGTTCTGACCAATGATACAGTCGCCGCCCACCCGGGCGCCCGGCATCACATGCGAATAGTGCCATATCCTGGTGCCGACACCGATCACCGACGGGTCATCGATGGTTGCTGTTTCGTGGGCGAAGAAGGACTGCTCGTCGGGCATGGAAAACTCTGGTCCGGGTGCGTGGACGGATTGCCCGAATATACGGGCGTCCCTGGCCCGCTACCAGGCAGTGATCATTGACAGTCCCTCCGGATCGCGTTATTTGAGGGATCTTGTTTCGCGGTACCGCCCCGCAGCCAATCCAATCCCCACGGAGGAACAGCGATGAAGCTGGCAACTTACGCAATCAAGGGAACCGAGTCCGTCGGTTCCGTCGTCGACGGCAACAAGGTCGTCATCGACCTGGCCGCCGCCGATCGCGCCCTTGCGCGCAGGGAAAAACGCAAGGCACACCCGTTCTTCACCGACATGCGCACCCTGCTCGACGCCGGCCCCAAGGGCATCAGCGCCGCCAGGAAGGCCAGCAAGGCCGCCGTCGAGAAGCTGGGCGACAAGGCCCCCGATGGTAAGTCTTCTCACGCCATCAGCAAGGTCAAGCTCAGGGCGCCGATGCCCAATCCGCGCAAAATCTTCTGCCTTGCCGGCAACTACCAGGACCACATAGAGGAGGGGGGCGGCAAGATGGCGGCCCAGGACAAGGAGACCCCCCGAGTCTTCATGAAGCCGCCGACTACCACGGTGATCTCTCCGGGCGACAGCATCCTCATCCCGCCCATCGCCAACGCCATCGACTGGGAAGGAGAACTGGCCGTGGTCATCGGCCGCAAGGCCAAGGGCGTGAAGACCAAGCAGGCCCTCAACTACGTCGCCGGCTACACCATCATGAACGACGTCTCCGAACGGAAGCTCGTCATCAAGAAGCGCTCCCAGAGCCGGGACCGGGACCAGTGGTTCGACTGGCTCAACGGCAAGTGGCTCGACACCTTCGCGCCCCAGGGGCCCTGGATCGTCACCAGGGACGACATCCCCAACCCCCAGGCGCTCGACATCAGCACCTACGTCAACGGCGAGCGCAAGCAGTTCAACAACACCGGTCAGATGTTGTACCAAGTGGCGCAGCAGATCGAGTACATCTCGGCCATAATCACGCTCGAGCCGGGCGACCTGATCTCCACCGGCACCATCTCTGGCGTCGGCAACACCACCGGGACCTACCTGAAGGCCGGCGACAAGGTCGAGATCGAGATTTCCAAGATCGGCGTCCTGCAGAACAAAGTCGCCGACAGCAAGAAATAGAGAACCGAGCGCGGGGGGGGGGGGGGGGGGGGGGGGGGCCCCCCCCCCCCCCCCCCCCGCAAGAAGACCGAAAAGAAAAAAAACAAAACAACCCGCACGAGAAAGAACCCGCCCCGCCGCAAGCAGAGGAAGAGGGCGGGCGGGAGGGGGGGGGGGGGGG
>CAYWBJ010000124.1:0-54335 GCA_964456165.1 uncultured Gemmatimonadaceae bacterium | reverse complement strand
GGAACCTTGGTGATGAAACGTCCGCGCTCGCGACTGAAGATGCTACCCCAGACGCGGTCGAGGTTCACCGGGATAATTGGCGCACTGCGTCCCTTTGCGATTCTCTCGACGCCGCGACGGAAAGGCAGCAGGGTTCCCGTCCGCGTGACCTCCCCTTCGGCGAAGATGCAGACAACTTCTCCTTCGTCCAGGAACTTTCCCGCATCGCGCATCGCCCGAAGGATGACGCGCGGCCCTCCAGACGAAGAGATCTCGATCGATCTCAGCGAGCGCAGGAAAGGACCGTAGACTGGGTGCTTGAAATAAGAAGAGTCGACGATAAATCGGATCGGTCGATCGACGCTGGCGAAAAGGAAGAGACCGTCAACGAAGGAAACGTGATTGGGAACGAGGAGTGCGCCGCCTTCGGTCGGGACGTGGCGCAAGCCGATGACTCGAAGCCGGTAAAACGTCTGCGTCAGGAAAACCAGGACAAGCCGCAGGAACGCGTCCGGGAGAACCCACAGGGCCCAGAGCGTGCCGGAGGCGGTAATGACGGCACAGCCGATGAGCGTTCCTCGTGTCGGCAGGTCGAGGCTCGTCGCCATCGCCGTGCCTACCAGCGTCCCGACGATCATGCCGCCATACACGAGCGCCCTCGACAGCGCGATGACTGCGCCACGCCGATCGTCCGGAGAGCGCCACTGCAGCAGGGCGTTGAGCGGCACGACGATGAACCCGCTCGAAATGCCTAGGAGGACGAGCAGGACCAGAGTCGCGATCAACACTGGCGGCAAAAGTCCGAGCACCAGGATGAAAAGGGCCAGACCGACAGCGCCGAGGGGGATCAATCCGTACTCAACCTTGTTCGCAGACAGCTTGCCCGCGAGCAAGCCGCCGGCGCCCACACCGAGGCCGAAGAGGGCCAGGAGAATCCCCGGGTAATCCAGGTCGAGTTCAAGTCTCCCATAGACCAGGATGAGGGCACCCACAAAGCTGGCTACGCTCCAGTAGAAGCAGGATCCGAGCACCGACAGCCAGAGGACGCGATCCGCGCGCATCGCCTGCCACGCGGTCGTGACCGTCGTCACCAGCCCCCCCTCGGCGCGGGCAGCGGGAACCCGCGGAATGCCGCGCGTCGCGACGAGCCCGATCAGCGCGAGGACCGTTAAGGTGAGAGGTGTTAGCCAGAGGAGGTCTCCGCCCGCTCCGAGACTTCGCGTCCACCCAAGCAAGTAGCCGGCGACGGCGGTGCCGCCGATGATGGCGGCGAAAGTCCAGCCCTCGAGGAGGCCGTTGCCGGCGGAGAGGCGCGAGTGCGGGAGGATCTCGGGGAGGATCCCGTATTTTGCTGGACCGAAGAAGGCACTTTGCAGCCCCATGAAAGCCAGGATGCCCAGAGGCAGCAACAGGTTGCCGGGTGCGAGCAGGAGAGATGCCGTCGCCGCCCCCATGAGCGCAACCTCGAGTATCTTCATCCAGACGATGACGGTGCGCTTGCTGACGCGGTCGCAGAGAAGACCGGCGGGCAGGGAGAAGAGCATCAAGGGAATAACCAGGACCAGGAAGACGAGGTTCGTCTGGGTGAGCGCAGCGGCCTCGAGGTCTGAGCTGCTGGCGACCGGTGCCGCCATCACGGGTGTCAGCCCAATGACGATGATCTTCCAGGCGTTGTCGTTGAATGCCCCGAAGAACTGAGAGACCAGCAACCCGCGGAGGGGATACCTGGGTTCGGTCTCCTTACGTTTCTGCCTGCCACGCGAGGTCGTCACGTACGCGAGTCCTGACCTGAGTCTTTAAGTATAGGTCCTGGTTACTGCACCATTGTTTCCTAAGATTAACAAAAATGTTTTCAAAGATTAAAAAAAGTGCATCCGGGGTAATCGCGGGCCCACACGACCATTGCGCCTGCGGGTTGCGGGTACACTCTGCTTCTGCATTCGCGACCGGACCCGGATCAGCCCGCGGCCGGCTCCGGCTCCGTCGGCGGACGGCGGGGCGGCATGGGCTGGACGATCAGCCGCTGCTCCTCGTCCATCGCCGCGAGCAGCGCCTCGCTGGGCTGGTAGTTGAAGCGGCTGCGCAGCAGGCCGCCCGAGTAGCGGTACAAGGTGATGCGACGGTATCCCGCATTCGTGCGGGCTGCTGAGCCGTGGGTCAGCGCGTCGGTCAGCAGCAGGGCATCGCCCGCCTCCAGGTAGACTTCCTGCATCCCCACCTGCTCCCCCGCCGCCGCGTCGCTGCGGTAGGCAACCTCGGTCAGCTGGGGGTGGCGGATAGCCGACTTGTGACTACCGGGGATCACGGTCGTGGCGCCGTCGCCGGGTCCTACGTCCTGCAGCGCCCCGATGACGTTGACCTGCCCCACCATCCACTCGCCGGTATTCGCCTGGCGGAAGGTCAGGTAGCTGATGGCACAGGCGCCGCCGCAGTGGATGCCGATGTAACCTCCGAGCCCGCGAACGTTGAGCAGGTTCTCGTGCAGGGAGATCCTGTTGACCGGGTTGATCCAGCGCCGGCAGTGGCCGATCCAGGATGGATAGTTGATCAGCCGGCGGAAGACAAGGCCGCCCTCGATGATGTTCTGGAAATTGCAGCCATCCGCATCGCTGTAGGTATGGGTCTCGACGTTACCTATCCAGACACCCTCCACACTGCTCCCGCCGCGCTTGCCGCGAACGTACTCCTGGTGCTCATCCACCCAACGGTTGGCTGCGGCCAGGTCGTCTGGCGCGATGGCGCCCTTGATGATGATGTAGCCGTGCAGGTCGAAGAGATAGTCGATCAGGTATTCGTCCTCCTCGCCGGCCGCGATCCAGTCTCTGGTCACGCGCTAACTCCCGTCTAGCACTGATCGACGACGGCGCCCGGCCCGCCGGAGGCATCGAGCCATGTCCACAGCAGCTCCAGGTTGCGGCGCGTGTTGCGCTCGCCGGCAGACAGCCCGGAACCGTCCTCCGGCAGCACCGCTTCCCGCTGGTGGGTCTCGATCACCAGGAAGCCGTCGAAACCGTCCGCCTCCAGCGCCGCAAGACGGTCAGCCCAGTCGACCATACCCCCGTCGAGCAACGCCCACTGTCCACTCCCCGGATCGAAGCTCTTGAGGTGGACCTGCGCGATCAGATCTTTCACCTCCTCGTACTCCGGCCCGAAGGGCGAGGCCCCTCCCGATCGCGCCGAGTTCCCCGGATCCCAGCAGAGGCCGATGCGCTCGGCGTCCACGCGGCGGATGATCCCGGCGGCGGCCTGACCGGTATCTCCCCAGCAGCCGCTGACGTTCTCCACCGCCAGCCGGCAGCCATTGGCCGCCACGACCTCACTCGCGCGCCCGAGCAGGTCGATGGCTTCGCTCGGAACCGTCGCGCCGGCGCGGCGGAAGGTGAACTCAGACACCCGGTCGGTGCCCAACCGCAGCGCCCACTCACAGGCCCGCGGCAGGCCCGCGGCCAGCGCTCCCTTCACCGTCACGTCATCCCACGGACACTTGAGAAACCCCGGAGACACCCCCGAGACAGCGAGTCCGTGGTCGGTGATCTGCCTGCCGTACTCTCCCAGCCGCCCATCCGGAATCCGCGGGAACCGCCCCTCCGGCAACGACCGGATCTCCACATGACTCACTCCCCACTCACGAGCCAGCGCCAACGCCCGAACCGGATCGTCATTGTTGATCTCGTCCGCAAACACAGAAACGATCATGGCATGATCCTCACGGTCAGGTTGTTCGATCCCCCGTCCAGCGCTCCATCTGGTAAGTTTTGCGCAGCAAAACTTACCCCTGGAGCGGCGCAGCCGCTCCAGGCCCCATCAGACTATCCCAGCACTGCCGACGTATCCGCTGCTCCTTGTAGTTGTCGGTCTGCGACACGCCGATCGGGTTCGAGAAGTAGAAGATGTTGTTGACGTCGTCGTTCTCGAGACGCTTGTCCCAGTCGGTAGGCCGGTCGAGCAACGCCGGATCGTGGTTCCAGGTGGGAGCATCGTTGGGCCGGGTGCGGTTGAACAGAAACTTGACCATGTGGCGATCCTGCGCGCTGGTGTTCGGGGCCGCGGAATGCCAGATGTCGTAGTGGGTGAAAGCCACCGTGCCGGCCTTCACAATCAGGGGCACCTGGCCGCGCACGTTAGTGTAGGTCTGCATCCGGTCGGTGGGCGCGTTACGGAAATGGGTGCCCGGCAAAATCACGGTAGGCCCCATCGCGGCCGTGACCTCGCGGGGATAATACAGGCCCAGGAAGCGGTTGATGGTGATGTTCCGGTCGTTGGTACTGTCCTGGTGCCACACCAGGCTGCCCATGCCGGGGGGGCGGCAGTGCCAGTGGCGGTGGGCGCCGACCTCGAAGTCGTGGCCGAGCAGACTGCCCAGCACCCCCTGCACCACCGGATGCCCGACGATCTGCCAGAGCTCGGGGACCGTCTCGGCAATCGCGTCACCCGGGTTGCGCTCCAGCCCGTCCAGCTGCCTGGCGATCCTTTCGTTCAACCCGACCGGCAGCTCCGGTTCGATAATGTGGTAGCCATTGACGATGAACCGCGCCACCTCGGCGTCGGTGAGCAGATACGGGCGATCGATCACTCGAAGACCTCCATCTTCTGCAGGATGAACTCGTAGCCGACTACGTCTAGGTCGGCGTCGTCGAAGGGCGCCTGCTGGCTCGGGAACTGGACGATCTGCCAACCGTCGACCAGCGCGTCGTGCACCGTGGCGTACGGCCATTCCGGCGCCTGGGCCTCGACGCCGGCCTGATGGCCGGCCACCGGCTCGACCAGGGTCAGGCCTAGAATCTCGGAGTAGACGCCGGGGGTCTTGGCGTGCAGGTAGAGTAGTCGCTGCCGCCAACTCGCCGGCTTCGAATTTTCAGGCATGGCTCATTCTAGGTGAATTCACGACATCCTAAGTTACCAAAGAAACCGAAGCGCCACACGGCCGCCGGCTTCTGCCGGACAACTGCATGACCAACCTCCAGCAGCTGCTGGAACACCTCGCCCAGGGCCTCGCAGGAGCGGATGTGCTCAACTCGTCGGCAGCAGCAGGTACTTGTGCCCCCGGCGCGACCGCGCCAGCGCGAAGGCCTCCTCCCAAGTCTCCAGCAAATAGCGACCGCTCACCAACGGGGCGGGATCGATCGCGGCCGCGGCCAGCAGCTCCATCGTCCGTTCCCAGGTACCGTGCCCGTAGGTAAAGCTGGGCAACAGGGTCTGCTCCTTGATTATAGCCGCATCCAGCTCGACTTCCACATTGCGGCCGTAGAGGCCGACCAGCGCCACCTGCGCCCCCTTGCGCGCCTGCTCGATGCATTGCTGCAGAGATCCCGCCGACCCGCCACACTCGATCGCGACATCCGCCCCCATGCCGTTCGTCATCTCCGCCAGCGCGGCGAAGGCCCCTGCCTCAGCGACCTGGACGATCACGTCAGCGCCCATGCTCTCGCCCATCGCCAGCCGCGCGTCGTCCCCAGGTGCTCCGGCCAGGACCACCTTGGCCCCGCGCGCCCGCGCTGCCTGGACGCACAGCAGACCCACCGGCCCCGGCCCTGAGACCAGCACCACGTCATCCACGTTCACGCTCGCCCTCTCGTAGACGGCACGCACCGCCACCGCGGTCGGCTCGCACAAGGCGCCGGCCTCCAAATCGACGTTGTCCGGCAGCTTGTGCACGCTCTCCTGCCGCTGACAGACGAAGCGGGCGAACGCCCCGTCGACGTGCACGCCCATACTCTGGCGCTCGACGCAAAGCCCGATCAGGCCGGCGCGGCAGAAACGGCACTGGCCGCAGGTGAACTTGAACGTTTCCGAGCTCACCCGGTCGCCTGCCGCCAGTCCCTCGACGCCCGCTCCGATCTCGACGATCACCCCCGACATCTCGTGCCCCAGCACGAAGGGCGGGCTGTTCGGGTACTCGTCATCGTGGATGTGCAGATCGGTGCCGCAGATGGCACCGGCGGCCACCTCGATCAGAACCTGGCCGGATGCCGGAGTCGGCTCGGGTACATCCTTCACTTCCAGGTTGCCGACGCCCGGAGCAGTCTTGACCAGCGCCTTCATCTGACCGGCTTCATCAGCTCCTCGTTGATCTCCACCGATGACCAGCGCCAGCCGGCCAGGTATCCGGGCGGAATCCGGACGCTGCGAGACCCGATGAACTGGATGATGCACCGCCGTGGGCAGGCACTACGCCAGGCCGTAGTGCCGTGGGCGACGGCGCCGAAGAAGAGGCAGTCCCCCGCCTTCAACGGCGGCTTGTGCACCTGCGGCAGCTCGATGTTGGTGGTCTGCGGCCCAGGCAGATCGTAACAGGCCTTGTGGCTGCCAGGGATGCAGAGAAAGCCGCCGCTGTCCTCGCCGAAGCCGGGCGCCTCGTCGTTCAGCGACCATACCACGTTCAGGTTGTCCCCAAGCGGAAAACGCGCCGCAGCGGCGTAATCGAACGGTGTCTGCCCATGCAGCGACCCCCCCGTCGTCCCGGTCGGGTAGACGCAGCACATCGGCTCGAAGAACTCCTTGAAACCGGTGCCAAGCATCCAGTTGAGCCGCTGCACAATCGGCGGATAGCCGATCATCCGATGGAACGGCTGGCAGTGGGGCTTCTCCAACTCGTAGAGCCCGCCGAGTCGGGGCCGGTGGATCTCGCCGCGCAGCCTGACCGACGTCTCCTCCGGCCAGACGCCCCCGTTGTCGCGCAGGATCGCCTCCGCCACCTCCTCGAACTTCGAGAGGTGGCCGTCCGGCAGCTGCGGCTGGACTTCGATCATGGCGTCGATTGCCCGGTGGGCCGCGGCCAGCCATTCGCCGTCCATGATGTTGCGGAGTGGCAGGTAGCCACGGACATCCCAGTAGAACACCTCCTTCGGATCCGGAGCCGCTCCCCCGGGGAGGGTGAACGCTGCCTGCGGCGTCTCCTCGAGCGCTCCGACCAGCCTGGTGTGCACCCCGTCGGAGGTGAGACCGCCGCCGATTCCCGTCGTCCGCGGCCCAATGATCGCCTGCTGCTCCGGGGTCAGCCCGGCCGCCCAGTCGGGCACCGGCTTGGTCGGATAACCCTCCGAGGGCATCATCCGCTGGCTTACGTACCCCGATTCCGCCAGGCGCCACACGCCGGAGCGCGCACCCACGCCGCAGATCGTCGTCGCGGCCAGGATGACCAGGTCGCCCGCCTCCGGGGCCAGCTCCACAGTCATGCCCATATCGTCGACGCCGTTGAGCAGATCGGCGGGCGGATCGAACAAGCGCTTGTGACTCGCCGGCACCACTACCAGGCGATCCTCCGGCGACGCAGCCAGTACCCAGCAAACGCGCAGACCGTGGCAGACCGGGTTGTTGGGTCGGCGAATGTAGCGCAGGCGCCGGTTGCGCTCTGGATCGCCGGCGTCCAGCCGCACGCCGGCGGAGACATCCACTGGCCCGGCCAGTGCCGGAGCCGCATCGAGCGAGTAATCGTCGCCGAGGATGGTCTCGAGGCAGTCGGTCAGCGTGGTGTGGTCGCGAAGGACCCTGCAGGCGTCAGCCGAACCGGAGCTCAGTGCCTTCGCGCACGAGGCGATTTCGTCGCCATCGAGGACGCCGGGCAGGTGGAGAAACCCCCACACGTCGAAGCCGTACTTCTGGTTCTCGTTCATATCACTCTCTTCCGTCCGGCTGGTGGCGAATGTTCGTCCGTTCCTCGCGGTCGTATATTATGGAAAGCTCGAATGCCGGACTACACGCACATCCAGAAGCCCGACCTGGGCTATCGCTACGAGTTCGCCAGCAGCGAGCTGGTAACCGTGGCCGCCTGCCTCGAGGCGCACGGCTTCGCGGTCATCAAGGACGTGCTCCCCGATGACCTGGTGGAGCGCCTGAAGGCGGCGGTCGGCGCCGGCACCGACCCCGATCGGGGACTCAGACCAGGAGAGAGCCGCACGCGCCACGCCTGGATCGAATCCGGTCCCGGTGCCTGGGAGCTGCTCGATCACGAGCCGTTCATGGCGATCCACCGGCATCTGATCGGCACCCACGAACTGACCCTGCACCGCTCCGCCGCAATCATCCGTATGCCCGGATCGAATCCGGTCCGCTGGCACAGCGACTGGTGCGGCTTCTCGCCCGAGGTGAGCAACTGCAGCGACATCCTCAACACCGGGCTGTGGCCGTCGGGCAAGTGGTTCTACCTGACCGGCTCCCGTCCCGAGCACGGCGGCCTGTGCGTCATCGAGGATTCCCACGTGGAGGGCTGGGAGGGACCCGAAGGCTTCCGCCTGACCTCGGACCGGCGCTCCTTCTACCCCGAAGGGGAAGAGGAACATCAGTACGACGGCTTCGACATCCCCGGCCTGGTGCCGCTGTTCACCAGTGGCGGCGACATGATCGTCTTCGCCCACCGCACCTATCACGGAGCGTTTGCCAACAGCACCGACCAGGTTCGGTTGTCCTGCGGGGTCGGCTTTCGCCCCCGGGATCACCGGATCGAGGCGCCGTGGGAGATCCCAGAGGCGGGACAGTGGTTTCTGGAGAACCTGCCGGAGCATCTGCGACGGTATACCGACGGGTACACGAGTATCGATATCGAGTGGAGTGGTTGAGGATCCGCAACGCCGGAACCGCCGACTGCTCCTTCGTGGATCCCGGCCCATCCCGGCAGGTCAGCGTTAGGTTGGTTCGACCGCGAGCCTGATCTCCCGGCCGCTGGCCGAGGATTCCTCGATGGCCAGCAAGGTCCGCATCACGCCGGTGGCGTGATCGACCGCCACCGGTGGCTCCTCCTGCCGCAGGATCGAACCGGCGAAAGCCGCGACCTCGGCGGCGATGCCGCCGGTCTGCGCGTTCTCCGACTGGGCCTGCGGCGCGCCGGGCGGGTTGCCCGATTCGGCGTTGATGAACGCCGCCACCGCCTGATCGCGTTCCTGGTCCCGCGCCACATCGATCGCCTCGTACTCGCCATCCAGGTTCAGGTAGGCTTCACCCTGGTAGGAGACCACCTTCGCACTGCCCTCGGTACCGACGACTTCGGTGGTCATCCACTGCTGCGGTGGCGGCGGCTCCGGTCGCTTCGCGCCGCTGTGATTCACGGTGGCACCCACGCCGCAAGCAAACTCGACGTAGGCGACGACCGAGTCGTCTGCCCGCTGTCCCATAACGGAATTGGTCACCCGCCCCTTCACCGCCACCACGTCGCTGTCGATCAGCCACATCAGCAGGTCGAGCATGTGAGCCCCGTTCATCATCCACATGCCCCCGCCCTGCGACCGGTCGAGCATCCAGGCCGGACGGCCGGCCAGCCCGAACGGCTTGTACCACCATTGCGATGCCATCACCGGCGCGCCGATGCGACCGCTCTCTATCAGCCCCTTCACCGCCAGGTTGGCCGGGAAGAAATGCTGGGTGTGCCCCACCATCCGCCGCCGGCCGTTGCTGGCCGCGGCCGACGCGATCGCGTCGCACTCCTCCAGTGCGATTGCCATCGGCTTCTCGATCATCAGGTGTTTGCCGCCGTTGAGCACGTCCAGGGCCAGCGGACCGTGCAGGCCGTGCGGCACCCCGGCCAGCACCAGATCCACGTCCGGCCGCGAGAGCATCTCGCGGTGGCTGGTGTGCGCATCGCACCCGAACCGCTCTGCTAAACCGGCGACCCGTTCCTCGACCGGATCGGCGATCGCCACGAGTCTCGTTTGCGCCCCAGCAGTCGCCGCGTAGGCATGGTCCCTCGATACTCTTCCGGCCCCCATGATGCCTACACCCAGCTGCCCCTCTGCCATGTCCGTCTCCTAAAGGTGTGCGGCGATCAGCGCCTGGCTGACGACATCGAGCGCGTGGCGGTTCGGAATATCGTAGCGGTTGCCGTCGGCGTCGCGGAGGAGGACGCGGCCGTTGCCGAGCTGGCGCACGTCCGAGCGCATGCTGCTGATCTCGAAGCTGCGTGGTCCGCGATCGGTCTCCACTTCCCAGTGCGGAATCCGGAATTCCACGTCAATCCGGTGGACCCGCGTGATCACCGGCAGGAAGTAAGTTGCCTCCAGCACCGCTCGCAGCACCCGCCTGCTGCCGTCTTCCAGCTCCGCGATACTGGAGATCGCGCCTACCTCGTCGCCCTCGGCATCTCGAAGCACGACAAAGTCATCCGGTGACGTGAGCGGGAACGGGCGAGCCGCCTCCACCGTGCGCGCCGAGCCGCTGTCCAGCTGCAGCTGCAGGTCGCCGAAGGCGTCGAAGCTCAGCCTCACCCGACTCGGATCGAGGATCGTCAGCTCTTCGTGCAGGTCGTAGGTCTCGGCCATCTCGCCTACCAGGCCCGGATGCGGGAGAGCTCGGTCTGCATGCTGCACAGCCGCGCGTAGATGCCATCCCGCTCGATCAGTTCGTCGTGGGTGCCGATCTCGGCCAGCTCCCCCGCTTCGAGGATCAGCAGCCGGTTGGCGTGCTTGAGGGTCGACAGACGGTGGGCTATCGCGAACGTGGTACGCCCCCGCACCAGCCGCGCCAGCGCCTCCTGGATCTGCGCCTCGGTCTCGGTGTCGACGTTGGAGGTCGCCTCGTCCAGAATCAGGATGCGCGGTTCCCGCAGGATCGCCCGCGCTATCGACAAGCGCTGACGCTCACCCCCCGACACGCGGGCGCCCCGCTCGCCGACGATGGTGTCGTACCCATCGGCCGTCTTCATCACGAAATCGTGGGCGTTGGCCGCCTTGGCCGCCGCGACGATCTCCTCGAGCCCGGCGCCAGGCCGCCCGTAGGCGATGTTGTCCGCGACGCTGCCATTGAACAGGAAGGGATCCTGGAGCACGACGCCGATCTGCTCGCGCATCGACTTGACCTGCACCCCCCGCACGTCCCGGCCATCGATCAGGATCTTGCCCTCGTCGACGTCGTAGAAGCGACAGATGAGGTTGATCAGGGTGCTCTTGCCGGCGCCGCTGTGGCCGGCAAGGCCGATCATCTCCCCAGGCTCAACCGCGAAATCCAGTCCCTGCAGCACCGGCTTGCCCGGCTCGTACCCAAAGGTAACACCGCAGAACTCCACCCGCCCCTCCATCGCCGGCATCGCGATGGCGGTCGGTCGGTCGACCACTTCCGGCTGCGTGTCGAGCACCTCGAATACCCGCTCGGCCGAGGTGGCGGCGCGCTGGAAGCGGTGGTTGATCCGGCACAGGCTCTCCACCGGACCGTAAAACTGCCACATGTAACCAGTGAACGCGACGAAGTCACCAAGCGAGAGATCGCCGCCCAGCACCTTGCGGCCGCCGACCCACCAGATAATGAGTGTGCCCAGGGAGGTCACGAAGGTCATGATCGGACCGAAAACGCTACGCACCCGAGCGACCCGCACCTCCCCGTCCCGCAGCCCTAGGCTGCGTCCCTCGAACTTCCCTACCTCGCGCCGCTCCTGCGCGAACGCCTTGACCACCCGCACGCCCGGGATGGTGTCGGCGAGCAGCGCGCTGAGGCCAGCCCACCGGCGCCAGAGACCGCGGTAGATCACGTGCAGCCGCTTGCCGAAGTAGAGTGTGGTGACTACGAGCAAAGGTGTCGGGAGCAGCACCAGCACGGCCAGCGCGGCATTCTTCCAGAACAGGATGACGCAGATGATGGCGATCGTGAGGACGTCCTTGATCACCTCCTGCAGCCCGTCACTGATGAAGTTCTGCAGCCGGCCCACGTCCTGCGTGACCGAAGCCATGATCCGCCCCGTCTCGCGCTGATTGTAAAAGCTCAGCGACAGGTCGTGGAGATGCCGATAAACCTGGTTGCGCAGGTCGAAGGTGATCTGCTGGCCCAAGCGGGCGAGGAAATAACTGCGCCATGCGTCGAGCCCGTTGCGCGACACGTGGACCAGCATCAGCAGAACCACCAGCAGGCCCAGCGCCGCCGTCGCCTCGTCGATCGGCACGTCGTAGTCCTTGTCCTGTGCCGGCTCCAGCACGTCGTCGATCAGCATGCCCATCAACAACGGCGGCGTCAGGCCGATCGACGTGGCCACGAGCATGAGCAGCAGGCAGACAGTCACCGCCCGCCAGTGGGGCCGCGCGTAAGCGAGCAGCCGGAACAGGATCCGGCGCTTGTCGAGGCAGGCCGGGCAGACCCCGTGCCAGCGGGGTATCACCCGGTCGCAGGTCGGGCAGCGGTGGCCCTTACCACCTTTGTCGCGACCCAGGTCGCCCTTGACGATCCCGGCTGAGTCGGCGGCGCGGCGCGCCTGGACCAGTTCCTCGATCCGGGAAGGCACCTCGGCGAACTTGGGGATGAGGCTCTTCGAGAACACCGCCATGGTCGCGCCCGCGCCGGCCGTGCGGACCCGGAGGAGACCGCTGCCGTACTGCTCCCGGACCTCCACCTCGTCGATGTCGATCAGGGCGAAATCGCGGACCGTCGGACCGGATCCTCCGTTAGGGCTCACCGCGATCAGGCTCGCGTCCGTGGCCAGCAGCCAGGCCGTATCGAAGGCACCGTCGAGGGTGATGTCGGTCGCCACGGACAGCCGTAAGGGCGCGTCGCCGGCGATCTCCGCGACCTGATCCCGCACCACCGCCGGCACGTCGTCGCCGACCGCATCAGCGACCGCATCAGCGACCGCGTCAGCAACCCCGTCAGCGACGGGATCTGCCGGATCGGCCTGCATCAGATGCGGTACCGATCGACCGCGTCCATGTCGAGGCCAACACCCAGTCCGGGCGTCGTGGGGATGGTGACCTGCCCGTCGGCAACGGTGATGGGCTCCTCGAGCAGCGGCACCTCGTTCAGGTGATGGGTCGAGACATGGGCGAGGGTGGCGTTGGGGGTCGCGGCGGCCAGATGCAACATGAACAGGGCGGAGATGTCGGTATCCGTCGCCTGCATCCAGAACGGCCGATTGCCGGCGGCGGCGATGGCTCCGTTGCGCGTCGTGGCGGCTACCCGGGTCCCCAGGATGAAGTAGTCGTAGGCCCCCGACTGCAGCGCCGCCAGCGGATCCGGCCTACCCATATGGTGGGCCAGCTTGACCCCCAGCTCCGCCTTGAGCAGACAGTATCCCTCGACATCGTCCTGATCGATCGGCGACTCCAGGCAATGCAGCTGCGGGAATTCGATCAGCTTCCGACCGATCGCCAGGGCCCGGTCGCGGGTGCCGAAGGTTTGGTTCGCATCGGCGGTGACCTCGTAGTCGTCCGGGGCTACCTCGGCTATCGCCGCCACCTGCTCGACGACATCGGTGTGCGCCCGGCGCTTGAACTTGTGGACGCAGAACCCCAGCTCCAGCGCCAGCCTGGCTTCCTCCCGCAGAACCTCCGGCGGGAAGCACTGAGACCACCACGCCAGGGCCGCCCGCTCGCGCGCCGGCCCGAGCAGCCTAGCGATCGGCAGCTCTAGCGCTTGCCCCATCAGGTCGTAGAAGGCGATCTGCAGCGGCCCCACATCGTCGTCCATGATGAACTCGAATGGGTTACGGCCGGAGTACTCCGCCAGCGCCTCGTCAGCCAGCGCCTCGACACCCTCACCAATACCGGTCAGGCCATCGTCCGTTTTGACGATGTAGAGGTTGGTGCGCACCCGGGGGATCGGGTACTCCGCCAGTTTCCTGTAGAAACCCTCCTTCTCCCGCTCGAACTCCTCGTCCGTAGAGCGGTTGCCCAGGCCCCAGCCCTTCTGCAGGTGCTCGCGCACCCGCTCCTTGTATGGCATGTCGATGCCGATGCGCTCGATCCCGATAATTTTCATTTCGCTCTGCCCTCCGGCTGGCGTTTGGCTTCGGCCTGCGATTGTCCGCCGGCGTTGCCTCCGTGGCAGCCGATGACCACAGACCCGTCCGCTCCCCCGAGTCGGCAGGGAAGTATCTTATAGAACTAGGTCGCGCGAGGCTCCGAGCACCAGTGCCAGCTCCGAAATCTCAATGCACTCTGCCGCTTCCCGCGTCAGCCCCGCGCGCAGCCCGACACACGCGCCGCCGCGCCGCCGCCGGCAAGCTGGAATCCACGGCAGCTCGACCCGCAACGCCGGACCGGAGCTCGAGTCCGACATCGCAGGCGGAATCCCCGACGTCGAGTTCACGTCAGGGGACGGTCAACTCCAGGGCACCCCCAATATCCACCGGCAGGTCCAGCACCGCGCCGCCCTCGAACACCGGCATGGACTGACTCTCCTGCAGCTCCAGCGCCCGCGAATAGCGGTTCACCGCGATCACCCCGCCGGCAATGCCCGTGAGCCGCGCGAACAACCGCTCTTGTCCGGTGCCGTTGAGGATCCACAACCGCCTCACCGACGGGTCCGGCAGCTCCAGCTGCCCGGGCAGCGAAGCCGTGTAGATGCCAATCACCGCCTCGCCCTCGCGATGCACCGAGAAGATCGAGTGGTGCGCGTCGGTGCTGAGCACACGATGACGGCCGAACATGATCAGGTCGGTGTGCTCGTTGTAGAACCCTAGCCAGGCCTTGACGATGGCGCGGGTCTCCACCCCGAGCGCGCGCATGTCCGTCGACAGCATCGGCACCGCGCTGGTAACCAGGCTGCTCATGAAGCAGGCGACGATCTCGGCACGCTCGCGGGGCTGCCACCAGGCCGGGTCGGCGTGCACGGCCACGTTTCCCTCCCTTCCGGCCTCCGGTTCGATCATGTAGCTGCGCAGACGGGTGCACATGCGGCGGATGTGATCGAAGTCCAGCGGCGAGTCCTGCGCCCGGTGGCTGGTGGCGTAGCTCCGCGTCACCAGGTTCGTGTAGTTCATCCGGAACTCCAGCAGCGCGTCGCTGCGCACGCCCTTCGCCGCCTCGTGGATAGTCCGCAGCAGCGCGTCCATAGCCTGCCCGTAGGTGGCGTAGTCGTGCTCGTGGTCGGCGGTACAGGCGTACGACAGATCAGCGGCGCCCGCATCGATGAAGTCTATCTTCAGGCCGTCGACGCCGTTCGCCCCGATGATGTGTTCGACCATGCGGCGCACGTAGTCGTGTACCGGCTGGCAGCGCGGGCACAGGAAGCTCGGTATGCCGGGCCTGACGCTCTTCAGCATGTATTTGCTGATGAATGGGTTCTCGCATATCGCCCCGAGGTGAAACAGCGGCGCGCACCAGAGCAGGACGCGCAGGTCCTGTTCGTGCAGTCGAGCCGCCATGCCCGGCATGTCCGAAAACTTCTCGTTGGCCTTGTAGTGCCCCGTTGCCTCGTCGAAATGACCGTCGACCCACCAGCCGGCGTCGACGATGACGCTGCCGAACCCCATCTCCTGCAGGTGCGGCGCGTGGTCCAGCACGTACTCGGCCGTGACGTCGTTCTTGATCCCGTACCAGCTGCACCAGACCGGCTTCCAGACAGCATTCGGCGTCTCGCAGAGCACGGGCTGGTGGACCTGGTCGTAGGTGCGCGCGAACTGCCGCACCTGGTCAAACAGGTGGACCGGGGTACGGGACACGTAGAGGGTCTCCTCCCAGGCGGTGGTCTCCAGCGGACCGTCCTCGTAGAGCCGGCTCAGTCCGATCTTCGCATCCTCGTCGTAGCAGTTGTGGGTCGCCGCCGCGGTCTCGACCTGATCCATGAAGCCGATGGCGAAGCGGTTGATGTCCTGCCGGCTGAGCGCGGCGATGAACGGGAAAGACCAGGAGACGAAGCTGCGCTCGTCTATGGCCCAGGGCAGGCTGATCATGTCCGACTTGCCGATCGACTCATTGAGCGCCGGCACCCACATGCGGTGCAGGTCGATCGCCGGCACCGAGGCCTGCACGTTGAATCCCTTCACCTTGAAGCTGGCGCCGTTCCGCCGCCGCAGGCGCCACCGGATCAGCCGCGTTTCGGGATGCGGGTCGCTGATGTCGACGCTCAGCTCATAGTCCGGATCGACACCGCCCTGCGGCTCCAGCATGTCCACGTCCGTCAGCGTCGCGTCGCACTCCAGCGTAATCGTGAAAGGAACGTCGAAGATCGTGCAGGGTACCGCCCCATCGCCGCCCATCGTAGGCCTTTCGTGAGTGAGTGACTGTATGCCCTGGCTATGATAGGCCGCCGCCGGCTTGCGGAAAACAGCGCCGGGCCGCATCGACGCCGGACGCCGGGATCCGGATGATCTCTTATCTTAGGTGCAGGAAAAGCACTAAACGTGGAGCATGCGAGGATGCGCGTCCTGATGACCGGCGCCGCCGGCTTCGTCGGCCGCCCGGCCGTGGATCTCCTGTCCGCCCGCCACGAGGTAACAGCCTTCGACCTCCGGCCGGTGCCCGACCTCCCCGACGCCATCCAGGGCGACGTACTCAACTACGACGCCGTCCACACCGCCATGGAGGGATGTGATGCGGTCGTAAACACCATTATGGCGCCCAATCCATCCTACGGATTCGGCCCCGACCGGCCCGGGTTCACGGTCAACGTCACAGGCCTGTTCAACCTCCTCGAAGCCGCCCGTGCTCAAGGGATTCAGCGTTTCATCCACACCTCCAGTACCGCCGTATTCGGCGGCTACCCCGGTGGCACCGCCTTCACCAGGGACCTCTACCCGCTCAAGGCAAGTGGTCCCTACGCGCTCTCCAAGCTGCTGCAGGAGGAATTGACCCGAAACTTCCACGAGCAGCACGGCACAGCCATCGCCTGCGTCCGACCCTGCGGCATCGTGGACGCCGAACGCATGGTGGATACCGAGGGGAACCCGATAGCCGCGTTCGGCTGGCATAGCATCGATCGTCGCGACGTCGCCTCTGCCCTGGTCTGTGCCCTCGAGCTCGAGGACCTGAGCTACGAGTGTTTCAACATCACGGCCACGCCGGGAGGCCGCCACGTCACCGACGTCGAATGGGCCGAGGAGCGCCTGGGCTGGAGGCCCGAGTTCAACTTCGACGTGGACCTGTAAGGTCCAGCGTCTAAAGCGGCGGCGGCAACGCCGCCCGTATCCGAGGAGGGAAGACAATGGCAGAACCGAATACCTCGCACTCGATCACCCCGGACACCGTCGAGATGTCCGACGACGAGAAGTATCTCTTCGACCTGCTCGGCTTCGTCATCGTGCGGGATGTTCTCAGTGCCGCGCACCTGGAGCTGGCCAACGCCGCCATCGACGCGATGGAGTTGCGGCAGAATCCCGAGTATTTCGGCGATTCGGTTGCCCTCAAGGGCGAGAACAAGTCGACGCGCCTGGGCAACACGGAGGGCCTGCTTGAGCTGGAGAAGCCGTACTGCGAGCCTTTCCGGGAGATGCTCGCTCATCCGCAGACCACACCACACCTGAACACCATCCTCGGCGAGGGATGGCGCCTCGATCACGGGCCGGGCCTGATCGCCATGGACAAGGGCTGCTCCGGCGGCATGCTGCACGGCAACTTCGACAACGCTCCGTACTTCTACCGCGAGGGCAGGATCTTCACCGGTCTTTGTGTCGTGGAGTACCTGCTGGCCGACGAGGGCCCGGGCGCCGGCGGCATCGCCGTGGTCCCGGGCAGTCACAAGGCCAACGTGGAATGCCCCAGTGCGATGCGCCGCTGGGAACAGCACCAGGAGTATGTCACGGAAGTCAACGCCAGCGCCGGCGACGCAGTAATCTTCAGCGAAGCCTGCACCCACGGCACCCTCCCGTGGACCGCCGACCACCAGCGCCGGGCCATCCTATACAAGTACAACACCGGTCACATGGCCTGGAGCGGCGGTGGGCTAGGCGGCACGGCGCCCGATTACTGGAACGAGCTGACGGCGCCGCAGCAGGCCGCGCTGCTGCACCCGTCACACCATTCCCGCCGCCCCAAGCAGAGCCGGGACTACGAAGGACTGGCCGAGTTTGCTGGCGTCGGAGAGTAATGCCGGCTCGCCGTTGGGATCTCGGACCGCGCTCCGTCTGACCCGCCCGCTCAGTCGCGGGTGACTGCCTGGATCAGCGCGATGATGTAGCCGAACTGGAAGGCCCAGGCCTGGCAGTTGCGGCCCGTCCCACCCGAAGCCGGCGGATCGTCCGGATGACCGGGTGCATGGTCCGGCATCAGCATGTACGGATAACCCACCTCGTGGAAGATCTCGGCGAGTTCGTACATGTCCACGTCCCCCTCGTCCGGCCAGACCTCCTGGAACTTGTGCAGGCCGCCTTTGATGTTGCGGAAGTGGACGTTGAAAATCTTCTTGCGCTCGCCGAAGTAGCGCACGATCGGCGGTAGCTCCCTCGCCGGATCCTCCAGCCCCTCGGCTGCCACCCCGCAGCAGAAGTTGAAGCCGTGGTAAGGGCTGTCCACCAGCTCCGAGAAGCGCTGAAGCCCCTCGAACACCGGCCAGTTCCAGCGCTCCACCCCACGCAGCACCGGCGCTGGCGGATCGTTGAGGTGACAGGCCATCTGCACCTTGTATTCCTCTGCCACCGGGATGATCCGCTCTAGGAAGTAGGCGGCCCGGGCGAAGGCCTCGTCCCGATCGACGCGGCCAGCTTCGGTCAGGGCGTCGTTGTCGTACTTCGACATGTCGAAGGTGCTGTAGCGCGAGCCGCCGCGGCCGAAGGTGTCCTCGGTACGCTGGTGGTCGACGATGCAGAAGTTGTAGAACAGTGCGCGCAGTCCTGCCCTGCCGGCGTTCTCGATCATCCTGCAGAACTCATCCAGTTCGCGATCCCGCTCTGGATCGCGGGCCAGCGTGATGTTGCGGCCGACACCCACGTGGGTCGCCTCGAAGCTGATCCCCTCGGCAGCCGCCGTTTCCCGGTGCCGCACGAGGGTTTCCACCTCCATATCCTCGACGCCACCGTTCATGTGGGTGACCCCGTGCCGGCGCAGGAACTGCAGGTCTATTCTTTCGGTGGACATACCCTGGACGCCGACGTGCATGGTGCTGCTCGGAGCTGCTGTCATCTCTTGGGTTCCCTCGCGTCAGATCTTGAACTGGGGCAGGTGAGCCTTGTTCCTGCGGAACATCTCGTCCACCATGGTGCGCGCCTCGGCCATTGACAGCTTGCTCGCGGTCAACGGGTCATGCACGATCGCGTGGTATACCGCCTCGCGGTCCCCGCGCAGGCAGCCCTCCACGGCCAGCATCTCGGTTTGCGCGCTCAGATTGGTCAGGATGGCGCAGGAATCCGGCAACCGTCCGGCGCGGATCGGCTCGAGCCTTCGGTGGCTCGCCAGCACCGGCACCTCGACGCAGCAGCCGTCCGGCAGGTTGTCGACCAGGCCGTCGTTGACCACGTTGCCGTTGAACTTGTAGAGATCGCCGCCCAGATAGGCGTTGACGATCGCGGCGGCGTACTCGTGGCCGCGTTTCAGGTCGATCGGCGCGTCGCTCTTGAGCCAGTCGCGCACATCCTTCTTCCAGAGCTTCTCGCGCTGCTGATACTCCTTGAGGATGTACGCATAGTCCCCCGGATTCCAGCCGGTTCCGTCTTTGCAGTACTTCCTGACCAGGTCAGGCCGCTTGCGGAACCACCAGTTGTATTCCGAGTTGTGACCCGAAGACTCAGTGACGTAGTAGCCCAGGCCGAGAAACATCTCGTTGCGCACCTGCTCCTGGTTGTAGACCGCCTTGTCCGACGACACTACCCGCTTCAGCTTCGGGTACTGATCGCGCCCCCGGTATTCGAGCTTGGTGTACCAGGCCATATGATTGATGCCGGCGCAGACAAAGTCCAGCTTGGCCGGCTTGACTCCCAGCCATCCTGCCAGCATCGCTGCGGTTCCCTGCACGCTGTGACAGAGTCCAGTGACGTTGATCGAGGTCTCGCGCTGCATGGCGTGGCACAGCATCGCCATCGGATTGGTGTAGTTGAGCATGATCGCCTGCGGACACAGCTCCTCCATGTCGCGGCAGATCGCGATCATGGCCGGTATCGTACGCAGGGCGCGGAAAATGCCGCTCGGTCCGCGGGTATCACCGACGTTGATGTCGATACCGTACTTCTTGGGGATCAGGATGTCGTGGCCCCAGACCGCCGTGCGTCCGCAGAGGATGGTCACGCAGACCGCATCGGCCCCCTTGAGCGCCTCCCGGCGATCGGTCGTCGCCGTGACGGTGGCCCGATAGTTGCCCAGCGCGACGATCTTCTCGCAGGCCCTGCGGGCGAAGCTCAGACGCTCGCGGTTGATGTCTACCAACGCGATCTCGGAACCTTCGAGCAGCGGGTAGGTCAGGATATCCCGCACCAGCCCCCGCGTGAACCCCAAGCTGCCGGCGCCTATGAATACGATTTTTGCCATCGTCAAAGCCTTTCGTTTCTAGGTAGTTACCACGCCTCAACCCGAACTGACGTTGATCTCGACTCGCGGTTCCGTAAGCGCCGACTGGCCATCTCGACGCGGACGGAATGGTCCATCTTTTCCGGCGTGGGGTTCGACTGCTCCAAGTCGAGGAATATAACCCTTCAGTCGCTGGCACGCCGAGTTGACCCCTCCCACGCGTTCCCGGATAATCTGCCGGCCTCCCCGCCTGCCGCCACCGAGCCTTGACCATGACCGACCGGATGCCCGATCCCGACGCCCGGCTCTACTCCTGCCGCAACTTCCAGACCACCATGCCGCTGCCCCGATGGACCAGCCTTGGCCGCTGGCGACGCGAACGCCTGCGCATTCGCCGGCACCTGCGGCTCTGCGCCGGGCTCAACGCCGAAACGGCCGCTTTCAAGGCGCGTGGCAGAATCGTCGACCTCTTCGAGCACGAGGGTGTCGTCGTCGAGAACCTCTGCATCGAGACCCTCCCCGGGCTCTACCTGGTGGGCAACCTCTATCGCCCGGCCGGCGCGAAGGGCAGACTGCCGCTGATCCTCCACCCCCACGGCCACGGCATGAACTCCCGGACGTTGCCACTGAGCTTCGCCTCGGTCCCGCACCGGGCCCTGAACACCGCCCTGCTCGGGTTCGCCTCTTTCGCCTACTCCATGATCGGCTACGACGACGACACCCGGCAGTTGCCGCACCGGGGGGCGCTGCTGACTGGACCGCACAAGCAGGTGGCCAACACCCTCGGTCTGAGCCTTTTCGGCCTGCAGCTGAACAACTCGATAAAGGCCCTCGACTACCTCCTGTCGCGCCGCGACATCGATCCGCGCCGGGTCGGATGCACCGGCGAGTCGGGCGGCGGCACGCAGACCTACTTCCTCGCCGCCTTGGATGACCGCGTGCAGGTAGCGGCGCCGGCGGTCATGCTCTCCGGTCACTTCCAGGGCGGCTGCGAGTGCGAGAACGCGCCCGCGCTGCACCTGCGCTACTCCAACCTCCACTACGCCGCGTTGATCGCCCCGCGCCCGCTGCTGCTGCTGGGCTGCACCGGAGACTGGACCCATCACCAGGAAGACCGCGAGCTGCCGGCACTGCGGAACCTCTACGAGCTCTACGGGCGCGAGGAAGCCGTGGATGGCTTCTATCAGGACGACAAGCACAACTACAACCAGGCATCGCGCGAGGCAGTCTACGCCTGGATGGTCCGCTGGCTGCGCCACCGCGGGCGCGGCGGCGACCAACCCCAGGAGTCAGCGCGGTCGGTGCCGGAGCGCTCACAGCTGTTAGTCTTCGACGGCCCGATCCCCCCCTACAAGGGCGCGATCCGGAGCGTGAAGCCGTTGATCTCCACCTGGCGCAAGCTGCACGCCCGCCCAGGTGACCCCGACGATGTGGCCGATGCCCTGCAGCTGAACTGGCCCGCCAGGGCGGACATCCTCATCCGCAACCAGCCTCCGCGATACGAGTATCGTGTTGGGCGCGAAAAGCTGCACGCGATCGAATTCGGACGCTTCTCGCAGGACAGCAGCATCCGCTGCCGGTTCCTGGTGCCGTCCAGGAGGGGCAGCCGCACCATACTGCTGCTGCGGAGCTACGCCGACGCCACAGCCTGGGACCGCTTTACGACGCGCATGCGGCCTGAGCTCCGACGACTGGCCGATACTGGCTGCGGAATCCTAGTTCCCCGCCTGTTCGGCCAGTCGGGCGCCGACGAAGTCGCCACCTTCCGCGAGCATTACCATCGCTACCTGGCCACCACCTACGACAGGACCGAGCACCAGCATCAGCTCGACGATATCGTGACCACGGTGCGAATGGCGCAGGTCGAAATGGGAATCAACCCGGCGTCGATCACCATCGTCGCCGGCGCCGACCTCGGGCTGCTGGCGCTGGCAGCCTGGTCCTTCCTGCGGGCGCGCACCGCTGTCGGTCCGCTGGTGGCCGATCTCGGCGACGCCGACCTGCGCGCCCCTGCCACCTGGGTCAGGCGAGCCTACCTGCCTCTGGTGCTGGGCACCGGGGGCGTCGCCGCCCTGGCCAGGCTGGCCGGCGACGGGGGTAACGGCCGGCTGTCCGGCGTGCGCGCTACCGACCGCGCATCGATGCCGAAGGGCCTGCGGGTCGTGGCGGCGCGGTCACCCTTCACCCGATTGCTCGAAACGGCTGCGGAAAATTGGCTCTAGCCGCTGTCGCGGCACTGGCGTTCGACGTCTTCGGGACCGTCACGGACTGGCGTTCCACGATCATCGACGAAGGCCGCGAGTGGAGCGCTCGAACCGGTCGCGCCGTCGACTGGTCCACCTTCGCCGACGCCTGGCGCAGCAGCTACGAGCCGGCCATGCACCAGGTTCGCCGCGGCGAACTGCCGTGGACGAAGATCGACGATCTTCACCGCATGATCCTAGATCGGCTGCTGGAGGAATACGGGCTGGTCGATCTCGACAAGGCCGAGCGCAGCCACATGAACCGGGTATGGCACCGGCTGCAGACCTGGCCCGACAGCGGCAGCGGGCTCGAGCGCCGCAAGCGCCGATTTCGACCACCTCGCCGATCAACTGGGAGCCTAGCGCGAGATCAGTTTCCAGAGCAGCGATCTCGCTTGACCCGCCGGACCCAGCCCCTACCTTTCGTCGAGCGACACGGCAAGATACCGGCCTGATTGACGGGCCTCGAGAGAAGATACCATGACAAAGGATTACAGCGTTCGGGCCGTCCGCTGCGACCACCGGGCGTCCGACGAGGAAGTCTACGAGCATCTGAAGCGGGCTACCGACCCCCTCACGCGCTCCTGGGAAAGGCTGGAAAAGGCCGGCCGCATCGCCCTCAAGTTCAACATGGGCCAAAACGAGGTGCAGATGTTTGAAGGGCGGCGGCGCGAGTTGGTCGACGACGCGGTCTGCCGGGCTGTCCTCCGCCTCCTCCGCGAGCGCACCTCCGCCGACCTGGTGGCCAGCGACACCATGGGTTACGACAAGCCCGGGGGCCCGCTGTCTCCGTACATCAACTACATGCCGCTGCTGGAGGAGTTCGGGGTCGATTACGACGAGTCGAACATCGCGCCATTCGCGGAGTACGAGGTGCCCGGGGGCGGCTACATGTTCCAGCGCTACACCCTGAGCAGCGTCTGGAAGGAAGCCGATGAGGTAATCTCGGTGGCCAAGCTCAAGAACCACCTCTTCATGGGGGTCACCCTCTGCATGAAGAACCTCTTCGGCCTGACCCCGACCATCCCGCCCGAAGGGCGCGTGCGCACCTACTTCCACCACGCCATCCGGCTTTCCTACGTGCTGCCCGACCTAGCCCGCATCACCACCCCCGCGCTCAACATCATCGCCGCCACCACCGGTCAGTGGGGCCGGGAATGGGGCGGCGAGGGCCGCGTCACCGACGCTCTGATCGCCGGCGACCAGATCGTCGCCACCGACGCCTGCGCCACCCACCTGATGGGCCACGCCCCCACCTCGGACTGGCCGACCCCCCCGTTCCGCCGCGACCGCAACCATGTCCTGGTAGCCGCGCAGGGCGGCTTCGGCACCGTCGACCTGGACAAGATCGACTTGGTCAGCGAAGTCCAGGCGCCGCTCAACGAGTTCGACTCGGTCGCGGAGGACGATCCCGAGCACATGGCGACCGTGCGCGAGACCGCCTGCGAGCAGGGGCTGTTCTACCGCGACCGCATGCAGGCGATGATCGCCAAGTACGCCGGCGAGTTCGTCTACCTGCAGGACGGCGAGGTCAAGTGGAACGGTTCCGACCCGGCGCATATCGGTTCGCACCGCGACTTCACCGGGAAAAAGCCGGGCAGTGCGCTCTTTCTGAAGAAGGTGGATCCGGAAGAGCACGAGGGGGAGCGGTTCGACGCCTACGAGAAGATCCTCGAGCGGGGCGTGGGCAAGCAGGCCTGATGACATCCTGCTGCCCGGGCCGGGCAGCTCAGGCAGAGTGCCCCAGCGAGAACGGCGTGATGTCGAAGCTCGGCGTGCGATCCGTCGCGAGATCCGCGAGGATCTCACCTATCGCCGAGGCAAACTTGAAGCCGTGCCCCGAGCAGGGGCTGCCGATGACGACCCGCGGCTCATCCGGATGGCGATCGATCACCCAGTCCCGGTCCGGCAGGTTTGTGTAGAGACAGGCCGTACTCTCCCGAATCCGACCTGCGGCATCCGGGATGAACCTGCCGACCAGCTGCCGCACCCTGGCCTCCTCCTCGTCGGTCGTTGAGCGATCCGGGTGATCCGGATCGACGCCGGTCCGGCCGTGGTGAAACGCCACCTTGAAGCCATTGCCGAAGTCCGGTTGCGTATAGAATGAGTCCCGCACCCCGACGCAGCCCCACGAGCTGTTGGGACACATCTTGGGCGTCAGCGCTGGCGCATTCCCTGCCGACTCGAACATGAACAGGGCGAGCCGTTCGATCTCGACCGTAGGCCGCAGCTGCGCAATCAGATTGGCGACCCATGCACCCGCGGTGACCACCAGCCTCTCGGCGCCGTAGGTCCCCGAGGGCGTGCGGACCTCGATGCCGCCGGCGCCACTCTTCCACGAGCTTACTGGCTCATCGAACCTCAAATCGGCACCCAACCGCACCAGTCCGGAGAGGCAGGCCTGGATACATCGCTCCGGGAATACGGCCCCGGCCCGCGGCTCGAAGAGACCGCCCCATCCGTCCTCGATCCGGAACATGGGATAGCGATAGCGGATTTCCTCGGTCGAGAGATCCTCGAGCGGCAGGCCGTAGGCCGAGGCGCTCGCGCGCATCAGATGCAGGTCGGGCTCCTCCGGGCTCCGGATCGTGAGGTGACCGTACATCCGGACCAGCTCCACCCCTGCCTCCACACCCCATTCCCGCCACAGCTCGATCGCGCGGAGCACGAGCGGCACGTAGGACGGTCCCCTGGAATACGCCTCCCGGATCACCCTGGCATGGCCGTGCGAGGACCCGCGTCGATGCGGCGGCCGGAAGCGGTCGAAACCGATGACCTTCAAGCCGCGCCGGGCCAGATGATAGGCGGTAGTCCCACCCATGGCACCGAGGCCCGCGACGATCACGTCTCCGCGAATCATGAGCCGCTAGCGCTCGCCCGTTCGCACCCGGGCACCGCGCCCGTCACCACAGATCCTCGGACGCGAGCCGTGCCCCTTCCGCCATCGCCTCGAGCTTAGCCCAGGCGATCCTGGGGTCGACCTTGGGGTCGGTCGTGGCGAAGTGGGAGAAGCCGCAATCGGTGCCGGCGATGACGTTCTCGCGCCCGACCAGCCCGGCGAAACGGACGATCCGCTCGCGCACTAGCTCGGGATGCTCGATGAAGTTGGTCGTCGAATCCAGCACCCCCGGGATCAGCCGCTTGCCCTCCGGCAGCGCCACCTGCTCGAACAGCTTCCATTCGTGCCCGTGCCGGGGATTGGCAGCCTCGAACGACAAGGCGCTGGGCCTGGCCTCGAAAGCAAATTGGATAATCTGCTCGAGCGGCGTGTCGAGGTGATGCGGTCCTTCGTAATTGCCCCAGCACAGGTGCATCCGCAACTGGTCCACCGGGATGTCGCGCAGGGCGTGGTTGAGGGCCTCCACGTGCAGCGCTCGCTTGCGATTCAGGTCGGCCTGGTTGTAGCCCAGGCGATCCCAGCCACTCATGGTCAGGTCCGGACAGTCGACCTGCAGAATGAGACCGGCGCGATGGATGGCGTCGTATTCGGCCTTCATCGCGTCGGCCAGCGCGGCGAGATAGGCCTCCTCGGTGGCGTAGTGCTCGTTCCTGCAGAAGTGGGCGATCAGTCCGGGTGAGGCCGCCGTCATGAAGGCCTCGTGTGGGCTGGCCCCGGTCAGCGCCTGCTGGAGGTTCTTGAGATCACGATCAAGAGGAGCAAGGTCGGCGTAGGTGACAGGGCCGACGCAGACGGGCAGGCTGATGTCGCTGCTGACCATCGTGCGTCCTTCGCGCGCCAGGCGCTCGCGGTACTCGGGAAAGTCGTCGACGAAAGCCGATGGCTGGGAAGGTCTGTCCTCGAAGCCGCTGAGGCGGTCCTTGACGTAGATCGCGTAGGCGACCTTGCTCTGTTCACCGTCGTTGACAACGTCCACTCCGGCGGAGCACTGCCCGGCGACCACCTCCGCGACCGAATTGCGCACCAGGGAACTCAGCGCCGACGGCTCCACCCGCTCCCCCCTTTCCCTCGCGCGCAACTGCTCCGCCAGGCGCGCGGGCCGCGGCAGGCTGCCCGTGTGTGTCGTGAGGATCCTGTCGGTGCTGCGTCTCATGGCAACGCTCGAAGCTCGGGTTTCGCCCGCCTGGCATGCACTCGCGGGAAGACAGGCCGGCCGAAGGATAAAATCCAAAACGGCCGCCGTCCATCGCCCGGTCCGGCCGCAGTTGACCGGCCGCGGGCAACTTCACAATATCGGGCAGATGCCATCCCCGGGCGGGAGCGCTGGCTACGGCGACGTCAGCGACCGTAAGGAACGATATCCGATGTCCATCGAACAGACACTGCGGCAGCTCGAGGTGGCCGGTTTCTGCGTGCTGGAAGAAATCATCCCAACCGGGGAAGTCGAGGCGGTGCGCGCCAGCATCGAAGCGGCCGTGGCGGAGAGTGGACGCGACTCTCTGTTCGAGGGCGTCAAATCCCGTAAAGGGCTGGTCTCCTTCGACCAGTCCCTGGTCCTCCCCGGGAGCCACCGCAGTGGCACAAACCCGACGGGAGACAATGGAGTGGACCCGCTGGCACCCTACCCCCTACCGAAATGCCGGTCTCCGGTGCGTTACGCGCCCTGGTGCCTGAACCTCGACGTGCTCAGGCCCGGCTCCGACGAGCGGGCCCGCATGGTCGATGAGACCGGCATGAGCGACAACGAGGTCGAGCCGCTAGCGGCGGAGGTCTTCGCCGCACTGCCGGCCGCCGTCAAGCCGTTGTTCAGACCCTGGGTCAGCAAGGAGAAGTGAAATGTCCGATGCCATCGACGGAACCGCGCGCTGGTCCGGAGAACACTGGATCAACTACATCCGCCGCCCTGGCGAACTGGCCGACTCGGGCAGCGTCAGTCTTTTCCACACCCGCTACAGCGAGGCCGGCGAGGGCAACGTCGCCTTCGTCGACATCCCGGGCGCCGGACTGACCGCCACCTGCACCGACAACCGCGAACTGGCGGCTTGGCTGTTCGACCTGCAGATCCGCGGCCGCGGCAACCAGTTCGACCGGGATCTGCCGATGCTCGACACCCAGTTCTGGCGCGGCGGCGACGTGCGCACCGATCCCTCCTGGCGCCTCGAGGCCGGCGATCACGAGCTGGTGTCGCAGTGGAGCGTGACCGATCCGGCCGTCATCCACTGGGGACCGACTCCGTCGGGCGTGCCCAACATGCGAATCTTCGCGCTGCTCTTCTTCACCTACGAGACCTCGCTCACCCACAACGGCACTGCGATCGAGGGCGCGGCCTACACCCGCGACATCTGGAAGCCGACCATCGGTGGAAACCGAAGCTCCTGTGTCTTCGCCCTGGGCGAGACCACCTTTCGGGTACCGGAGTAGCACAATGGACATCAGTTTTTCCACCGGTGTCGGCGGGGGTGGGTGGGACCTGGAGGAGTGTGCTTCCTGGGCGCGCGCCAACGACTTCGATGCGATTCGACTCGACGTCAAAGGCAGCCTCGACATCGACCGCGACCAGTTGCTCGCGACCCTGGAGCGCCACGGCATCTACCTAGCGGCGCTGTCGGCCTACAACAACCTGCTCGATGACGATCCGGCCGCCCGCAACGCGGCGTCGGCCAGCCTGATCGCCGCCATCGAGATCGCCGGCAACCTCGGCACGCCCGTCGTCGTCACGCATGCCGGCAGTCCCGTCGGCCACCACTTCTACGGCATGTACAGCAGTCCCCCCGGCAACCCCGGCGACCGCTCCCTCGAGCTGGGCGAACGCTTCCGCGAGATGTACGGTCCGGTCATGGAAGCCGCCGCGCGCTGGAACGTCCGCATCGCCCTTGACGGCGCCGTGCGCATGGGCAACATCGCCTGCAACCCCGAGATGTGGGAGCGCATTCTCGACGCCGTTCCCTCCCCCAACCTCGGACTCTCCTGCGATCCCTCGCACTGGGTCTGGATGGGGATGATGCCGGCCGAGGACCTGATCCGCATGTTCCCGGGCAAGTGGTATTACGCCGACATCAAAGACTGCGAGGTGAGTCCCCACATGCGTTTGCGCCAGGGCATCATCGGCAACTGGTGGTGGCAGTACCGGGTGCCGGGACGGGGAGAGCTCAACTGGGGGACGCTAATCGGCACCCTGGTGGAATCCGGCTACGACTACGTCCTCTGCATCGAGAACGAAGACCGCGGTGCGCCCGGTCTCGAGGGCTTTGCCATCGGCTGCCGCCACCTGCGGCCACTGCTAGCACATCCTACGGGATGAAGGTGCACCAGCGACGAGCTTTTCCGTCACCGTGGAGACCACGACGATGAGCGACAAACCGGTCGACTTCAACCCGCCCTTCCCCGCCCTCACCCCGGCGCAGCGCTTCTTCCTCGATGTCAACGGCTACGTGATCGTCGAGAATGCCATTGACGCCGACCTGGTGGGACGGCTGCTCGAGGCCATGCAGCGCCTCAAAGCAGACCTGTCCGCGACCAACGGTGGCGACCCCGAGCACCGGGCGGTCGTGCGCAATTGCCAGCTGTCCGCAATGCACCCGCACTACCTTCACTTCGCCCACATCCTGGAAGCCGACCCGGCCATCCACGAGTACCTGACCCACCCGCGCATGCTCGGCCTGGTGCAGGAGCTGACGGGGGGCGACGTGCGACTCGAGGAATCGGAGGCGGTTATCAACGTGCGCAATCCGGAAGCCGCAGACCCGGGGTCCGCAGACTACGGATTTCACGCCGGAACCCGCCCGCCCTACGGCACCTACGCCCAGAACGGGCTCTATCACTGCAACTTCGTGAAAGTGCTCACCAACCTGACCGCGCTGGGCCCGGACGACGGCGGCACGGTGGTCATAGCCGGCAGCCACAAGATCGAATGCGACCAACGGGAGATCATCGACTGCGCCGTCGCCGACCCGAGCCTCATCCATCAGATGGTGGCACCGGCCGGCTCGACCCTGCTGTTCGGCGAAGCACTGGTCCACGCCACCGGACATATCCGCAGCGACCGGGAGCGGGTGATCGTGATCGGCGGCTACACCCCACCGATGTTCCAGGCCTGGCCCGGCCAGGAGCCCTCCGCCGACTACCTCGCGGCGCTCGAGGAGCCACACAGGACCGTGATCTCGGGAAGCGCCTCCTGGAGCTGGAAGCGCCGGTTCCGCACCCTGGGGATGCCGCGGTCCCAGGATTTCTGATCGGTCAGAGGGGCAGCCGATTGCCGACTTTGCCGGTGATCGCGTCCACGATCCAGAACAGGCCATAGGCAGCGAACTGGCCCAGCACCAGCCCGATAAAGAACGGGACCGTAGCCCGGTAGGCTGCCGCGCCCCCAAA
Organism: uncultured Gemmatimonadaceae bacterium; assembly: GCA_964456165.1. GTDB lineage: Bacteria > Latescibacterota > UBA2968 > UBA8231 > UBA8231 > CAYWBJ01. The sequence goes on along the minus strand of CAYWBJ010000124.1, from coordinate 24,786 downwards.
CCGTTGCACCGGCAGCCTGATCAGCCAGGCCAGCAGCGCGTTGAACGCCATCCAGCGAAAAGTGGAGCTGATCGGGAAGCCGCTCGGATGCAGCGGCCACCACGGAACCTTCTGCCGCACCAGCAGCAGCAGCAGCATCACCAAGCCACCGATCCCGCCATGCGTCCATCCCAGCGCGCTCGGTCCCGAGGGGTTCCTAATCCGATCCGCGGCGTAGTCACTCACCCACGTCGCCAGTGACACGAAATGCACGTTGCTCAGGTTGATCGCCCCGTGCACGTGAGCGAGCTTGAGCACCATCCACAGTCCACTCGCCATCCCCGCCAGGATTGCCAGCAGCAGTCCCCAGAACAGCAGCCGGCGACGTTCTCCGACCGGGCCGATCAGGCGCAGGCCGTGGGCAATGTGTGGCATCGGAAAATTCAGCAGATCGTTGCAGAACACCCGAGTGAAGAGCAGCCCGGCGATGCCCGAGGGTCCGTACACCGATGTCCCGACAGCCGACAGAGCTGCCTCCGACGCCACCAACGGGGTGTAGAACACCGCTACTCCGCCCTCGACGACTACCCGAGTGATCGCCAGATACACCGTGAACGCGAACACGAGGAAAATCGCCGCTCCCAAAGGCGGAATCCCGATACCCCAGAGCCAGGCGAACAGAACCGCCACGGCACCGACCCAACCCAAAAGCGCCGCCCGGTAGGAGAGGATCTCGTCGCTGTCGTCCGCTTCCGTCCTGTTCGAAACCGCCTTTGCCACGACCTGCTTGAGGTGCCCACGGCCGGCCCACAGGATGCCGAGGACCAGCACGACCATCGCCCCCATGCTCTGATACACGATACTGTGCGGACCGTAGCTCCACACACCGATCGTGGGATCGGAACCCGGGCCCAAGCCGATGTCGCGGTAGAGATCATGCTGGAGGTTGCCCAGGGCGGCGAACAGCCACAGGCCGAGCAGGACTTCGCGCGGCAACAGGAAAAAGACACCCAGCGTGGCGAAGCTGAGCCTGGAGGACGGATAGGGGGGAATGGTGAAAGCCAGATCGATGCGGGGAATGCCGGGATCGTAGGCGTGGAGGCCGTTGATCAGACCGACAACGACCGGCACAGCGGCCCCGATCCACATCGCCCGACTGCGGAAAAGAGGCGGCCAGGGCGAGGCGCCCACGTCGCGGACCAAAGCCAGCGGCAGTTGCATAACCGGATAGATCAGGCGCTCCTGCTCCACCCAGCGGCGGCGCACGATCACCATCAGGCAGATCATCGCCGTCGGCAGCGCAATGAACAGCGGTGCCCAACCGATGAGAGGAGCGGCCCAGATCGACCAGTCGATACTCCCGCTTTCTCCGGTCCCTTCGAAAAAAGCCACGGCCGCTCCGCGGTCGCCGGCCACCGTCCAGCTGCGAATGTGCGGCCAGAGCAGCTGCCACTCGGCATCGGTACTGCCGTAGTAGAGCGGATTGGCGACGGCCGGCACCCAGTAGTTGACCATGGTGCCGGCCGCGTTGGCCAGCGTCATCATCACGAAGCAGACGACCAGCTCGTCGCGGCCAAGCCTCCAGGAGGGACGCCGGCGGGCCAACAACGGATTGAAGGCCGCCACGAACAGCAGCAAGATGCAGACCGAGAGCGGGCTGGCGAAGAAGGCCCCGGCGTTCGACCCCTTGATCTGCAACGAGATCAACGGTCCCAGCGCGCCGACGCAGCACGCCAGCCCCAACCCGGCCAGCAGCGAGCGCAGCGAGATGTTCGTCCGGGCGGCGCGTCCAAGACTCACCTCCTGCGGCTCGTCGCAGTAGGCGCCCGGAATGCTCTTGGTCATGCAGATCTCCCGGGCCTTGCAGCCGGAAGAGGCGTGCGAGCGACGTGACAACGCATTAGGATAACCCCACCTTCGAGCCGCACAATACCGGGCAATCTGCCCGAGCGATGCAGATCTATTCCGGAGCCATGCAGACAACCTCCGTCATCTTCCCGGAGCCAAACCGCGTCGAGGCCCAACAGGTAGACGTCGGCGAGCTGCGTCCCGATCAGGTCAGATTGAGAACCCATCGGTCGCTGATCAGCACCGGCACCGAGCTCAAGTGCCTGCAGCAGGACTTCTCGCCGGGGGGCGCCTGGGAGCAATGGGTGCAGTATCCGTTCCTCGCCGGCTACTGCGCCGCCGGCGAGGTAATCGAAGCGGGAAGCGCGATCCAAGGCGTGGAGGTCGGCGACCGAGTGGCCGGTTTCGGTGAGCACCGCCGGCACCCCGCAGTCGCCGCCGACTACATGGCGAAGATCCCGGACGGGATCTCCTACGAAGAGGCTGCCTGGTTTCCGCTTGCGGCGATCGTGCAGTTCGGGTTCCGCCACGCCCGGCTGGAGCTCGGCGAGACCGTGGCGGTCGTCGGCCTCGGGCTGCTGGGCCAGCTCTGCGTGCGCTACGCCCGCCGCGCTGGCGCCGCCGATGTAATCGCCATCGACCGCTCGGCCCGGCGCCTGGAAATGGCCCGCGAGGGCGGAGCCACCAACTGCCTGGAGACCGGGGTGGAGGAGGCTGTCGAGCCGGTTCGCGACATCACGGGCGGCAAGATGGCTAACGTCCTCTACGAAGCCGCCGGAGCGGCCGACGTGTTTGCCCCCTGCCAGCGGCTGCTCGGCAACTTCGGCCGGCTGGTGTCGCTCGGCGACACCGGGCACGCTGAGTGTCAGAGCATGACCGAGGGCTTCTCGACCCGCAACCTGACCCTGATCGGCGCCAACAACGACATCGCACCCCTCACCAACTGGCCCCATCCGCGGTCGGGCGAAGTCTTCATGAAGTTCCTCCAGCGCGGCGACCTCGCCGTCTCGGACCTGATCACCCACCGGTTCCCCGTGGAGCGGGCGCCCGAAGCCTACCGCATGCTGCTCGAGGACCGGACCCGGGCGATGGGGGTGGTGTTCACCTACGACTAGGCCTGAGGCCATGGACGGGATACCATGACGATCCACATCCATCCCGGAACGCGAAGATCTTCGCGTTCCGGAGACGTCCGGTAGCGCTGGTTGGTACGGCACTGCCGCTACTAGCTGTTACTCGAGGACGCCGCCGGGCGTAGTGGAGACGGGCGACTGATGCGGATCGACTGCCAGAGTCACCTCTTCCCGCGGGCCTACGCCGAAGCCCTGGCGAGCAATCCGGGCTATCCCCGGGCCGCGCGAACCGGCGCTGCCTATCGCATCGACTACTGGAGCTTCCAGTCCTTTCATCTCGATCCCGAGATCTACGCGATCAACCGGGTTCTGGAGCACATGGACGCCGAGCGCATAGATCTAAGCGTGGTCAGCGTCAACATGCCCGGACCGGAAGCGCTCGAGCCAGAACTCGGGATCCGGGCCGCACGAATCTGCAACGAGTACCTGGCCGAGGTGGTGATGCAGCACCCGGACCGCTTCCGGGGCCTGGCCTGCCTCCCCTGGCAGGATCCTCCGTCGGCGCTGCTCGAGCTTGATCGGGCCGTGCATGAACTCGGTCTTGTGGGCGTGATGTTCTATGCCCGGGCCGGCGATATCGAGGTGGACGACCCCGTTCTGGATCCGGTGTACGCACGGGTGGAAGAGCTTGGGATTCCGGTCGTGCTGCATCCGACAGTACCGCCCTGGGGAGCGACAATGAGCGATCACTCCATGATCACCATGGTTGGACTGATGGTAGAGCAGAGTACGGCCGCCTTGCGGCTGATCCTCGGCGGCGTGCTGGAGCGCTTTGCGCGGCTCAAGGTTGTGCAGCCCCACTGCGGCGGGGTGCTGCCCTACCTGTGGGGGAGGGTGGAGAACCAGACCGAGGTGATGGGCCGCGGGCGCGAGCACATCTCGCGACCGGTCGGCGAGTACTACGACCGAGTGTACCTGGACACAGTCTCACCCTCGCTTCCGGCCCTGCGCCTCGCCTGGGAGTTCGCCGGGGCCGATCGCCTGCTCTTCGGAAGCGATCATCCCTGGGTCGACATTGGGGTGTTCACCGAGTTGCTCGAAGCGCTCGACATCCCTCAGGACGCGAAGGAAAAGATCTGGTCCGGGAACGCCCGCGAGCTGTTCGGGATCTGAATCCGCGCTGCTTCGTCAGCCAACCTACGCTCCGTCTCCGTGAATAACCCGCGCCGCTCAGAACGTCCCCGGCTTCGGCGTGTTCGGGGGCCAGTAGCCGTCCGGGTCTTCGTTCCACTCGGCGCCACACAGCCTGGATATCACCCGCCACTCGGCGGCAGTCAGATGTCCGTGGTTGTGGAAGAGGAAACGCTGCAGACCGGCCGCCTTCGACGCGGTCAGGATCCGGTGCAGGTCACCGGCTGTCATCGGGTCGCCGCCATGCGGCGTGCGGCCGGTGTCCACCCACGGGACGATCTTTCCCGGATCGCTGACCGCCGCAATCGCCCGGCGGGTCTCCTCCTGCACCACCTGGTCGAAGAACGCCTGCGGGAAACCTAGCTCCATGTCGGCCAGAGTCTCCACTTCCGGCAGATCGATCCCCAGCCAGGCCCGCGCCACCGCGAAGCAGTCCGTCTCGCTCAGGTCAGTGTTCCAGTTGCCGATCTGCTGTACCCAGCGCGCGATCGTACCGTACATGCCGTCGAAGCCCCGGTGCCAGAAGTAGTGCTTGACCATCAGGAAGTCGACGATCTCGTCCCAGGCGTGGAAGTCCAGCCCAGTCATCCCCGAGAACACCGCCGAGCGTGGCCCGTTGCCCAGCAGCAGCCGCCGCGGCAGGGTGTCGAGAGCGGCCCGAACCGCTCGTCCTTCCTTCAGTCCGTCCTCCCGCCGCCAGCGCAGCCAGTAAAGGGTATCCTCGTCGATGTCGAACAGGGTCATCCCCGCCTGCAACCCGTGGTCGCCGTAGTACTGCACCATCGCCGGTGTCAGGCTCTGGAACCGCTGCAGCAGGTGGGTGCGGCCCCGATTCAGCCGGCTGACGTCGTAACCCCGCGCCTCCACCTGCGCCACCTGCCCGTCATTGAGCTCGCGGAAGACCGCGTTGTTGTGATGGTACTGCAGCTCGTACGGCGACTCGGTCCAGCCGTCGGGCAGGCCGCCGTCGAACTCCGGGAAGGCCGAGAAGAGTTCGTCCCACTGTGCCACCCAGCGCTGGGCCCCGTAGGGATCCTGGTCCACGGGCAGCGCCGCCGCCGCGGTGCAGCCGGCTCCCGGCGCGAAGATCAGCAGGGTCCACCCCCGGCCTTTGGCATTCTCCAACATCTCGTGCAAGAGCCGCTCCCTGAGCGAATCCGTCTCCTGCCGGGCCTGCGGCTCCATCCCGCGCGACCGGTAGGCCTCCGGCTTGCTCGGGAATGCCGGGACGGTTGCCTCCCCCCTGTCGTCCGCGAAGAGCATGCGGCCACACACCAGCCCACGGATTCCCCCGCTCTCCCAGGCGTCGAAGATGCGCTCGTAGTCATCCATCACGTTTTCCAAAGGCTGCCCGATGCGAATCCAAGGTTGCAGTGCCATGCCCCGTCTCCCTGTTGCCAGCTCCTCAAAGCCGGTGTGACTACGGTTAAAGCCTACTCCAGTCCGGCCCGGCCGGCCAATTGCCGCACGCGTTGACGGGCGAGCGCGGGGTGGTCTTATTGCCGACCAGCAGAGGTCACACAACCGCGCCCGGAGTAGTTATGACCAACCGATCAGACATCGCCAAGCAGTTCGCCAGCAGCCGGGAAACCGAGCGGCTGGGCCTCGAGCTAGGCCACAAGCTCGGCCGGCTCGACTCCTCGACCCACTGGGTCCTGGACGAGCGCTACGAACACCGACCGCATGACCGCCTGCACCGCCGGTTCACGGTCGCAGATGCCTATGCGGCCGTGGTCGACCTCGAAGAGAACCTGCGGGGCGGAATCGACGTCGTCATCGAAGCCTTCGGCGTCGAGGAGCAGTACATCGTCGATGAGCCCAAAGCCGATGCGTTGGCCGCCCCCACGCCGGGCGTGAGGTCGTGGAAGCCCTTCTTCGAGGGTGACGAGCTCGTCGAGCGCGTGATGATCGGCATCGCCGAGCACCAGCGGTTCGCCGCAGCCTACCGGGACTACCTGGAGATCGCCCGCGACGGCGGCGACATCGAGCGGATCGTCGGCGAGGGCAAGATCGCCATGGTGCTGATGCTGGTGAGCGGCTTCATCGCCGACAGCATCGACGTATTGCGCGAATACCACCGCCGGGGCATCAGGGTCATATGCCCGTCCCACCTGAGCGCCGTCTCCTGGGCCGACTCCAGCTGCGAGCTCAACGACCCGCCCGGCCTGACCGACTTCGGCCGCGAGGTCATCTCCGCCTGCAACGAGCTCGGCGTCCTGGTCGACCTCGCCCACCTTTCCGATTACAGCTGCCGCGACATCCTGGAGGTGACAAGGAGCCCCGTCATCGCCACCCACACCAAGGCCCGAAGCCTCACCAACAGCTTGCGTGACATGCCCGACGGCATCATCCGCGGCGTCGCAGAAACCGGAGGCGTCGTCTGCCTCCTCGCCCCAGCACCGCGCACCCCGGTGGAACGCCACCTCGCCCGCCGCCATCGCGACGACACCCTGGTAGAGCGCTACCCCGACCGGTTCGAGCGGGCCAGGGCCAAGCTCGCCGACGCCGAAGTCTGGGGCACGAAGCTCGACCTGGAGACCATCGACCACGCCGTCGGCATCGCCGGCGTCGAGCACGTGGGGCTGGCCTCCCACAGCCAGAGTGTACCGCAGTGGAAGGAGTACACCGAAACCCTGATCGAGCACGGTTACCCTGAGAAGGATGCTGAGAGAATCATGGGTGGGAACGTGGTCCGGGTCCTGTCACAGCATTAGAGAGACAGGAATAAGACCATAGTTGACCAAGTAGACCAATCCTGGTATAATAGACCTTAATCCACACCATTACTCGAGAGGTCAGTCGTGATCGTAAACGTATCGGAGGCCAAGACGAACCTGTCCAAGCTGATCGACATGGTCTACCACGGCGGGGAGGTTACCATCGCCAAGAACAACCTGCCCCTCGTCGACCTGGTCATTCACAAGCCTAAGGGCAGGCGTAAACTCGGCGTGCTGGCGGGGAATTTCACTGTCCCTGACGACCTCCTGGAGGAGGACCCGGCACTCAGCAGGACGTTCTACGGCGAGGACCGATGAGGATCATTCTCGACACCCACATCTTTCTGTGGGCCCTCTCGGACCCCGGGAGAATCGAGCCGGGCCGGCTCGTCGAGATTGAAACGCAAGCCAACATCGTCTACGTCAGCTCGATCAGCATCGCCGAAGTCATGATGAAGGCGTCCATCGGCAAGCTGAAAGTGAACTTCGACTACGTCGAGTTGGCCCGACAGTCCGGCTTCGAGTTGCTCGATTTCCGCAGCGAGGAGGCCCTTGTCCTGCGGGACCTGCCGTTCCACCACCGCGACCCCTTCGACCGCATGCTCATCGCCCAGAGCATCACAAACCAGTATCCCATCGCCACCGATGACCCGCAATTCCAGCCCTACGATTGTCGCCTGATCTGATCGCACCCGGGCCCGGGACGGGCCTGCTGCTAGCCTAGAAGTCACTCCCTCTTCTCAAGAGGCACAATCGACTTCCCCTCCGGGTAGTACCCTATCGCCTTCCTCCCATGCTCCACGTCGTACAGCTCCCAATCACTGTCCGAAACCCCGAACACCCGCTCATGCGTCCCCCCCGAGTAGCCGATCGCCGCCTCGAACGCCCGCACGCAGTCCCCGTGCGTCAGCCGATGCGGATGATCCGGCACCTCCGGCTCGTCCGGATCGATGCCGCCGATGCGGACTGACACCACGCTCATGCCATGCTGCCGCGCGTACATGTCGCCGAAGCATTCGCCGACCACCTTGGTGATGGTGTAAAAGGAATCCGGACGCCACATCAGCTCGGCCGTGCGCTGGATCGACCGCGGGATCTGGCTACCCGGGAACAGCCCGGCCCGGCTGGCGAAAGCGATGCGTTTCACTCCGTTCTGACGGGCCGACTCGAAGACGTTGTAGATCCCGACCATCGACTGCCGGGCCTCCTCCCACTCAGCTCCGACGTTGGTCAGGTGGATGACCGCCTCCATCTCCGAAGTGGCGCGGAAGACCGCGTTCCAGTCGGAGATGTCCCCGATCACCACATCCTGAAGGAGCGGCATCTCCCGCACGTCGAGGCCGCGCAGCTGGTGGCGCCCCTGCAAACCTTTGGTTAGGACGGTCCCGATCGTGCCGGCCGCCCCCGTGATCAGCAGGCGCATGACAGGTCCCCTACTTCCGCTCCGGGGCCTGTGCCACGTAGGCCGAGCCATGCCGGCCCCGCGCCTCCGGATCCACCGGGAACGGGATGGGTATCTCGCCGCCGTGCCAAGGGAAGGCGTAACTCGGGTCGTTGCAGAACCGGTTCAGGCCGGCGTCCAGCCGCACCTGGCTCGCCGGCGGCAGTTCTACCGAGACGTACTGGCCGTTGACCGCGGTCACGGTCGGTGCTTCACCTTCGCCGTTCTCCGTGCGCACTTCGGTGAAGCTGTGCTCACCGAAGGCGCCGGCCTGGACGATCAGCCGCCGCGATTCATGTCGGTTGCAGTTGACCAACTGCACCCCAACGCCATCCCCCGCCAGGTGGTCCACCAGCGCGGCGACATCCCGCGGCAGGCCCGGCCGCTGCTCGTCGTCGTCGTAGTAGCGGACCGTCGCCCGCAGCAGCCCGCCGTTGTAGACCGATTGGGGCGCGCCCATGGTCACCTGGGTCAGCCCCTTGGTGAGGACCGGGTTCGCGGCGATAGCGTTCTCCTGCAGGCGCTCGATCACGGTGCGTTTGTCCTGCCGCATCGTCTCGAACGCCTCCATCGACCAGCTGGCTTCGGCCGCCAGGATCTCCTCTGGCCAACCCGGATTCTTGCCATCGTAGTACTGGAAGCGGGCGAACTCGGTCTGCCCCGAGTTCTTCTCGCTGGAAGTCTCTCCCACGGCGTTCCAGTCGCGCTCCACCTCCCCCTCCCGCACCTGCGCGATCAGGTCGTAGTCCTGAGGCGCCATCGAAGCGTGGTAGAGGTGGGTCAGCTCCTGCATACGCCAGGGCAGCGGCCCGCTGTAAACGTGGCGCATCGGCACGATGGTGTCGTTGCGTGGCGGCAGGCGCGGATCGTACTGCCAGCCGGAGGGGCCGTAGCGCGTCGGCATGATCAGCTGTCCGTCGTCGCGCTTGATCGAGGCGTCGAGCAGCACCTTGATCTGGTCCCGCAGCAGGTCGAGGTAGCCGTAGTCACCGGACAGCAGCAGGGCGCACTCGGCAGCGGTATTCAGGCCGTGGAACATGATGTTGAAGCCCTGATAGTGGTTCCAGCCGTACTGACCGCCCCAGAAGTTGCCGTTGCGGTGTTCACCGATCTTGCCAGTGGGTCCCACGTTGTCCGGCATGATGCCGCCGTTCTGCTTCGCCCGCTCCATCCAGGCTTCGGTATAATCGAGCACCCAGCGCTTGTACCGCTCGTCCCCCGTGTAGAGATAGGCGTGGGTTACCAGTGCCGTGGCCGCCAGGTTGTTCGGCGTGTCCGACTGCATGACGATTTTGTTGAACAGTTCGACGATCTCGCCCTGCCGCTTGTCATCTACCCACCAGTCCAGCTCCAGGTCCTCGACGATCGGGTAGAGGCTGGCCCGCACGCCGTAGTAGTTGACATCCCCGCCCAGCCAGCGTCCGGCCAGCAGCATGGCGTGGACGAACTCGACGTCTGCCTCCTGCCGCGGCCCCTGGCTCGACTGGAAGGGGGACCGCAGGATCTTGTATTCGGGATCGTAGTTGGGCGCCTCCGGATCTTCGCCGGTGTAGAAGCCGGCGAACAGCTGCGCCCGCCGCGTCATCTCGGAGATCGTCGGGTCGGCGAGACCGAAGTCGTAGAACGCCATCATGCCTTCGCCCAGGTGGTGCCACTCCATCGCCTGGTTGATGTTCCAGAATTCCCGCCGCGCCGAAGGGCGGAACACTTTCTTGTGGTCGTTGAACCGGGTGCGGTGGACGATGTTCTCGTCGCTGATCCGGGCAGTCGCGTTCCAGGCCGTCGCCGCCATCTCGAGCAGACTGTCGTCCGCCCCCTGCGCGTAGAACAGCCCCCAGTTGTAGAACTGCTCGAAGAGATCATCGAAATCCTCGGCGTAGAGGATCGCTCCCCCGCGCTCGGTGCACTGCCTGAAGCGGTACCGGGCCGCCTCTTCCATCTGGCTGATCAGATTGCGCTCCAGCAACGCCCAGGCCGGCGGCGCTCCCACGCGATGTGCGGCTATCTGCGGTATATCGCTCACGCTTCTCCTCCCCTTTGTGTCTCGATTTTCTGTGCGGCCATCTGTTCCATGTACTTGTCCCGACCGATGACCTCCTTCTTGTAATGCCAGCGGGATCGCTCCGGGTACATGGTCAGCGAGCGATCCTCCAGGGGCAGCGCGACCGGCCTGCTGCCCCGTCGCGCAGACTCCCGGGCGGCAATGCTCATCTCCAGCGCGTGGCGCAGGTCGTCACCCGTGGTGATCTCCAGGTCCCCTCCCTCTTCCAGAGCCCGGATGATGTCACCCACGATCGCCCGCATCGGCGCACCCGGATCCTGCCAGCCGGATGAGTCGCGTCGGCGAGGCTCGGTGCGCAGCGACGCGAATCCCGCGTCAACCCGCTCCATGTCAGCCAGTCCGGGGCGGGCCGCTGGCGCCGGCGCCACCCGCAGCTCAAGCCCCAGGCTGGTGTTGTTGCGGTTGAGGATCATGCCGCGGGTGCCGATTACCTCGATGCCGTTGATCGGGCCGCCCAGATCCAGGAAAGCCTCGATCCCGTTGGCGAAGCGGATGTAGCCGCCCACATCGCCGAAGCCGGAACCGGCATCGTCGTAGGCTTCCTCGTGATCGGAGCAGGGATCTCCGGAGACGCGGCCGATCACCTCCTCGACAAGGGCCTTCTGCGCAAACTTGCGGACCAGGTTCATGCCGTGGCAACCGCCCTGGTTGTTCTTGCCGTAGTGATTGATCCGCAGCAGGTCGCCGATCGTCCCGTCGCCGGCCAGCTGATACGCCTGCCGGTAGTCCGGGTGCGACGAGACCATGACGCCGGCCCCGAGTGGAATGCCGCGGCTGGCGCAGGCCTCCACCATGCGATCGGCGTCGGCGAGAGAGGCCGTGAGCGGCTTTTCGCAGAAGATCGCCTTCACCCCCGCTTCCGCCGCGGCGACCACCGCGTCAGCATTCGGGCGCACCGGCAGGATCGGCATGGCGATATCGACCCGCTCGTTGGCGAACAGCGCCTCCCAACTGGGATAGGCCGCGGCCCCGAAGCGGCCGGCGGTCAACTCCAGGTTCTCCGGGTCGGTGTCGGCGATGGCGACGACCTTGCAGAGCGGGTGGAGATCAAAGGCGTGCGCCCGGGACGGACCAGCCCGGCCGCCGCCGATGAGGGCGACGCGGTATTTCGGTTCCTCTGACATTGGATTCTGCTCCGTGCAATCTCCTTGGAGATTGTAGCCATTCATTAATTACCCCGCTACCACCGCCACCATGCGAGCAGCTGCGCCCCCATTGTGCAGGAACCGCTGCCAGCTATCCGCGGCCGCAGCCTCCCTCGATAAGGCTTTGACAAGCCGGTTGCGGGTCTGTTATCGTTTCGCCTGCTTGAGCACACCCCTGGAGTGACCCGTGAGCAAACTCTACCACACCGAGAGCGGACGCGCGGTGCCCACCCTGGCCGAGGAGCTGACCACCTTCCGACGAGCCCGCAAGGTCCTCGGTCTTCCCGCGACCCGGTCGGCCGCGAAACTCTACGTAATGGCGCGCGCCTGGCCTGGTACGGACCTGCCGCTCCGCGTAGCGGTCAACGGCACCGAGATCGCCCCTTTGACCAGAGAGCACGAGGTCCACTGGTGGTACACCATCACACTGGACCCCGAGCTCCTGACCGCGGGGAACAATACTATCGAATTCTGGTGCGACGCCCGCGCCATGAACGCCTGGGCGCTGGCGATCGAGCCAGGCCACATCGACCCGGGCAGTTTCCTCACCGAGGACGGCGGGGTCACCTGGCGCAACAACCGCATGTGTTACCTCAACGCCGTGAACGGCGAATACCTGGTTCGGGTCCGTCTCGCCGAGGGCGAGGATCCGGCGCCGCCCCCGATGGTCTTCAACGATCCAGACCACCCGCGACTGGCCGCCCTGCGCGAGATCCTGCCGGCCGCCGCCCGCGACGAGACACTGCCCGCCTGCGAGCGCATCCGCGCGCTCTCCACCTGGCTCAGCTCCAGCTGGGAGCACACCCCCTATGGTCCGGACCTGGGCATCGTGTGCACGCCGTGGGATCCGGAGACCGTCCTTGCCTGGGCGCCGGAACAGATGGGCCACAACGGCCTGCGCCCCATGGCCAACTGCATCTTCTGGGGCGTCAGCCTGGCCAGCGCGGCACAGGCGATCGGCATCCCCGCCCGCTGTGCCATCTGGGCCGGGAAGCCGGGCAAGGCCGACGGCCATTTCACCACCGAGTGGTGGTCCCGAAAGCACCGCAAGTGGGCCATGGTCGACGCCAACTTCGACGCCATGTTCTTCCGCGACGGCGTGCCGTTGTCGACGAAGGAGCTCCAGGCCCTGTCGCCGGCCGACTTGCACGCTGTCACCGACCACGGCCCGGGCGTGCAGAAGCAGTACGAGAACCAGCGGGTCGTACACTGGATGCGGGACGGCGAGCGCCGCGCCCGCTCCCTGGAGAACCGCGCCGTGTGGTACCGTGCCGATCAGCTCACTCACCCCGAATTCAACCCGGTGTCGCACGGCGCCGGCACTGCCTACGCCGAAACCGGCATCGTCTGGGAGCAAGGCGCCGAGTCCATATACGGCATGCACTGCCTCTTCGGCGACCAGGACTACTTCGCCGCTGAACCCGAGTGGGAGGGAATAACTCGATGAGCGCTCGACCGCAAGCCCCGCACTACCGCATCATCTTCAACTGGGACGGTGACAGCCTGGCCTACGGCGAGTACCCGCAGACAGCTAGGCAGCTCGTCGACTTCATGTACCAGCCCCTGGAGGGGACTCAGGTCGACGCCATGTTCTGGAACATCGGCAGCCACGAGGCCCTGTGGCCGTCCGAGACGCTCGAGCGGGAAGGGCAGCGCAACGGCCGTACCTACGACTCGGTCCGGGCGCTGCGCCACGCCGAGAACGTCTGGAATCTGTTCGAGAGCGGCGAGAGCATATACAAGGCGATAGTCGCCCGCGGCCACGAGCTGGGTATGCAGGTCTACGTGTCGATGCGGATGAACGACAACCACTTCTACGGCACCCGGCCGGAGGCGTTCAGGAAGCTCAACAAAGGCACCAGGCTGCGGCAAGACCACCCCGAGTGGCTGCTCGACGTCGACGACGTGGCCGAGAACCGAGGCATCGGCTCCTGGAACATGGCCCACTACGGCGTGCGCGAGCACAAGCTCGCCTACATCCGCGAAGCCTGCCGCCAGGCCGACTGGGACGGGGTCGAACTCGACTGGCAGCGCCATCCTTTCCATCTCCCACAGAATGACGGATACCGACTGCGTTACGTCCTCACCGACCTGCAGCGTGCCGTGCGGGAGATAGCCGACGAGATCGCCGCGGAGCGCGGCCGCCCCTTCCACGTCGCCGCGCGCGTCGCGACCACATTGGAATCCTGCCGGCGCATCGGCTACGATATCCCACGCTGGTGCAGCGAGGGCCTGTGCGACATCATCATCGGCGCCGGCGGCTCGGCCACCGATCCCGGCTTCGAGGTCCCCGAGTTCAAGCGCCACACCGACGGCACCGGCATCCGCCTCTACGGCGGTTTCGACAGTACCTACCGCCAGGAAGCCGCCCGCCTGGTCTCCGGCAGCGAGTGGCTCGAAGCCTTCTTCCGGGGCGCCGCCGCCCGTTACCTGGATCAGGGCGCCGACGGCGTCTACGCCTTCAACTGGTTTCCGAAAAAGACCGACTGGAGTAACCTGCTGGAGAGCATGGGCTCAACCGCGACCCTGCACGGCGTGAGCAAGATCTACTCGACCCTGAGACGCAGTCCTACCTACCTCGAAGGCACCGCCCCCAACGCCGTCAACGACCGCATCCACGGCGAGACCGCCGCGGTCCTGTTTCCCACCATGACCGGCGACGGCCCGACCTTCACCGTATCCATCCACGACGACGTGCAAACCGAAGCCGCGACCCTAGCCACCCTGCAGCTACAGATCGAGCTAGCCCACTGGTCACCGGACGACCAGGTCGAAGTATCCCTGGATGGAGCGCCTCTAGGCGCACCCGCCATCCGGGACGCCGCCACCGCCGCCGCTGCACCCCCTGACGTGTCTGAGAATAAGTGGCTGGTATGGGACCTCGAGCCGGAGCAAATGGGCAAGGGATCCCACAAGGTCAAGGTAATACTCGCGAACAGGGATGCGCGGCTCCGCGTGCCGCTGTCCGTCGAGCACGTCGACGTCCACGTGAGCTACGGGACGTGAGCGGCGCTGGGACGTGGAGCGACCCGACCTGCTCTGCGAACCTAGCCGCCGGCCCGGAAAGACCTCGCGTACTGCCGTCTGTCTCGGTCCCCGTCATCGCCTAGTCCGACCCCCGGGACCAACCCGGGCGCAGCGTGAACACCCGGTCGTCCCACACGTGAGTGTCAAGCGCCGGCGACCAGTGTGCGCCCCCGATCACATGGAGACGGCCGTCAAGTACAGCAGCACCGCCCCACGACTCCGGCGACGGTAGCTCCGGGCCCGGGCGCCAGCGGCGCTCGGGCGGCGAGTACCGCCAGCTCTGCCTGACCTCGTAGTCGCCCAGGGCCCATACCTCGCCCTCGTACGCCGCGACGAAAGATGCCGGCAGCAGGCGTTCCGGCGCCGGCAGCTCATCCCATTCCCCATGCGCTGGATCGTAGGCGAATGCGCCCTCGCGGCCGAGAACGTAGAGGATGCCGTCGAGAGCGCAGCCGGCGAACTGGCGTATCGGCCGCGGCGTCTCCGCCTCGAATCGCCACGTCCCCTCTCCTGGTCCGATGCTCTCCACCGATGACAGCGAGTTACCCTCGGAATCGGCTCCCCCGATCGCGTAGACCCTACCCCTGGCTACCAGCGCCACCGGCTCCGTGCGCGGCGTGTTCAGGGATGGGGCGGAGCGCCACTGCCCGCTCCGGGGGTCGAACGCGATGACTTCGTCCAGCGGCACCAGATCCTGGCCCCGGTGCGGATCGTCAAGGTTGGCGCGGCCGCCGACTACCCAGACCTCGCCCTCGCACACGGTCAGGCCGTTGTGGCACCGGGCCGACGGCATCTCTCCCGCGATCCCCCAGGCCCGCGTCTGCGGGTCGTAGCAGAAGAGCTCCGAGAACACCCGATCCACGGCGGGATAACCCCAGCCCGAGGCCAGGCCTCCGGCCACGTAAATCGCGCCGCCCAGTTCGACGCCGAAGATGTCGTGGTTGCAACCCGGCAGCGGCGCGACCGACTCCCAGGCGTTCTGCCAGGCGGATTCCGCGGCCTCCAACCGATGGATTGCAGCTCCGGCGACAATCCAGATCCCACCCAGGGGGTCCACGTGAAGGAGGTCGATGGGAGCACCCCCATCCACGACGGCCACGGTCCGCGACACCAGCGCCGTGCGCGACTCGACGACCGCCTCGATCAAGCTGCCGTCGTCGAAGCCCACGAAAAGCCCGGTGTCATCGGATGACCGCGTCAGCGCCGTGACCCGACCCGTCCATGCTTCGACGCCCGTGGGAACGCGCCAGCCTTCTTCCGACCGACGTGGGTCCAGGCAGCAAAGTCCATCTCCAGAGTTTCCCGACGCCCACACCAGCCCGTTGGCGTCAGCGGCCAGCAAGCGCCACCCACCTCCCTCAGGTTGTGGCTCAACCCTCTGCCACGTCTCGGGCTCGTTCGCAGGCCGCAGGACGACGGCTCCGGACGCCAGCGCCCAGTGGTTGCCGTAGAGATCGAAGGTCTGCGGGAGCGGGGTCCCCACACCGCCCGCACCGCCATCGGGACCCGGGGGCCGCGGCACGAAGGAGCCATCCGCCCCGCGGTAGTGGGTGCATCCGTCGATCCAGACGCTGCCGTGCCGACAGCCTGCGACCGCACGGCTACTCTTTCCGGCAGCTACGCCGAAATCATCACTGACCTCGCTGACGGCCCAAGCCGAGTCCAGATCGACCTGGAGCACCTCGTCGCCCCGTGCCAGGAACAGCTTGCCGTCCCGGCTGGCGACGACGCCGCTCACGTCGCCGGCGACAAGCCGTCGGGGCTCCTCGCTCCCCTCAATGACGAACAGACCGCCCCCCTCTCCGGGAACGGCGGCGAAGAGGCGGCCGTGGGCATCGCTACACAAGTTGGCCGGCGACGCGACCAGGCTGGTCACAAGCATGAGAATCCTCTGGTGAAACAGTTGGCTGGTGGAGGGAATAACGTTGTCGGCACTGATCAAGAGGTCAAACTGCATTTGCCGCGACCTGGCACTGCAGGCCACTCGCGAGTCGCGAGCGCGAAGCAAGTGCCTGGCTGGAGTGGCAGAGTGCCCGAGCCTGGGCCTCACTCTACGAACAAGCGCCGAATCGACTCGATCTGGACGGACGACAACCCGATCTCCCGCACATAGCCCTCGACGCCCCCGTAGCTATCCCCCAGATGCTGCAGGGCGATCTGCATCGTCTCAGCCGGCGCCAGGTAATCCAACCGCTCGGCCCGTCGCAGGTCATCCTCCGACCATCCCGGCGGCGGGCCATCCTCGGTGTACCGCTTCACCAGCGTCGGCGCCGTCAGATGGTAGTCGGCCGCGATCGTCTCTTCCGGCACCCGCGCCAGCCCGAGCAGAAGCGCTGCGATGATCCCCGTCCGATCCGCGCCCCCCGCACAGTGAAACAACGCCGGCACCAACTGCGGCTCGGCCAGCGCCCCCATGATCCTCCCTATCTGCGCCTTCCGGTTGTCGATCAGCAGCCTGTAGGATTGCGCAATCCACGCCGGCCCCTCTCCCGGATCGCCGTAACCATCCGGGTCGGTGTCCGTGATCAGGTTCATATGCCGGTATTCGACCTCCTCCGACCCCGCAAACACGTTCGGCGTCTTCGCCAGCTCCCGCTCCCGCCGCAAGTCGATGATCGTCCGCAACGCCGTATCCAGCAGCTCCCGCTGCGCCGGCGGCGGTACCTTATGCAAGCTGTCCGCCCGCAGATAGGTCCGCCACCGCGTCCGCCCCCCATCCGCAGTCTCGTAGCCCCCGATGTCGCGGACATTGTAAGTCCCTGCAATCCTCAGATGACGGCCCGGAGTCTCCGACTTCGACGACGAAGCGCTCAATTCTCCCTCCCTTTCTCAGTCATTCTCGATTTCACAGACGGTTGTCCCCCCTCCATGGATTGTCTTTCCACAAAACGTTCAGGCTCGGAGTTAAGAGAATAGTTTCCCACCCTCCCATCAGCGCCAACGGCTGCTCGGGTCCGACCGGGGGTAGTGCCGGAAAAGCGTCGTGGGTGCGGGGCAATGGAGTAACGGACGGCGGCGTTCCAAGAACACAACGCCTGGACAGGCGGTGGCTGGACATGGGATTCACGACGCGCCGTAGGTACCATCCCCTGCCGGACATCCCACTCAAGTCGAAGCACGGAACCAGCCGCTGTCGGACGCATTTTCCCTGTATAAAATGTCCCCGATCAGTGTTTCCCAACCCTTCCGGTATGATATCTTAATAAACGACTTCACACGACCAAGAACACATTCAATCAGGAGCCATCAGTTGCCCCACAAACCCTATCGCCTCATCTACAACTGGGACGGCGCGCCCCACCACTACAACGAATACCCCCAATCCACCGAACAGTTCCTCCAGAAAGTCTACGCCCCCCTCGAAAACACCCAGGTCGACGCCCTGTTCTGGTGCATGGGCATCCACGAGGCCACCTGGCCCTCCGACAACCTGCCGATGAAGGGCGACTCGGTCGGACGCGTCTACGACAGCGTCCTGGCGATGCGCGATACCGAGAATATCCGCGCCATGTTCGAGCGTGGCGAGGACCCCTACGCGGCGATGGTGCAGCGGGGCCGCGAGCTCGACATCGACGTCTGGCCATCGATCCGGATGAACGACCAGCACTTCTGGAAGATCCAGGATCTCGAGTCGATGCAGCAATCGTCGGACCACGAAATGACCGACCTCCGCAAGCAGCATCCCGAATGGGTTCTCGGCGACGCGGCCCCGGGGTGGTGTGCCACGTCCTGGAACATGGCCATTCCCGAGGTGCGCGAGCACAAGCTCGATCTGGTCACGCAGGCCTGCCAGCTCACCGACTGGGACGGCGTCGAGATCGACTGGCAGCGCCACGCTTTCCACCTGCCGGACAACAACGAGTTCCGCCTGCGTTACGCCCTTACCGACCTACAACGGGCAATCCGCCGCATGACCGACGCCCTCGGTGAGAAGCGTGGCCGGCCATTTCCCGTCGCCGTGCGTGTGGCTGCGACGCTGGAGTCCTGCCAGCGCATCGGCTACGACCTGGAGGCCTGGATCGCCGAAGACCTGTGTGACGTCATCATCGGCGGCGGCAACTCGGGTACCGATCCCTGTTTCGAGACCGAGGAATTCCTGCGTCTGGTGGAAGGAACCGACATCCAGGTCTACCCCGGCTTCGACTTCGACACCCGGCAGCAGGCCAACCGCCTTATTCCCCACGGCCAGTGGCGCGACCGCTGGTTCGCCGGTATGGCGCAGGGTCATTTCGCCCGCGGCGCCCACGGCATCTACATCTTCAACTGGCACGCCAACTCCACGACCCGGCGCGAGTCCCTGTCGACCATCGGATCGCCCGAGAGTTTGCAGGGCCTCGACAAAGCCTACACCTCCGTCCATCGCCTGATCGGCAGCAACCCCCTGAGGAAGGACTCCGAGCGCGACGACCGCATCTACGGTGAGGTCCCGGTCGAGCTCCACCGCACCCTCACCGGTAACGGTCTGATTGTTCACGTCGCGACCCACGACGCGGAGCCGGCAAGTGCGCAGCTGCTGGTCGAGATGGCTCACTTTTCCCCGACCGGCGATGAGGTGGCCGTGCGTCTCGATGACGTCGATCTAGGGCCGCCGGATGTCCGCAACCACGCCGCCGAGAATCCCAGCACCCCGTCCGACGTCGACGAGAACAGCTGGCTGGTCTGGGACCTGGATGTTGCCCAGGCTGCTCCGGCGACCCACCGGATCGAAGTCGTGCTGGTGCAGCGGGACCGGCGGATCAGACCGCCGCTCGAGGTCGCCAACGTCGAGATGTGGACCCGCTGCAACTGAGCCCGATCCCTAGTAGGGCGTGACGCTCACCATCACGAATCTGGGCAGCTGCCACCCGACGGCCACCCTCTCGCCAAGGCTGCGGCGCGGCCTCAACGTCATGCCCCGCCAGTTCGCGCCGGAAGACTAGCGCCGCAAGGCCGACGCCCGCTATCGGCGTGGGGTCCATAGTCGATGCGCTCGACAATGGCTCGGATCCCAGATGCAGCGGCCGCGACCAGCAACAGGCCTTCGAGATCGCGGTAGCGCTCAGGGAGTCGGCCCGCCGCGGCCACGCGCCAGTGCGACTGCCACTGCCGCCGGATCTGCGCCAACAGCCCATGTGGCCGGTCCCGTACCGCTGGAACTCCAAGCGCGACCTCTACGGCGGTGCTTGGTACCGCCGCGAGATGCAAAGGCACAAGCAGTCTACCTGATTCGCGCCGACCATTCCGCAAAAGCAGGAAGAGGACTCAGCAACCACATACCGCTCCGCGCGGACCCGCGCGGAGCCACCCTCGTCGGCAATGCCATTTCGCTGGTCAACTAAAATCAGGCCGCTCGTACGTCGGCTGCCGCGCCAGACGCTTGAGCCTGAACTTCACCCGCCCCTGGACCCCGGGGCCGAGGCGAACCCGCACGACGCCCCCGTCGACATTCACCGGCGCCTCCTCGCCGTCGACCAGCTCTACGCTTTCGAACAGGTGCTCGGCACAACCGCCGGCCTGAACTACCACATCGCGCTCCTCGACGATGTCCGTGTTGGCAAAGTGCACGGTGACGTGACCGGTCTCCACCTCGTCGGCCAGGGCAGCCACGTGCGGCGGGAGCCCCGGTCGGCCAGCCGCCGGATCGAAGTAGCGCACGGCGGCGTGGACCATGCCGCCGTGGTAAACCGCAGTGGGAGTTCCCATCGCCATCTGCATCAGGCCCTCCGGCACGACCGGGTCGATCTCCTGCCAGTGGTGCACGTCCTGCCAGTCGTCGATCGCGCGCCAGGTGCGCCAGTCGAGCGAGTCGCCGTCCATGCGGTCGAGCCGATGCCGCATTTCCACCTCGGTGGCTTCCAGAGCGCGGTGCGGGAAGTCGGGGTTGCGCCCGACGATGTACTCGAACCACTCGTGCACGGTGAAGCTGCCGGCCTTACCGCGCGACGGCAGACCGTCGGGGTCGGGTAGCGGGCGGTCGCCATACTGCTCCTCGATGCGTGCCAGGTCCTGCGGCTGGCGGCCCACGGCGTAGGCGTGCATCAGCAAGCGCAGGGTCGGGCTGGCTTCCTTGGGGATAAACTCGAACCAGCCCTTCTCCCCGTGTTTGTTGGGGATCATCGTCTTGCCCTCCTCCTCCCGGCGCAACTCCCAAAGCTTGTCGACCTGCAGGCGGAACAGGTCGAGCCAGGATGGGTCACCAGTCAGCAGAGTCGCGTTGCAGCCGGCCGTGCAGATGCCCTCGAGCATGACCGTGCCGCCGTGGGGCCAGCGCCAGCCGTAGTAGCCACCCCACCACCTGCCCCCCATGCGCTCGCCGATCTTCCCCGTCGGTCCCACGTTGTCCGGAATCAGACCACCGTTGGCCTGCGCCCGGTCCATCCAGGCCTGCACGTATTCGAGGACCCACTGCTTGTACTTGTCGTCCCCGGTGTAGAGATAGGCGTTGGTCACCAGGCTGGTGGCGTTGAGGTTCAGCGGCACGTCGCCGGGAACCATGCGCTCGTTCATCGTCTTCAGGATCTGCGCGTAGACCGCGTCATCGTCCCAGTCGAGCTTGACGAAGGGATCGTCGCTCTCGTGGCCCGGGATGTCCTCGTAGGGAGCCAGGTAGGGCGACAGGTTCGTCCGGTGGGTCACCCAGTCGTCCCACTGCATCTCGAAGCAGGGGCCGGCGCCGCCATTGATGGGTGAGCGGATGATCTTGTGCTCCGGGTCCCAGTTGGGCGCCTCGGGATCCTCGCCGATGTACATGGCCGCGAAGTTCAGGGCCCGCTGGCGGTCCATGTTGTGATCCGGGTCGGCCAGGCCGAGGTAGTGCAGGTAGGTGTACGCCTCGCCATGGTGCATCCAGTCGTAGTAGCGATCGAACTCGCGGTGCACCGTGCCGTACTGGGTGAACTGCCAGGTAACGGCGTTGAACAGGCGGCGGGACAGCTGGTGGATCTCCTCGCTGCCGCCGAGCGCGTAGAACAGGGGAAACGTCACGTAGCTCTCGTAGGCATCGTCGGAGCCGTCCATGCCGGGCCACTCGTCGCGCCAGATGAAGGTGCCGTCGTCCCGGGTGTACTTGGCGACGAACCGCGGCGCCGCGCGGTCCATCTCGGCCATCAGGCGCCGCTGCCGCAGCGCCCACTCCGGCGGCGTGCTGCGGCCGGCGATCTCGATCGTCTGCATTCCCGTCTCCTCAGATCCAGTGTGTCAGCACGTCGTGGGAGCCTCTAACATAGAAACCTTTGCGCATCCTGTTAACGGGCATTCGCCGCCGCCTGGCCAGGGGCTCCTGCGCCAACCAATGCTTCATAGGGGGCGGTCTATTGACCCGGCTGCAGACCGGGTGCTATATCACTTGGCTACAACGGCGTGCGACACCACCGGCGGACTCGACCGGCGCACACGCGTTTCGTGAAGTGACATCGAGAGGACCCATGAATCTCATCGCCCCCACCGTAACGGTCGACGTCCCCGACTGGGTCACCTACCCGGAGAGGGACTGGATCCGGATCAGCCCGGAAGAGGCCGGACTCGACCCCGGCAGGTTCGCCGCCTGGCTCGAGGCCCTCGACGTCAAGGGCACCGACTTCCTCGGCGAGGACCACAGCGGTAATCAGTACGGTGCCGTCCTCACCCGCGGTGGCTACCTGGTGCACTCCTGGGGCGACCGGCACTACCGCTACCAGACCGCCTCCGTCGGCAAGGCCCTGGCCTGGGCCTTGATCGGCTACGCCGCCAACGACGGCTTGCTCGACCCGGACGCGCCGATCCACGAGAGCTGGAGCGGCGCCGGGCAGCTCTCCCACGTGCACAAGCGGCTCGACTGCGGCCACCACGAGAAGCTGACCTGGCGTCACCTCATCGGCCGGCGGGACGAGAGCACCCACTGGGGGGGCTTCCCGATGGAGGTCGGCATCCGCTGGACCCAGAAGGTCACTGGGCTCACCGAAGACGAAGCGGTCCCCGGCGTCGCCGACTGGGCGGGCTGGACCGGAGACCCGTTCTACGACCTGTACTCCCACGCCGAACCGGGAACGCAGAGCGTCTACAGCAGCGCCGGCTTCTGGCGCCTGGGCCAGGCGTTGACCGCGGTGTGGCAACGCGACCTGAAGGAGGTGATCCAGGAGCGCCTGTTCGACGCGCTGGGCATCCCGGCCGAGCGCTGGGACTGGCTTACCGGTGCCGACGTGAAGGAGATGAAGTGGCTCTACCCCGGCCTGCCTGACACCTACACCTTCCTCGACCCGCCCTTCGAGATCGACGGCGTCATCGTGCGCAGCGCTCCAGGCTGGGTCGTGATCAGCGCCTCGGACTGGGCCCGCATGGGGCACCTCAATGCCACCAGAGGCATCTGGAAGGGAGAGCGCATCATCGACTCAGACTGGCTGCGCGGCCACAGCGGCGGCAACAGGAGCGGGATGAGCGGCGAGTGCGAGCACTTCACCGCCCTGGGCGTGGTCACAACGGAGGGACTGCCGCAGAAGAAGTACAACCACGCCATCGAAACCAGAAGCATCCTGCCCGCCGACTTCTTTGTCGGCCACGTGATGCCGCGAAGCTGACACCTCGGACGAGAGCATGACCAGCGCAAAGATTTTTTCCACCTTCCCGGAGCTCAGTTCGCCTTTCATTGCCGACGGCATGCGACAACTCGAGCTGCCGCCGTGCATCTTTGAGCCGGCGGTCCACCCGCTCGTTCCCGAGCGGCAGGGCGCCAGCACCGCGGCCGCGCGCGAGATCCACGAGGAAGAAGAGGCGATCTTTGCTCGCCGAAATGCGGACGAGAAGCAACTGAAGGGAATGGGCCTCAAGTGAAGATCACGGGCGTTCGCGTGCGTGAGGTGTCCATCCCCCGCATTTACGAGACCCACGTCGCCGACCGCAGGACAGACGCGCTCTTTGAGCCCGACCACTCGCGCTACCAGATCATCGAGCTGCAGACCGACGCTGGCATCACCGGTGTCGGCGAGATCTCCGACATCGCCAAGCGCATGGACGCGCCGGCTGCCTCCGACACCAGCGACCTGCTCGGCGAGGCGTTGATCGGCGCCGATGTCGACCGCTGGCGGCCCCACTACGACCGCGTTGCCGAACTGATGCCTCCGGACTGCCATCCCGAGCTGCGCGGCCTGACCCTGTTCGGCGTCGAGATCGCCTGCCTCGACCTGACTGGTCAGCGCTACGGCGTGCCGGTCTACGAGCTTCTGGGAGGGCGCTGCCGCGGCCGGGTTCAGGTCTGCTGGGTAGCCTACCTGCGCGGCGACATATCGAAGACAGATGAGCTCGGCCTGCTCGAAACCGAGGTGCGCGGGAAACTCTCCGAAGGATTCACCGCCTTCAAGTTCAAGGTCGGAGTCGATCATCAGCGCGACATCGAGCGGGTGAAGCTCTTTCGCGAACTGACTGGGCGCGACGTCTACCTGCGCGTCGACGCCAGCGGTGTCTGGGAGGAGGATGAGGCAGTCGAGAAAATGGCCGACCTGGCCGCTGCCGGCATCGACGCCTGCGAATCGCCGATCCTAGCGGTCAACCGGTCGGTGGCGAACGACAACCCCCGGCAGATCGATGCTAACTCGAACGCGGTAGCCCAAGCCCTGGCCGGAGTCCGCAGGCGTGTCCGCGACCGCGTCGGCGGCGGTGTCGACATTATCGAACACGTTGCCGATCTCGACGACTGCTTCTGCGCAGCCCTGGTCGCGCACAAGGCGGTGGACGTCATCAACGTCATCCCGTCGCAGGGGGGCGGGCTCCTGCGGGCACGGCGCTTGGTGCACGCGGCGCAGACCGCGGGCGTGGCCGCGCTGCTGGGCAGCACGATCGAGCTGGGACCCGGCACGGCAGCCTTCGTACACCTGGCCGTCGCTGCCCGAAACATCACGGTCTCCTCCGACCTGGTCGGCCCGGGACTGCTGGTCGGCGACATCTGCGAGCAACCGCTTCGCTTCCTTGCGGGCCACCTGCAACCACCAGAGGGCGACGGCCTGGGCAGGCGTCTGAGCGAAGCCAGAATGGAGGAATGGGCAATCTGAGCATGATCGGGTGACCTCGTCAGCAGCACTGCCGCCGCCCGCAGCCGAACCTTCACAGCCGCTCTCCTTCTGGTAATCGGCAGTCCCGTCAACGGCAGCGCGGTCATCCCGCTCTCGCTCTCCAGGACCGCCGAAGTGGAACTCCGCGCCTATACGCTATCCGCGCAACGAACCCCAACGCGCGTGTCCAGGTGGCGCGGCCCAGCGCGCCCGGCCAGGCAGTTTAAGGGAGGGCCCAGACGAGGAACCCCGGCCGGGGGGAAACACAGAAGGAAAAAAGAAAGGGGAACCGGGGGGCAAGGGGG